>JBILDC010000033.1:0-4896 GCA_044352855.1 Sediminibacterium sp. | reverse complement strand
ATTCATTTTTCTTTTTAGAGGAGTTTGGTTTTCTTGCGGATGAAGTTTTTGCGGCTGTGGCGTTTTCTGCATCATCAAATCCAATACTTGCCACCAAATGACCTGCACGGCGAAGTGAATCGGGCATAGGTACCCACTTAGTTTTAAAGTTGGCTTTCTCAAATTCACGCGCAAAAATGGCACCTACTTTTTTTACCCCTTCTATGTTTAAAGTGCCACTATTAATATCTACCGACTCTTTTAATAACGCAATAGCCCTTGGCATATTGGCATCGATATAGTCCATTACTTTTTGTTCCTCCTTACTTAAGGTAGTGGTGGCTTTAGTATTTTGAGCTATTAAAGTTTGATTTGCTCCAATGCAAATACTAAATAAGATCGTCGTAAATAAAATTGCTTTTTTCATACCCTCAATTTAGTTCAATTCATTTATACCCCAAAAGCTTGCGGTAAATACTTGGAAATTGATTTGTTTTATGTGCTTAATTCGTTGATTAACATTAAATTATTTGCAGGGTACGAAAAATGGCAATATTTTCTCTAAATTCGAATTATGAAGAGTATGAATTTGAACATCCCCGATAATGTAGAAATCAACAGCAACGAACTAACTGTTATCGTTGCTACAAGATTATACGAAATAGGGAAACTCTCTTTAGGCCAAGCCTCAGAAATGATAGGCTGTTCTAAAAGTTCATTTATTGAGTTATTGGGAAAATATAACATCTCCGTTTTCAATTACCCTGCATCTGATTTAGAATCAGATGTGAGATATGCTTAATTACAACTTCACCACACCTTCTGTAAATAAGACCGGCGCTTTCAGCGCCGGTCTTATCATATTAATCAAACTGCAAGGGGACATTTATTTTCAAACTATAATTACGACCCATATTAAATACGCCCATACGGCCGCTGGCCTCATTGGTTGGTCCATACTTTAATCGGTTCAAATGGTTTTGATAGGCAACATCGGCAATATTTTGCCCAACCAAGGAAACACTGAATAGTGTTTTATTCTTACGTTGTATTTGTGTGCTATAACCAATATTTAAAAGAGTATAGGCAGGCGTTTGCGTTTCAGTATTGTAACCTAAAAACGGATTTGATTGAGTAAATACATTGTCTAGTTGAAAAGTGAAAAAGCTATTTCGGATGAGATTAGATTTTTTAAACATTTCAATTCTAATTTCAGACAACCATCTTGCACTTGGAATACCTGGTAAGTTTTTAGAACCATCTAAAGCGTCTTTAAATTGTCCACGTATTAAACTCACACTATTTTCCACATGCAACCAATCTAATGGATGTGGATGAAAATCGACATTGAATTCTGCGCCATATAAGTGTGCGTCTTTTTGTCTAAAAGCAAAAGCGTATAATTCATCGCCATCTATACTATGTGCATAGTCCATGATAATAGAATCTCCTCCACCTGCAGCAGTTAGCTTCTGGTAAAAGATATAGTCATTTACGGTATTGTAAAAAACATTTCCTGCAATACTCATATGTTCATTACTCCATTCAATAGCAGCATCAAATTGTAAACTTTTCTCTGACTTTAATGATTCATTACCATACTCAAATCGGTTAGTGCCTTCATGCGCACCATAAGAAGCCAGCTCTGCCATATTGGGTGCGCGAAATCCGCGTGCGATATTAAATTTCAATGTCACTTGATCACTTAAATCATGCGCCACTCCAATGGCCCCAGAAATATTATTGAACTGTTTATTAGATTCTTTTGGATCGTATAAAGCAATACATGCTAAGCCTGGAGGACATACAAATTGTGCAGGATTAATATAGTTCATATACTTTTGGTCATAACGCAAACCTCCACTCCAGCTTGTTTTATCTGTTCGCTTTTGTGTGTAGTAAAATGCACCAATATCAAAGCTAGTATAGTCTGGCACCAAGGCTTCCTCCCCTCTATTGGTATTGGTTTGACGCATTCCATTCACTCCAAAAGTATTTTTCCAATTATTTTTTTCTGCTTGTAAATATTGTACTGCGTAGTTGAATGTTTTTAAATCAAAAAATAATTCTTTTTCATCTAAGTCTAATACATTGCCAAATTCCATCCTTTGGTTTCGTTGTAATCCAAATGTGGCTTTCAATCTATCATTACCAATTTTAATATTATTATCCAATGTGTATTTACTGTGTTCGATTTTTTGCATAGGTGCACGGGGTGTAAATCTTTTTTCCTCGGCAGCGTCCACAACTACTTCCTCTGCGATACCACCCACATCTTTTAACATAATAAATTTACCGGCTGCATCACGATCGCCTTCTACCACACCTAAGTTTTGATAAAAATTACTGAACGATAATTGTGAATAGCCCCAGTTTTTTTCAATACCAATATAACCACCGCCGTTGCGTTCTAAAAATCTGGAGTTAAAAACATTGCCATCATATTTATTTTTATAATCCCCTGCATTTTTTGCACTATAATTAATACCCCAAATAAAACCTTTCTTGTTACCTGCAAGGTCGAAGTGACTACCCGTTAAACGATTATTAGATTGGTAATTAGAAAATACATTTCCTTTCATCACCCCTTCACTCACTGGTACATTAGAGATAATATTAATCACCCCTGCTAATGCATCTGATCCATATATTAATGAAGCAGGCACTTTCAATACTTCTGTGCGACTCACATTGTACTCGTCAATCTCAATACCATGTTCATCGCCCCATTGTTGCCCCTCTTGTCTAATACCATCATTCATTACCACCACACGGTTATAACCTAGTCCACGAATGATGGGTTTTGAAATGGCTGGCCCTGTTGATATTTGTGAAACCCCTGGCACTTTAGATAAGGCATCTATTAAATTTGTGGATACGCCACGAAATAATTCCTCTTTTTTGATAATAGTTACTGGTGTTGGAGTTCTTCTTGTAGAAGTGGCTCTTAAAAAACTAGTGACAATCACATTGCCCCCTTCTAATACCGAACTATTTAAATAAAAATCTTGCGACGTATTTTTTTGTAGCTTAATATTTTCTACATCTGTCGCATAGCCCACATAACTAATTTCCAATACATGCGATCCTTGTTCTATATTGATAATGAAGACGCCCTCTTTATTGGCGATAGCCCCTTTTTTTATTTCTGGAAGATACACACTCGCACCAGGTAAAGTTTTACCTGTTGCTTTATCAAATACTTTTCCTGTTAAAGTAAATTGTTGCGCCATTGTAGCGCTTGCAAAAACCAATCCCATACTCATTAAGAGTAAGGCTAATACATATTTTTTCATGATTATTTTTTATTTGTTATAAAAACCGATACCTAACAAATAAAAGCAGGGGGGCCCCTAGAGTCTAAAGAATAATTCTTATTAGAAAAGTAAAAACAAACTAGATGAGTGTTTGTAATAATATTTTGAACCGGTTGCGCTAATTCAATATTAAAATTAAATTCAACAAAAGGAGAAGTAGCTACTAAATTATCGTGTGAACAATGAATACTTGAATTTTCAACTTGTTCAATAGGTAAATTCTTATGTACATCACATTTTACCTTATCGCTATGTTTGGCAACTAAATCATGTATGGTCTTTTGTGAGGTAATGCTAAACGCAAAGACCAGTAGCATGACTACCGCTAAAATTTGTCTTATGTTTTTTTGATATAGCATGGTATAAAGTTACGCCAACTTGTTTAGACTTCAAAAGCTAGTAAATGGCTGCTCCTATAGGGTGTTCGGCGACAAAAGGATAGCCTATTAACTTTGTAATGGTAGCAGCTAATTGCTTCTGAAACAATTGATTTGCATTGTCCTGCTCTCCCAATTTCCCAATGGCAAGCAAGGGGTTATTTTTTACATTAGGCCCCAATAAAGCAAACCAAATACTTGAAGCACCTTTAACCTCGGCACCATGGTCTGTCCAAGCGTCGCCAAATCCACGACCATGATCGGTGGTGACTAATATATAAGTATTGTTTTTATACCCAGGGGTTGATTGCACCCAATTCCATATATCTCCTATCCAGGCATCTACCTGATGTGCTGCATCTAAATAATTACTATAATTAGCATGATGCGCCCATTCATCGGTTTCACCATAACTTATATACATCACCTTGGGCTGTTTTGTTTTTAAATAATGCATGGCTTGATAATGCGTGAATACATCCAAAGATTCCACTTCTTTAAAAGGCTTATAGCTATCTTTTAATAAGCTTGCTAAGATGGCAGTAGTAGAATCTTTTAAAATACTTTGCACCGATTCAAAACCATTAATAACAGGAAAGCCTGAAACAGTTTCATTTAAAATTCTATCATACGCATTCCAGGCTCCAAAGGCAATTACTTTTCCTTGATACGTTTTTTGCTTATTTAAAAATGCCATTAGATTAGAATGCGGATTAGGAGCATAATCATTTGAATTAATGGCCGAATCGGGATAGCCTGTAAATATTTCATTATAGCCTGGATACGAGAACCAGTGCGGGTTGGCAACATCTACTTTATTTTCTTTATTTCTATTTCCAAATAATTGTCCTTGGCTAGTTATTGTATTCCAAAAAAAAGGCATTAATAATTTTTGTCTTTCACTAATGGTACTAGCTCCATATTTTTTATAGAGATAAGCACTATCGCCATGATTAAATTTTGATTTATTTGCAATACTAAAATCCATTCCATTAAAAACTTCCTGCCATCTTAAGCCATCGGTGGTAATAATAATTAAATTAGGGGCCTTTGATTTTGTATTTTCTTGCGCATGCGCAGCTAATGAAAAACTACAAAATAGAATTAAAAGAAATTGCTGAAGGCAATGTTTAATAAAAGGTAGATTGAGTTTCATAGTTTACAGCTTAATTAATATGTAATTTGCAATATTTATAGGTATTAACCCAATGATTTTAAACCTT
>JBILDC010000002.1:0-178570 GCA_044352855.1 Sediminibacterium sp. | reverse complement strand
AGCAAGTAATAATGTACAACCATTATTGGCCCCAGTTGGTTGCACCATTACCCATCTTTTGGTTTCTGATAAAACGGTGTCTTCAATTAATGTAAACCCTAAAGTATTCGTATAATAAGCAATGGCTTCGTCATAATCACGAACCACCAAAGCAATATGTGCTAGGCTTTGTTTCATATTTCAAATATACAATAATTAAAATCTTTCTTTAACTTCACCACTCTAATTATTCTTAAAAATTCAATATCAATGGCTGCTGTTAAAAATTTAATTTTCGATTTAGGTAATGTCTTATATGATATTGATTTTAAAAAAATGAATACCGCTTTTACCTCTATTGGTATTGCAGACATTGACCAGCATTTTACTTTGAATAAATCGCACCAATTATTTTTAGACTTGGAAATGGGCTTTGTAAATGAACAGGAATTTTATGATGGGGTAAGGACCTTAATGAATTTACCCTTAAGCAATGAGCAAATTCTTTTTGCTTGGAACGCACTACTTGTTGGGTTTAGAAAAAACAGCATTGAGTGGATTCAGCAAAACAATACCAAGTACAATACTTTTTTATATTCTAATACCAATCAAATTCACCACGACCATTTTATAGCAGAGTTTGAAAACAAACTGGCTAATTACCCTTTTGTATCTCTATTTAAGACTCCTTATTATTCTCATGAAATGGGTATGCGTAAACCAGACCCGGCGTCTTTTACTTATATATTAGAGAAAGAGGGCTTGCTAGCAGCGGAAACCCTATTTATTGACGACAATGAACCCAATATTATTGCAGCCGCCTCGGTGGGGCTTCAAGTGCTTCATTTACAAGAGGGGATGACAGTGGAAAAGGATATCGCCGCTTATTTGTAAGGGTCCTATACAAGCTTATTTCTTCCCTCTATTTTTTCTTAACTTCCTCAAATTCAATGTATTCGGCCTCTACTGGCGCTTCTTTAGGAGCGTAGTTGGTACTTGTATTTTGACCAGCCTTCTGACTGTTTTGGGCATTTCTTATAGCATCGGCCTGCTGCTTCTGCATCTGCTCCATATTCTTCCTTACCGACCTCACTCCTTTGCTGACTGGCACTACCACCTGGAAGATTAACTTGTATAAAAAGTAAATCAACATCCCGTATATAATAAACTTCATCATAGTGCAAAAATAAGGCCCCTGCCAATAATTTTGGGATATTTCATCCTGTTTTATTACCTTTGGCATAGAATAGAAGAAAATGTGAAGGGAACGATTTCGTTCCCTTCTTCTTTTTTAAGTATGCAAGCAAACGAGATAATAGCCTTAGTAAATCCAATTTTGGACCAACTTCTCAAAGAGGAGCCTAGTTATTTCTGCGTTTCGGTGAAAGTGAAGCCAACCAATAATATCAAAATATTCTTGGACGGCGACCAAGGCCTGCCTATTGAAAAGTGCACTTTTATCAACAGGAAATTATACCGCATTATGGAAGAAGCGGCCTGGTTTCCGGAAGGTGACTTCTCTTTAGAGGTTTCTTCCCCAGGAATAGATGAGCCTTTGATTTTGAATCGTCAGTATGTAAAAAATATGGGGCGCAAGGTAGAAGTCACTTTTTTGGATGAGACCATTAAAGAAGGAGTTTTAAAAACAGTAACAGAGAAAGATATATTAATAGAATGGACAGAAGGGAAAGGTAAAAAAGCAGCCGTGCAAACTTTATTAATTCCTTTTGATCAAATAAAAACAACAATCGTTCAAGTTCAATTTTAACAAACAAATCATCAAGCAAGAAGCTTGAAAAAAAATTATGTTATGGCAAGTATAAATTTAATTGAAGCCTTTCAGGAGTTTAAAGACGCAGAAAGCATTGACCGTCCGACCATGATGAAAGTGGTGGAAGACGTATTCAAAACCTTACTTAGAAAAAAGTATGGTAGCGATGAAAATTTTGACGTTATCGTAAACGCTGAAAAAGGTGACTTGGAAATTATTCGTCGTCGTCAAATTAGAGACGATGATGATGTAGATAATCCTTTAGAAGAAGTTTCTTATTCTGAAGCTATTAAAATTCAACCCGACTATGAAGTAGGAGAGGATTTATTAGAAGAAGTAGACATCTTGGACTTCGGAAGAAGAGCCATACTAGCGGCTAAGCAAACATTAGCTTCTCGTATCAATGACTTGAAGAAAAATGCTTTAGTGAAGAAATATTCAGATAGAATTGGCGACATCATGAACGCTGAAATTTATCAAGTATGGAAAAAAGAAGTATTATTATTAGATGAAGAAGGCAATGAATTAATTCTTCCAAAGTCGGAGCAAATTCCTCAAGACTTTTTTAAGAAAGGAGAAAATATTAGAGCGGTGATTGCTAGAGTGGATATGAAAAATAATTCACCAGTGATTATCTTATCTAGAACAAGCCCCTTATTCTTAGCAAAATTATTAGAAATAGAAGTACCAGAAATTTTCGATGGTTTAATTACTATTAAGAAAATTGTTCGTGAACCAGGTGAGCGTGCGAAAGTAGCAGTGGAGTCTTTCGATGATAGAATTGATCCAGTAGGTGCTTGCGTAGGTATGAAAGGTTCTCGTATTCATGGTATCGTAAGAGAATTGAAAAATGAAAATATCGACGTTATTAATTTCACAACCAATACTCAATTATTAATTCAACGTTCTTTAACACCTTCTAAAATTAGTTACATGAATATTGACGCTGAAAAAATGCACGCTGAAGTGTATTTAAAAGCAGATCAAGTTTCTTTAGCCATTGGACGTAGAGGAGTGAATATTAAATTAGCTTCTGAGTTAACGGGTTATGAATTAGATGTGTACCGTGAAGACGAAGAAATTGTAGATGAATTTGATATTGACTTAGATGAATTTAGCGATGAGATTGAAACATGGATCATTGATGAATTTAAGCGTGTGGGTTGTGATACGGCAAGAAGCATATTGAACCTAGGTGCTGAAGAATTAGAAAAAAGAACAGATTTAGAAAAAGAAACGATTGCAGATGTGCGTCGAATCTTACAAGAAGAGTTTGATAAAGGTGAATAACCTTTGGTTTTAGAAAGTATATTTGTATTAGGCGAATCGTTCCGAAAAATTAGAAATAATTACCGGGACAAAAAACAACAGAATGTCAGAATTGAAACTACCAAGATTGTTAGCAGCTGCTAAAGAATTCAACATCGGTCAAGATACCTTGATTGAATTCTTAGTGAAAAAAGGTTTTCCTAAAGATGACCTTAAGCCAACAGCTAAATTAACTGAGGATCAGTATTATTCTCTGCAAGCAGAATTTCAAAGCGATAAAGTAGCTAGAAATAAAGCAGACCATGTAGAGCTTCCAAAAAATGCTGTGGCCGATAAAGACAAGGCAAAGAAGCCTGTAGTGGTAGAACCTGAAGCGGTGAAGCCTGCAGCAAAAGAAGTGGAGAAGCCTAAGACAGTGAAGGCTGCTGAAAAAGAAGTAGAAAAACCTACTACAGTTAAAATTGAGGCACCTGAAGTAGAGTCGCCTAAAGTAGTTGACAAAATAGATTTATCCTTAATAGACTCTTCTACTCGACCTAAAAAATCGGCAAAGAAAACAGAAGAGCCAGCTGAAAAACCAGCTAAAGAAACGCCTGCTAAAAAACCAGTAAAGAAAACAGAAGAGCCTGCTGCAAAGCCAGTGAAAGAAACACGCGCTCCAGTGGATCATTCTATATCACCTGAAAATGTGCATGGTAAAATTGAAAATATTGCTTCAAAAAAATTAGAAGGTCCTAAAGTAATGGGTAAAATTGATTTACCTATTAATAGCGATACGCGTCCTAAGCCATTGAGTCAAGAAGAAAAACGTAAACGTAAACGTATTCCTTCTCAAGGTCCACAACAAAGTGGTGGCGGTCAGGGTCAAGGGGGTAATCAAACACAGGGCGGAGGTCAAAGACCAGGTGGAGGATACCAAGGTCAAGGGGGTGGACAAAGACCAGGCGGTGGATACCAAGGTCAAGGTGGTGGACAAAGACCAGGTGGCGGACAAAGACCAGGGGGTAATAGAAATGCACCACAAACTGCAGAACAAAAAGAAATTGGTCAAAAAGCCATTCAAGATAAGATCAAAGAAACGCAAGCAAAATTAGCGGGCGCAGGTGGAAGAGGAAAAAGTTTGAAGTCGAAATACAGACGTGCTAAAAGAGATGAAGCAGCAGAAAATGAAACCAATGAAATCACAGATAATAAATTACAAGTTACAGAGTTTGTAACGGTAAGTGAGTTATCAAGTTTGATGGATGTAAGTTTTGCAGATATCATTAGCAAGTGTATGAACTTGGGTATCATGGTTTCTATTAACCAACGTTTAGATGCGGAAGTTATTGAACTAGTAGCCAGTGAATTTGGTTTTGAAGTAGAATTTGTGGGATTAGAAGAAGCAGAAGAAATGGATGAAGAAGAAGAAGCAGACGATTTAGCCAATTTGGTTGAGCGTCCGCCGATTGTAACTATTATGGGTCACGTTGACCATGGTAAAACTTCATTACTAGATTATATCCGTAATGCCAATGTAGTAGCGGGTGAGGCAGGAGGTATTACACAACATATTGGTGCTTATGAAGTGACTTTGCCGAATGGTAAAGCCATTACTTTCTTAGATACACCGGGTCACGAAGCCTTTACAGCTATGCGTGCGCGTGGTGCGAAAGTAACTGATATCGCCATTATTGTAGTAGCTGCCGATGATGCAGTCATGCCACAAACCAAGGAAGCCATTAGTCACGCCCAAGCAGCGAATGTGCCTATGATTTTTGCGGTGAATAAAATTGATAAAGATGGTGCGCAGCCACAAAAAATATATGAGCAACTTTCTCAAATGAATATTTTAGTAGAAGCTTGGGGTGGTAAATTCCAAAACCAAGAATTATCTGCTAAGCAAGGTTTAAATGTAGATACTTTATTAGAGAAGGTTATTTTAGAATCTGATTTATTAGATTTAAAAGCCAACCCGAATAGAGAAGGTTCTGGAAGTATTATTGAAGCCTCTTTAGATAAAGGACGTGGATATGTTGCTACTATTTTAGTTCAGAATGGAACTTTAAGACAAGGTGATTTAATTTTATCTGGTCAGTTCTATGGTAGAGTGAAGGCCATGTTCAACGAGCGTAATCAACGTATTGAAGTAGCGCCTCCTTCTACACCAGTAGTTATCTTAGGTTTAAATGGTGCACCACAAGCGGGTGAGAAATTTAAAGTCTACAATGACGAGGCAGAAGCAAAAGAATTAGCGACTAAGCGTGCTCAATTATTAAGAGAGCAAGGTTTAAGAACTAGAAAACATATTACATTAGATGAAATTGGTCGTCGTTTAGCCTTAGGTAACTTTAAAGAATTAAATATTATCATTAAAGGTGATGTGGATGGTTCTGTGGAAGCCTTAAGTGATTCATTACAAAAATTATCTACTGAAGAAATTGCGATTAGAGTTATTTTAAAAGGAGTAGGTCAAATTTCTGAATCAGACGTACTACTTTCTGCAGCTTCTGATGCCATTATCATTGGATTTAACGTAAGACCTTCTATGCAAGCCAATAAATTAGCAGAGACAGAAGGGGTGGAAATTAAATTATACTCTATTATCTACAACGCTATTGATGAAATCAAGTCTGCGATGGAAGGTATGTTGGAACCAAAAATTCAAGAAAAAATTGTGGCCAACGTAGAAGTAAGAGAAGTATACAAATTTGATAAGGCTACCGTTGCTGGATGTTTTGTATTAGACGGCAAGTTGAGTAGAAATAGCAAGATTAGAATTATACGTGATGGTATCGTTGAATATCCTAAAGGAGAAGGTCAAAGTGCTGAGTTAGGAAGTTTAAAGCGTTTCAAAGACGACGTGAAAGATGTCGTATCGAATATGGAATGTGGTTTAACGATTAAAAACTTTATCGACCTTAAAGTAGGGGATATTGTAGAAGCCTTTGAAGAAGAGGAAGTAAAACGTACTTTATAAAAAAATTAAGATTTGCTATTTGGGGAAATGACCCAAGCGGCAGAACTTTACCAAATAATAAAAAATCGATGAAATTAATTAGCATTGCATTTTCTTTATTTTGCTTGAGCATCTCCTTTTCAGCAAATGCCCAAGTAAAAAAAGTGTTAGCAGATAAAATTATTGCCACAGTGGGTGATAAATTTATTTTAAAATCAGATGTTGAAAATTCCATTGGTGATTATAAGCGTCAATCACAAGGACAAGAAAATATAAGTATACCTTCTGAGTGTCAATTCGTGGAAGGTATGCTAATGCGTAAAGCTTTAGTATTACAAGCGCTTATCGATTCTGTTATAGTTACTGAAGAAGACGTAGAAGTAGCCATGGAAAGTCGTATTCGTAATTATATTCAACAATTTGGCTCTAGAGAAGTGTTAGAAGAGATAGCAGGCCGTACTGTTTTTCAATTAAAAGAAGATACCCGTATTTTAATTAAAGAACAAAAATTAGCAGACGAAATGCAATCTAAAATTGTTGAAAAAATTAAGATTACACCTACCGAAGTTAAAAATTACTATGATAAAATACCTGTAGATAGCCTTCCTTTATACGAAAGTGAAGTGCAAATTACAGAGCTGGTGATGCATCCCAAAGCCAATAGAGATGTGGAAGAATATGTGATCAAGCAAATGTTAGAGTATAGAAAACAAATTGAATCAGGTGCCAATAAATTTGATCAATTAGTTAAATTATATTCTGAAGACCCTAGTGCAAAGGAAAACCTAGGTGTATTTAATTTAAACCGTAATGAGAAAAATTATGATCCTGCATTTATGTCGGGTTCTTTTCGTTTAAAGGAAGGGCAGATTTCTGCACCCATTAAATCAAAATTTGGTTACCATATTATTCAGCTAGTTTCAAGGTCAGGTGATGAAGCGGTAGTAAAACATATTTTACGCATTCCTCCTATTACCAATGATGAAATCAATGAAACAAAATTATTTTTAGATAGTATTAGAAAAGAGATGATTGCGAGTAGATTAAGTTTTGGCGAAGCCGTTAATAAGTTTAGTGATGATGAAAGTAGTAAGTTTAGTGGAGGCGCTATCACAAGTCGTGACGGATCTACTTATGTAAATATTGATCAATTAGATAAAGAAATGGTGGTTTTAATTCAAAATATGAAGCCAGGCGAAATTTCAGCACCTCAGGTATACTTAGACGACCGTGGTAGAAAAACAGTAAGACTTATTTATTTTAAAGAACGCACCAGTCCTCATAGAGAAAATTTAAAAGAAGATTATAATAAAGTAGCACAACGTGCACTAGAAGAAAAAAAGGCCAAATCAATGGATTCTTGGTTCAAAGAACGTGTACCTAATTATTATGTTTTTATAGACAATTCTTTACAAGCTTGTCCTGAATTAAAAGATTGGACAAAAGTGGCCAATATGATTGTGAAAGAAAAAGTATTTTAATTTTTAGCTATTCATATGTCATCTATTTTTTATCCAGCGAACGAAAGAGGCCATGTTCAATTTGATTGGCTCGATACTTACCATAGTTTTAGTTTTGGACAATACCATGATCCTACTAAAATTCATTTTGGGGCGCTCCGTGTTTTAAATGACGATAAAGTTGATGCTGGCATGGGTTTCGGTACCCATCCCCATGATAACATGGAAATTATTACCATTCCTTTATTCGGAGACTTACACCACAGAGATAGTACAGGAAGAGATTGTATCATTAAAGAGCATGATGTTCAAATAATGAGTGCAGGCTCGGGTATTCAACATAGTGAGGTCAATCCTAATAAAGATAAAAGGGTAGAGTTATTCCAAATTTGGATCTTCCCGAAAGAAAGAAATATTACCCCTAGATACGATCAAAAATCATTTCTTCCAGAAGATAGGGTGGATCAACTGCTCACCGTAGTTTCTCCCAATGAACCTAATACCTTATTCATTAATCAAGATGCTTGGTTGTCACTTGGCCATTTTAAGAAGCCTTTCTCCACTAATTATGCCATGCACCAAGCTGGCCAAGGCCTTTTTGCCATCTGTGTAGAAGGGACTTGCACTGTGGGAGGTCAAATCTTAGGTCGCAGAGATGCAGTAGGCATTTCGGGGGTAGAAGCGGTCCAAATTGAAGCTGCTGCCGGCTCCGACCTACTACTTATTGAGATTCCTCACTTTACTTCGAAAGCTTAGAAATTTTTTTACTTCTTTACTAGTAAACAATAGCTAACTATTGTAAATTTGGGGCTCCTTAAACTCCATCATGAGCGACGAAATCAAACACGAATGTGGCCTAGCCTATATTCGACTTAGAAAGCCTCTTTCTTATTATCTTCAAAAAAGAGGGTCGGTTACCTACGGATTAAACAAATTATACTTGTTGATGGAAAAACAGCACAATCGTGGTCAAGATGGTGCGGGTTTAGCTACACTTAAATTAAATATTGAACCAGGCAATCCTTTCCTATACCGATTACGCAGTAATGCACAACAACCTATTGCCGATTTATTTTATAAAATAGGTTTAGAAATACAAGAACTAGAAAAGTTTCAACCAGATATTGCGAAGCATCCAGGTTTAATGAAAGGGCATCTGCCTTTTATGGGTGAAATTTTATTGGGTCATTTACGCTACGGCACCCAAGGAAAAAACAATCTTGAATTTTGTCATCCTTTTATCAAGCGCAATTTAATACCAGGTAAAAATTTAGCGTTAGCGGGTAATTTTAATTTAGTCAATACCGATGAGTTATTTGAAAAAATTAATCTAGACCCAGCTCCTTTTGAAAAACAAAGTGATTTAGCAGCCATGATGGAAGTGATTCATCATTTCCTAAGCAACGAAGAAACGATTAATCCTAATAATCCCAATATTGTTGATGTTTTAAAGAAGGCAGTTCCTTTATTTGACGGAGGCTTTACAGTGGGTGGCTTGGTAGGTAATGGCCATAGCTTTATTTTAAGAGATGCCCATGGCATTAGACCTGCTTATTATTATATTGATGATGAAGTGATTGTTGCTGCCAGTGAAAGAGCCGCTATCAGAACTACTTTTAATGTAGGTGAAAACGAAGTATTAGAACTCATGCCCGGACAAGCCTTACTAGTAGACGATGAAGGCAATTATAAGATTGAACAAATTATTGCTCCTAAAGAAAGACGCGCTTGCTCATTTGAAAGAATTTATTTTTCAAGAGGTAGTGACGAAAAAATTTATAGAGAAAGAATTGCATTGGGCAATCATTTAAGTAAAATAGTTTTAGAGCGTATTGAAAAGGATTTAAAAAATACTATTTTCTCTTATATACCTAATACAGCTGAAGTTGCTTTTTATGGTTTAGTAAAAGGAATGGAAACATACCTTAATAAAATTAAAGTTGAGAGAATTTTAAGTTGGGGTACCGATGTGACTGAAGAGAAGCTGGAGGCCATGATTAATCGTAAGATTAGGCAAGAAAAAATTGCCATTAAAGATGTGAAACTACGCACTTTCATTACAGAAGATACCAATAGAAATGAGATGGTGCAACACGTATACGATATTACCTATGGTACTGTGCGCAAGGATGAAGACACCTTGGTCATTATTGATGATAGTATTGTAAGAGGTACTACTTTGAAAGAAAGTATTATAAGAATGTTGTCTCGCTTAGGTCCTAAAAAAATAATAGTGGTTTCCTCTGCTCCTCAAATTAGATACCCCGACTGTTATGGTATAGATATGAGCAAGATGAATGATTTCATTGCCTTTAGAGCAGCGATTGCCTTATTAAACGAGAAGGGTATGGCGAATGTTATTGACGAGACCTATCAAAGAATTATTGCCTTAGAAGCGTCTAATGAATTGCATACTGAAAATGTGGTGCGTCAATTATACAAACCCTTTAGCCCTGAAGAAATTTCAGATAAAATTGCACAGTTGATTACACCTGAAGATATTAAAATACCGGTTGAAGTTATTTATCAAACTATTGAAGCTTTACATGATTGTTGTCCTACCAATACCGGCGACTGGTATTTCACGGGCAACTATCCCACACCTGGAGGTAATAAGGTTTGTAATAAAGCCTTTAAAAATTATGTAGAAGGAAAAAATGTTCGAGGGTATTAATTATAAATAAACGTATTCACAAAAAAGGATCCTAACTTATTAGGATCCTTTTTTTATAAGTGAATTATTTTATAAGTGAACTATTATAATATTTAAACCCTATAGCAAATAGCATTAATATTCATACCAGCACCCACAGAGGCAAATATAACAACGTCTCCTTTATGTAACTGATGCTCCTTGTATTTGCCATGCTTTACCATATCGTATAAAGTAGGAATGGTGGCAACCGAGCTATTACCTAATTCATGAATGCTCATAGGCATTACATTTTCAGGAATATCTTTAATACCATATAATTTAAACAAGGCCTTAATAAAACCTTCATCCATTTTTTCATTTGCCTGATGCAAGAAGAATTTTTTCACCTCATGAATATCAACCCCTGCTTTTTCGATACACTCTTTCATCGCAATGGGTACATTCTTAATAGCATACTCATATACTTTACGCCCCTTCATTTTAATATATCTTGTAGCCTCATCCCCTTCTGGATGATATGATTTGCCTAAATATAAGTAGTAAGCTTCATCCATACAATGGCTTTGCACACTGCTAGCGAGTATACCACTTGTATTATCTGTTGAATTTTCAACAATACAAGCACCCGCGCCATCACTAAAAATCATACTGTCTCTATCGTGTGGGTCTATGACTCTACTTAATGTTTCAGCACCTATGACCAAACATCTTTTGGCTAAACCCGATTTTATAAAGGAGTCGGCATGTATCACACCTTGTATCCAGCCTGGACAACCAAATAATAAATCATAGGCCACGCAACTAGGATTACGAATGCCTAATAAATTTTTTACTCTTGAGGCAATGGAAGGGACAGCATCGGATTGAATGGTGCCTGCAATAACATTACCGAAATTATGTGCAACAATAATTTGATCGATGGTTTCAGGGTCAATGCCTGCATCTTCAATGGCTAAGGCAGCGGCCTTGAATGCTAGGTCAGAAGTGTTTACATTTTCTTCTGCATACCTTCTTTCATAGATACCAGTGATATCTTTAAATTTTTCAAAAATTTCGGCATTGGGAGTATTAATTAATACGCCGTCTTCTCCATAAAAGCTATGGTCGCTAAAGGAATCATTGGGTATTACAAGACCAGGTATATAGCTGCCCGTTCCAGTGATGATGGTTGCCATTGGGAGAATTTAGGTTTATGAAGCTAATGCGTTCTAAACTAAGATAAGAATTTCTGCCGAATTTTGATGTATTTCTAGCTAGATGTATTGTTATTTAGATGTACTTGTCGCCCTTATGTCTTTTCACTTCGGCTACATATTCTTTAATGGACTGCTCTTTTTCTTTACTGCAAATAAGAAGTACATCCTTAGTGTCTACTACAATAAAATCATCTAAGCCTTGTACTACTACTAATTTATCCTTAGGCGCATTAATCATACATTTCGTAGCGTCAATCACAATCACATTATCAGAGGCCACGGCGTTGGCAAAATAATCTTTCTCCATATTCTCATATGCACTATTCCATGTGCCTAAGTCGCTCCAGCCAAAGCTTGCAGGTATTACATATACATTGTCGGCCTTTTCCATAATGGCAATGTCAATAGATATATTTACACACTGCGGATAAATTTTTAGAATAGATTGTTTTTCTGCGGCCGTATTAAAGTTTGCTTTTTCACCATCAAATAATTCAAACATTTCTGGTTGATACTTTTCAAAAGCAGCAATAATGGTGCTTGCTTTCCAAGCAAAAATACCAGCGTTCCATAAAAAATCGCCACTGGCTATAAAGGACTCTGCAATTTCTTGGGTGGGCTTTTCGGTAAATGTTTTTACTTTATATACACCCTTACTTACTTCTAGTCCTTCATATTGAATATAACCATAACCTGTATTGGGATTCGTAGGCTTAATACCTAAGGTAGCCAAGGCCTTGATATTCGAAACAAAATCAAGTGATTGTTCTACAATTTTTTGAAAGTTCTCTTGCTCTAAAATTAAGTGATCACTTGGGGCTACCACAAAAGTGGCTTGAGGGTCCTTCTGCGCTAATTTAAAGGAGATATAAGCAATACAAGGCGCTGTATTTTTTTTACTAGGCTCTGCTAATATATTTTCTTTTGGTAAATTGGGTAATTGTTTTTCTACAATAGAAACATATTCTTCTGAAGTAACAATATAAATATTCTCTAAAGGGATAAACTGCGAATATCTTTCATAGGTCCACTGAATTAAAGTTTTACCCGTATTGAGTACATCTAAAAATTGCTTTGGATAAGCAGTTCTACTCATTGGCCAAAATCTGCTTCCTATTCCTCCAGCCATAATGGCTACATAATGATGTTTGTTTTGCATACTTGTCTTTGATTTATAAAATCCCCTCTTTCATTAAGTCATGTATATGAATCATCCCTACAAAATTATTGTCTTTCGCTACAATTAATTGACTAATATCTTTTTGTTCCATTAAGGCCAAGGCTTCTACTGCCAGTGCCTCTGGGGCAATGGTAATAGGGCCTACGTGAAATATAGTAGCCGCTGTTAAGTCTTGAATGGAAGAATGATTTTCTAGCATTCGACGAATATCTCCATCGGTGATAATACCTAATACTTTTTCATTTTCATCTATTACCACGGCGGCGCCTAATCTGTTTTTTGAAATAACTAGTATCACTTCTTTTAAAGTAGTACTAGCATGTACAGATGGTTTTGGATTTACTTGTGCCATTTGGCCGGCAGTTAAAGTCAACCTCTTTCCTAAATTTCCTCCAGGGTGAAACTTTGCAAAATCACTAGCCTTTATTTTTTTCAATTCCATTAAACAGATAGCCATTGCATCTCCCATCGCCATTTGGGCACTCGTAGAAGATGTAGGTGCTAAATTATGTGCGCAGGCTTCTTTCTCAACAGTGGTATTGATTATCCATTTTGCATTTCTTGCTAAATAACTCTCTGTATTTCCTACCATGCCAATAATGGAATTGCCAAAGCTTTTTACAAGTTGCACTAAATTTTTTATTTCAGGACTTTCCCCACTTTTGCTAATAATTAAAACTAAGTCTTGTTTATGAATCATAGCCGAGTCGCCATGGATAGCATCGGCTGCATGTAGAAATAAAGCAGGGGTTCCAGTGGAGTTACAAGTAGCAACTATTTTTTGAGCAATGATGGCGCTTTTTCCTATCCCACTAACAACTAATCTTCCTTCTGTAGTATAAATAGCTTTAACCGCTTCTATAAAAGGGGTATCTATAAATTTTTGTAAGCCAGTAATGGCTGCCGCTTCAATTTCTAGCGTTCTTTGGGCAATAGCGGTTATTTGTTTATCCATATGCGGTTTAAGAATCAGCAAAGTTAACGTTTCAAGCATATTCATCCCTATTTTTAAAAAATCCTTAAAAAAAAGTTTTTTAACAAAAAAATGAAAGGAGTTGAACATTAGTGAATTAAATTCGCTAACTTATATAGCTATTTTATACCGAAATAGCTGATTTTAAGATAATTACAGATGGCGTCTACTAAAAAAGCAATAAAAAAAGCCCCCACTTCTAAGGCTAAGAATAATTCAGTTAGCCGTGCCGTATTACTAAAAGCATTAGAGGATCAATTTGGATTCAAGGAGTTTAAGGGTACTCAAGAGAAGGCTATTGTATCCTTATTAAGTGGTCGTGATACTTTTGTGATTATGCCTACTGGGGGCGGTAAAAGTTTATGCTACCAATTACCTGCTTTAATGCTACCGGGTTGTGCCATTGTGGTATCGCCTTTGATAGCGCTGATGAAAAATCAGGTCGACCTTGTACGTGGATATAGTGAAAAAGATGAAGTGGCACATTTCCTTAATTCCTCTTTAAATAAAGGACAAATTAAATTGGTGAAAGACGACTTACTAAGTGGTAAGACCAAATTATTGTATGTAGCGCCTGAAACTTTAACCAAGCAAGAAAACCTAGATTTTTTCAGCGATTTAAATGTTTCTTTTTTTGCAGTTGATGAAGCGCATTGTATTTCTGAATGGGGACATGATTTCAGACCAGAGTATAGAAGACTGAAAGAAATGATGGAAGAAATTAATGCGAATGTGCCCATTATTGCTTTAACCGCTACCGCTACGCCTAAAGTACAAAGCGATATCGTTAAAAATTTATCTCTCCGAGATCCTGAAGTTTTAATTTCTTCTTTTAATAGAGCCAACCTTTATTATGAAGTGCAGCCCAAGGTAAAAAAAGAAGTAACTGTAAAAAGTATTGTTAGATATATATCACAACATAAAGGAAAGAGTGGTATTATATACACCCTCAATAGAAAGACCACTGAAGAGCTCGCCGATTTATTAATTGCGAATAAAATTAAAGCAGTGGCTTATCATGCAGGCTTGGATCAAAAATTAAGAGCCAATAGACAGGATCAATTTTTAAATGAAGATGTGCAAGTTATTGTGGCCACCATTGCCTTTGGTATGGGTATTGACAAGCCTGATATTCGTTATGTGATTCACTATAATATTCCTAAGTCTATTGAAAACTATTATCAAGAAACGGGCCGTGCTGGTAGAGATGGACTAGAAGGTAATTGTATTTTATATTATTCTCATAAAGACGTTTCTAAGCTAGAACATTTTTTAAGAGATAAGCCCTTGAGTGAAAGAGAAGTGGGTGCGCAGTTAATTGATGAAACAGTAGCCTTTGCAGAAAGTGGTGCTTGTCGTAGAAGAAGTCTACTACATTATTTTGGAGAAAGCTGGGAAGATAAAAATTGTGGCAAATGTGATAATTGCTTACAACCTAAAGAAAGAATTGAAGCGAAAACACAGGTGGTTCAATTATTAAAAACAATTGAAGTATTGAATGAGCGTTTTGTAGCAGATTATGTAATACAAGTAATCATGGGGGATTATACCCCTCAATTAGGTTTATACAGACATGAAAAATTACCCGAATTTGGAATAGGCAAAGAGCATGAACCTTTATTTTGGAATAGTTTAGTAAGACAAGCTATGCTAGAAACCTTAATTGAAAAAGACATAGAAGAGTATGGCTTACTTAAGTTAACCGAGAAGGGGAAGAAGTATTTAAAAAAACCTAGCAGCTTTACATTTGTTTTAAACAATGTATTTGCAGATGAAAATGCCGAAGACGATGACGCAGAAGGTCCTGAATCGGCAGGGGCTACCGATGAAGTTTTATTTGAAATGCTAAAGGATTTACGTCAAAAAGAAGCAAAAAAAATTAGCCTTCCACCCTTTGTTATTTTCTTAGAGACTTCCTTACAAGATATGGCTACGCTATATCCTACAAGTGTTGAAGAGCTGGACAGATGTCAGGGCGTAAGCAAGGGTAAGGCTATTAAATATGGCAAGCCCTTTGTTGAAATGATTGAAAAATATGTGACTGAAAATAATATTGAAAAGCCCGATGATTTTGTAATGAAGTCGGTGGCCAATAAATTCAATCATAAAATTTACATCATTCAAAATGTAGATAAAAAAATTCCTTTAGAAACCATTGCTAAAAATAAGGATTTAAAATTAGAAGCTTTATTAGAAGAAATGGAAACCATTGCTGCTAGTGGCACTAAATTAAATTTAGATTATGCCATTGATGAATGGTTAGATGAATATGACCAAGAAGAAATTTTAGAATATTTCAAAAACTGTGAAACTTCTTCACTTCAAATTGCGCAAGAAGAATTAAGTGAAAACAATTATTCTTGGGAGCAATTAAAAATAATGCGCATCAAATTTTTAAGCGTGGTTGGAAATTAATGCGTGAACGCATTACCTGCAGTTAAAAAACTATTTACTCTATCTGCTACATTTTTTCTTACGCTCAAGTAATAAAAATTGTAATCGGCAATATGATAATCTTCCGTCTTATATAAAAAGCTACCAAAGAAATGAGGCTTTGCTGTCCATAAAACTCCTTTATGGTTTGTGGCACCTGCTACATAAGGCGTTATTTTATTAAAGTCATAAAGTACAGCCCCTTTGTTTTGGAACCTGTCTACATTCGTAATAGCAGCAGACCAAGAAAGAGGGTTGGTGACAATGGCTGTAAATTTTTCTTTTTTAACGAATTGAGTTTCATAGCCTTCATGAAAGGTTCTCCATGAACAAATACAACCTGTTGCATTGGGTGTTTCGCAGGCCTTCAGTGATGTATAAATAGCAGGGTTCACTGGAATGCCTACTACATAAGCCACTACTAATTTTTTACTTAATGGTTTGCCATCAAAAAATTCTTTCAATAATCGAATGGTATGCGTTGAGCCTTGACTATGAGATGCAATAATAATGGGTTTGTCATTATTATAATGCTCCAAATAATATTCAAAAGATTTTTTTACATCCTGATAAGCTAATTCAAAAGCAGCCATTGCATAGCCTGTATCTACTTTATTATTCGGTGTATAGGATTTTATATGCGCTTGACGATACCTTGGTGCAAAAATTCTACCTGCTTCATTGAATACAGAAGCTTGGTTAAGTAGGGTTGGGTAATCTGTTTTTAGATTGGTTTTATAATCATTGAAAGAAGCAGACCATCCAAAAGGTCTACTGCTATCTAAATAAGTAGTAGGGTGCACAAAAAATACATCTGCATTAGCACTAGGAGTATAACTAGCTTTCAGTGGAGCGGGCACGCTGTCTGAAGGATCCTTCTTATCGGGATGGGCAGCCCAATATTGCAAATTGCTATAATCTGGAACCTCTTGGTATTTTTCTTGCGCGTATACAAGTTCCAATTTTGCATAATTGTTATTTGAACAACTACTCAAAATAAATAAGGCGACAAGGGGTAAAAAGGCTTTCATAATAAAATGTATTTCTGTACTTTTTCAATACTTTTTCAAAAGTAGATGCAAAGGTATAAAATTGTCATTAACTTGAATCAAGTAAACTGGACTTGACTATATGATAATGGTCAGCTACTTAATAAGACAATCGATTTAGCATTTTGTTTAAGGATAATTGGGTTAAATGCCCTAAAATTTAATTATTTTTAGGGTATAGCTTTAAATTATTGAAATTACTCCGCCATATCCCCTTTTTAACTGCTGTATTAAAGCACAGTATTACCGCTTTTGGTGGACCACAAGTGCATTTAGGCCTCATGCAACAACGCTTTGTAGAAAAGCGAAAGGATATTACTAGTGAGGAGCTCATGGAATACAATGCTTTTTGTCAATTACTTCCAGGTGCATCCTCTACTCAAACTATTATTTTAGTGGCTTTTAAAAGAGGGGGAACTCCACTTGCTTTTTTGACCTTACTTGTTTGGATTCTACCTGCTAGTTTTTTAATGTGTTTGGTGGCCATTGCTTATAACTATTTTGATATCAGAGCGGGGTTACAAAGTTTTATTTTAATACAACCGATGGCTATTGGATTTATTGTGAGCGCCACCATTGTATTATATAAAAAAGCAATTAATAGTCTTATCACTAAAATTATTTTTATTCTAACGGCAGTTTTTGTTTTTGTAGCTTTTAAATCTCCTTGGGCTATTCCTGTTGTTATTATTGTGGCAGGCATCGTAACTAATTTTAGTCAAAAAAGAATTCCCAACGACGGCGCTGCTCCAAAAACCCTTAAATGGGGCGCCTTATATATCTTTTTATTTTTATTTTTAGCAGCGGGTATTGTATCGGAAGAAGCTACCAGAAAAAATTGGGAGCAACATAAAGTCATCAATTTATTTGAAAATAATTATCGTTTTGGAAGTTTTGTATTTGGAGGTGGAGATGTATTAATTCCAATGATGTATGAACAATATGTGGCAAGGCCCAATTCGGATCGGGTGAAGCAAAATAAAAGAGATGTATTAAAAATTTCTAATGAAGCTTTTTTAATGGGTGCGGGTATGGTGAGAGCCATGCCTGGGCCCGTGTTTTCCGTGGCTAGTTATACCAGTGTGATGGCTTTAAAAGAAAAATCAATGCCCATTCAAATTATGGGCGCCGTCATGGGAAGCTTCGCCATTTTTTTGCCTAGTTTTTTAATTGTTTTATTCTTTTTTCCTATTTGGCAAAATTTAAAAAAGTATGCCATTTTTTATAGGTCTTTGGAGGGTATATATGCAGCAGTAGTGGGCGTTATGCTAGGTGCTACGCTTCATTTAATAGGAGGTATTCCCATGCAAGTATCGTATTATTTTTCACTCACTTTTTATGCCTACATTTTTGTATTTCTAGCAAGCACCTTCTTAATTTATAAACAAAAAATAGCAGCACAGTGGGTTGTTTTGTCTACCATTGCCCTTGGCTTTTTACTTACCTTTCTAAACACGCATTGGCCATTATAATTAAAAAGGTAAAAACCTGTTAATTGTAAAGTAAAACGCAGTTATGTAAACTTGTCTTACTAATATTGCACACGCTATGAATGCTAAGTTTAAATATATCATTATTTTATTGCTTGGTTTGGCTTTCAAAATGAATGCACAAACTACTGCGGTCAGCGGTGTGGTGTATGATATATCAGGAAGAAGACCTATTGAAGCAGTGATTGTATATAGTAATTCTAATTATGCTTTCACCGATTCTTTAGGACGCTATCTAATTTATACCAAAGCGAAAGATTCTCTTTGGTTTTCTTTATTTGGAAAGACTACCCATAAGTATCCAATTGACACCATTGAAGACCTAAGCAATTTCAATGTCATGATTCATGTTGTTGGATTTGATTTACCTGAAGTGCGCGTTAGAAATAATTATTATAAATTGGACTCTATTCAAAACAGAATCGATTATGCTAAATATTTTAACTATCAAGCGCCGGGTATTAAATTAAGTGGGGGGCAACAATTATTTGGTTCCAATGGTTTAACGGTTGGCTTTGATTTGGATGAAATAATTAATATGTTTCGTGTAAAAAGAAATCGAAACTTGCTTTTTTTACAAAAGAGGTTGATGTCTCAAGAACAAGAAAAATATGTGCAGTACCGTTTTACCAAAAGATTTGTGATAAAATTGACCCATTTAGAGGGGGAGGAGTTGGACCGTTTTATGATCTTTTGCCGACCTTCCTATGAGGTCCTAGGCTTATTAAACGACCTAGAATTAGGCTATTATATACAAAAGAAATTCGAAGAATTTAAAAATACCCCTTGAGCCCCAGCATAAAAGACTGTGGTATACGCCGCCACTCATCTATTTTCTTTCATAAAACATGTCATTTTAGCTATCTTTAAGCACTAAAATTAGACCAATTTGAGAAAGTTAAATTATGTTGCCTTCATCCTTATGTTAGGATTATTTGCATGTAAAGAGAAAACAAAGCCAACAGATAAATTCAATGTAAATGCACCTGTATCTGTAGATATTGCAATTGCTGCTGCGCAAGTAGTGGATAAAGTGATTGAAGTCAATGGATCGGTGGTGGCAAGTGAATTTGTAGACATTCGTCCAGAATCCAATGGACGTATTGTTTTTTTACAAATCCCTGAAGGTAAAATGGTGACTGCAGGTACTGTATTAGCCAAGTTAAATGATGCTGATTTACAAGCTCAAATGCAAAAAATTAAAGTGCAATTAGCTTTAGCAATTATCAATGAACAAAGAAATTACAAATTACTAGAAGCAAAAGGGATCAATCAAAGTGATTATGACATTAGCTTGCAACAAGTAAATAGTTTGAAGGCAGATATGGCTTACACACAGTCTTTAATTGACAAAACAGTGATTAAAGCGCCTTTTGCTGGTCAGATGGGATTGAAGCAAGTGAGTCTAGGAGCCTTTATCAGTTCAGTAACCACCATTGTTAGTTTACAAAAAGTAGACCAACTGAAAGTAGATTTTACTTTACCAGAAATATATCAGAATTATATCAAGGTAGGCAAGAAAGTGACTGTAGAAAGTATCGCTAATCCTGGCGTTAAAATGAATGCAACCATTGCTGCTATTGAGCCGCAGATTATAGCTACTTCAAGAAATATTAAAGTACGTGCTAATTTAGAAGGAAAGTTATTACCAGGCGCTTATACAAAAGTGTTCCTTGGAGAGAATCAACAAAAGCCAAGTATTTTGGTCCCCTCTAATATTATCATTCCTGATTCTAAAGTAAAACAACTTGTTGTTGTTAGAGAGGGTAAAGCAAAATTCATCAGTGTGGAGACTGGATATCGTACTGCTTCTGCTGTTGAAATTACAGCTGGAGTAAAACTAGGTGATAGCTTAGTCGTTGCAGGAATGCTTTTTGTAAGAGACGGAAGTGATTTAAAAATTGGAAAGACATTACCACTTGTTGAGATCATCAAGTAGGCTCACAATTAATACATTATTTAGATGAATATATCGGAACTCTCGTTAAAACGTCCAGTCTTAGCCACTGTGATGAACATTGCGATTATCATTTTTGGTTTGGTAGGTTACTCTTTCTTGGCTTTAAGAGAATATCCTGCCATTGACCCACCTATCATTTCCGTACAAACATCCTATTCAGGTGCGAACTCAGAAGTGATACAAAGTCAAATTACAGAACCTTTAGAGAAAGCGATTAATGGTATCCCTGGAATTCGTACCATCAACTCTTCTAGTTCAGTGGGTAATTCAAATATTACCGTAGAGTTTAATTTAGGTGTGAATTTGGAAACTGCAGCAAATGACGTGAGAGATAAAGTATCACAGGCCGCAAGAAGTTTGCCCGAAGATATCAATAACCCTCCTGTAGTGTCAAAAGCAGACGCAAGTGGAGATTTTATTTTAATGCTTACTTTAAGAAGTAAGACTAAAGGCTTATTGGAATTAACTGAATATGCTGAAAATGTCTTGCAGCAAAGGTTTCAGACAATTGATGAAGTGACGAGTGTTGGAGTACGTGGTAAGCGTTTATCGATGCGTATTTTTCCAAATACGGATTTACTCAATGCATTCGGCATTGCATTTAATGATATTCAAACGGCACTGAATAAAGAAAATGTAGAATTACCTGCTGGCCGTATTTATGGCAATAAATCAGAATTTATTATTCGTACATTAGGAAGATTGTCCACCGAGGCAGACTTTAGAAATATTATTATCAAACAAGATGCTGACGGTATTGTAAGATTAGGGGATATTGCAAAAGTCGAGCTTGGTCCAGAGCAAGAAGACCAAGGTACTTATTTTAATGGGGTGCCGGTGGTGATGTTAACCATCTCTCCTCAGCCGGGTGCCAATCAAATTAATATTGCAGATGAATTTTATAAAAGATTAGAAGAAGTCAAAGCACAAAATAAATCAGATATAGAATTCGCCATACCTATCGATAATACCAAAAATGTACGTCGAGCTTTGTCGGAAGTAAAAGAGACCATTGTGATTTCATTTACGCTGGTGGTATTGGTTATCTTCTTTTTCTTCAGAAATTGGCTAATTGCGATTAGACCATTAATTGATATTCCCATTTCTTTGATAGCCACTTTCTTTATTATGTATTTGGCTGGCTTCTCTATTAATGTATTGACTTTATTAGCGATTGTTTTAGCAACAGGACTCGTAGTGGATGATGGTATTGTGGTCACCGAAAATATTTTTAGAAAACTAGAAGAAGGCCTCAATATAAAAGATGCTGCCAGAGAAGGTAGTAAAGAAATTTTCTTTGCAGTCGTATCTACTTCAATTACTTTGGCCGTTGTATTCTTGCCTGTTATTTTCTTACAAGGTTTTGTAGGTTCCTTATTTAAAGAATTTGGTGTGGTGGTGGCAGGCGCCGTCTTAGTTTCAGCATTTGTATCCCTTACCATTACGCCAGTGTTGAATGTATACCTAAATAGAAATGGCGGACAACATGGTAAATTTTATGAGCGTACGGAACCCTTTTTCAAAGGCATGGAACAAGGCTATAAAAATGGACTTGCAAAATTTTTACAAATTAGATGGATGGCTTGGGTGATTGTAGGTATTTGTTTTGTGTTGATTATTCTTGTTGGAAAAAATATTCAAAGTGAGTTGGCTCCTATGGAAGATAAAAGTTCGGTTCGTTTTTCTATGTCAGCAGCTGAAGGAACCAGTTATGAAGATTTAAGAACAGATTTATTAAAGGCTATTCGTCTTATGCAAGACTCCATACCTGAGCAAGCATTTACTTGGGGTAGTGTACCTTCATGGGGTGGAGGAAGCACTGGTGCATCTGGTAGATTAGGTATGGTGGATGTAAAAGAAAGAACAAGAACACAGACAGAAATTGCTGCAGATTTAAATAAGAAATTTAAACGCTTTAAAAACGTTCGTATTTTCTCAATTGAAGAACAAACCATTTCTGTAGGTATGATGTCTCGTGGTTCTTTACCCGTGCAGTTCATCATTCAAAATTTAGATTTTCAAAAAATTAGAAAAGTGATTCCTGAGTTTTTAGAAGCAGCTAAAAAAGATAAGACCTTCCAAAATGTGGATGTGAATTTAAAATTCAATAAACCGGAATTAGATTTGACAATCGATCGTATGCGTGCCAAGGATCTTGGTTTATCTACAGCAGATATATCACAAGCATTACAATCTGCATTTAGTGGTGCACGTTCTGCTTATTTCATTATGAACGATCGTCAATACGAAGTAATCACACAGGTACCTAAATCAGATCGTAATACGCCTACAGATATCAGTAAAATATACATCAGAAACAGCCGTGGCGAAAGTATTCCTATCTCAAGTGTATTGACAATAGAGGAGAATAGTAATCCTCCAAATCTTTACCACTATAATCGTTTTAATTCTGCTACCATTTCTGCTTCTTTAGCAGAGGGGAAAACAATTGGTGATGGAGTGAATGCGATGGACCGTATTGCCAAAGAGAAATTAGATGAAAGTTTCCAAACTGCTTTGAGTGGTCCTTCTAGAGACTTCAAAGAAAGTGCTTCCAATACTTCTTATGCTTTATTACTAGCCTTGATTTTAATTTATTTAGTGCTTGCGGCTCAGTTTGAAAGTTTTACAGATCCTTTCATCATCATGATTACTGTACCACTAGCCATAGCTGGTGCTTTGATTTCCCTATGGATGCTGGGTCAAACATTAAATATATTCTCTCAAATTGGTATCATTATGTTGATTGGTTTAGTAACCAAGAATGGTATCTTAATTGTGGAATTTGCCAATAAGAAAAGAGAAGCTGGTTTAGCTATTAAGGAAGCTGTCCTTGAAGCTGCAGCGCAACGTCTAAGACCTATTTTAATGACGAGCCTAGCAACAGCTTTAGGTGCATTGCCAATTGCCATTAGCTTAGGTGCAGCTGCAACAAGTAGAAAGCCATTAGGTACAGTTATTGTGGGAGGTCTTATGTTCTCTTTAATTTTAACTTTATTTGTGATCCCAGCAGTATATACTTATTTGTCTAGTAAGCATAAGCGAGTAGTAGACTAAGTAAGTACGAATAAATAAGTATGAAAAAAAATACCTTATTTTGTTTTTTAATTTTATTAGCTGCTTGCACAAGTAGTAAAAATGAAAATAAGAATGAAAATAATAATGAAAACAATAATATAAGTGACTGGGCACCTAGTTTTCATAAGGTAGATATAGTTAATCCCATTTTAGTACCCGACACCAGTAGTCGTTTTTTCTGCCCATTGCAAAACGATACCGTTCAATGGGAAGCAAAAAATGTATTAAACCCCACAGCACTTGTTAAAGACGACAAAGTATATTTATTATACCGTGCACAAGACAGTGCAATGACTTCTCGCATAGGACTAGCCATTAGTGAAGACGGCATTCATTTTAAAAGACAAGCCCAACCTATTTTTTATCCCGCTCAAGATAGCTTTGCTATTTATGAAGGAAAGGGGGGCATTGAAGATCCAAGAATTGTTGAAAACCCATCGGGTGGTTATATTTTAACCTATACAGCCTATGATGGAAAAACAGCTCGTTTATGTTTTGCCACAACAAAGGACTTAATTCATTTTCAAAAACAAGGTCCTGTACTAGTCAATCCTAAATACATTAATACTTGGTCAAAGTCTGGAGCAATTGTTGCAGAAAGAGTGGGTGAAAAAATGATTGCTAAAAAAATCAATAATAAATACTGGATGTATTTTGGAGACACCGATTTATTCATGGCTTACTCCTCTGATTTATTGCATTGGGAGGTATTGGAAAATGAAGAGAGTAAAAAAATGGTATCGGTACTTACACCAAGGCCTGGTTATTTTGATAGCCGTTTGGTAGAGCCAGGTCCATTTGCTTTGTATACTTCAAAAGGCATTGTGCTAATTTATAATAGTAGTAATGCAGCTAATAACAACGACCCCTCTATTCCAAAATTTACTTATGCAGCAGCGCAGGCTTTATTTGATACCGCTGCACCCTATAAGCTTATAGGTAGAGCTGCGAAGCCTTTTATTCAACCTGACAAACCCTATGAATTAAAAGGGGAAGTCAATAATGTATGTTTTGTAGAAGGCTTGGTGTATTATAAGACCCAATGGTATTTATACTATGGCACTGCCGACTCTAAAATTGCAGTAGCACTTGCTTCAGATCATTAATTGGCTATAGTAAAACCTTAAATAATTTACGTACCTTAATTGTCCAATACCTTACTATGTCAAACAATCGCTTTTTATCCTTAGATGTTTTCAGAGGAATGACCATTTGTTTAATGATCATTGTAAATACACCAGGTGATGGCGCGCAGACTTTTGCGCCCTTTATGCATGCAAGCTGGCATGGTTTTACACCCACTGATTTAGTATTCCCTTCTTTCTTATTTGCCATGGGAAATGCCATGAGTTTTGTTTTACCTAAATGGGATAAATTAAGTACGCCTGCCTTTTTATTAAAAATAACAAAGCGAACAGCGCTCATTTTTTTACTTGGTTTTTTAATGTATTGGTTTCCTTTTACGGGTCCTTTAAGTGATACAAGAATTCTAGGCGTCTTGCAAAGAATTGCTTTATGTTATGGCTTTGCCGCTATCATTGCGCATTATATGCATGAAAGAGTGATGATGATTTTATCAGGCGTTTTATTATTGGCGTATTGGTATATATCTATACAGTTTGGTGATGCTGGCGACCCATTAAGTATTACAGGCAATGCGGGTATCAAGTTTGATACTTGGTTAATGGGAGAAAGTCATATGTATCATGGAGAAGGTTTTCCCTTTGATCCTGAAGGATGGTTAAGTACTCTACCTTCTATCGTGAATGTATTAATCGGCTATAGAGTAGGATCGCTTGTACAAGAAAAAGGAAAAACTTATGATGGTCTTACCCATTTATTAATGTGGGGTGCTGGCTTTATGTTTTTGGCCTATATGTGGAATTATCAATTTCCTATTAATAAAAAATTATGGACTAGTTCCTTTGTGCTTTTAACGGTAGGCTTGGATATGATTATTTTGGCCACCATTATTTATAGAATTGAGCTACATCATCAACATCAATTTACAGGCTTTTTTGAGGTATTTGGTAAAAATCCATTGGTTATCTACTTGTTCTCCGAACTCTTATTAGTCTCTCTTAATTTGATACAAATAGAAAATCAGCCTTCTTTACAGTGGATTTACACTAATGGATTCGCTCATTTTGCGCCTTACTGGTCCTCACTAGCCTTTGCCTTTTCCTATATGCTCGTTTGCTGGCTACTAGGTTATATATTAAATAAATATAAGATATATATAAGGGTGTAAATCTTATTAGTCCATTTTTCTCCATTTGTTTTTTTAGGAGCCTTAAACCTTGTACCTTTGCAGCCTCAAAACAGTACATGGAAATAAGAAACATCGCTATTATCGCCCACGTTGACCACGGTAAAACTACCCTGGTAGACAGAATCTTACACGCTACAAAAGTATTCAGAGACAACCAGGAGACTGGGGACTTGATCATGGATAGTAATGAGCTTGAACGTGAGAGGGGAATTACCATTTTAAGTAAGAATGCCTCAGTAACTTATAAGGACGTTAAAATTAACGTTATTGACACCCCTGGTCACTCTGACTTCGGAGGTGAAGTAGAACGTGTATTAAAAATGGCAGATGGTGTTTGCTTGTTAGTAGATGCTTTTGAAGGGCCCATGCCTCAAACTCGTTTCGTTTTACAAAAAGCTTTACAATTAAATTTAAAGCCCATTGTAATTATCAATAAGGTAGATAAAGAAAACTGTCGTCCGGATGAAGTGCATGATGCAGTTTTTGAATTATTTTTCAATTTAGATGCTACAGAAGATCAATTAAATTTCCCTACTTTTTATGGTAGTGGTAAGAATGGTTGGTTTAACGATAGTCTTACACCTTGTGAAGATATCTTCCCTTTAATGGATGGTATTTTAAAATATGTTCCAGGACCAGATGTAAAAGAAGGACATACTCAAATGCAAATTACTTCATTGGATTATTCTTCTTTCTTAGGTCGTATTGCTATTGGTAAAGTAGAAAGAGGTACTATCAAAGAAGGACAAAACATTGTGCTTGTAAAGGCTGATGGAAGTTTAAAGAAAAATAAAGTAAAAGAATTATACGTGTTTGAAGGAATGGGTAAGCGTAAAGTAACAGAAGTTGTTTCTGGTGACTTATGTGCTGTGGTGGGATTAGATGATTTCAGTATTGGTGATACCATTGCTGATCCTGAAAATCCGGAAGCATTGCCTGTTATTAGTGTAGATGAACCAACAATGAGTATGACTTTCAGTATCAACAACTCTCCTTTCTTTGGTAAGGAAGGTAAGTTTGTAACTTCTCGACATATTCGTGATCGTTTAATGAAAGAGACAGAAAAGAATTTAGCATTACGTGTGGAAGAAACAGATAGTGCGGATAGCTTCTTGGTATTTGGTCGTGGTATCTTACACTTAGGCGTATTAGTGGAAACTATGCGTCGCGAAGGATATGAATTAACAGTGGGTAATCCTCAAGTATTAGTAAAAGAAATTGATGGCCGTAAACATGAGCCATTTGAGATATTAGTTGTAGATGTACCTGCCGATTTTAGTGGTAAGGTAATTGACTTAGTCACTCAAAAGAAAGGCGAGATGTTAATCATGGAATCGAAAGGTACCATGCAACATTTAGAGTTTGATATTCCTTCTAGAGGATTAATTGGTCTGCGTTCTCAAATGTTAACACAAACTGCTGGTGAGGCTGTAATGGCACACCGTTTCAATGAATACAAGCCTTGGAAAGGGCCTATTCCTGGAAGAAGCAATGGTGTACTAGTAGCAAAAACTGCTGGTTTAACAACTGCTTACTCTATTGATAAATTACAAGACAGAGGTCGTTTCTTTATTGAACCAGGTGAGGAAATTTATGCAGGTCAAGTATTGGCCGAGCATATTAAGCCAGGTGATTTAAATATCAACGCCGTGGAGATGAAAAAATTAACCAACCACCGTGCAAGCGGATCTGATGATAGCGTTCGTATTACCCCTAAGGTATTATTTACTTTAGAAGAGTGTATGGAGTACATTCAGTTTGATGAGTGTATTGAAGTCACTCCAAAATCGGTGAGAATGCGTAAATCTATTTTAGACGAGAATAATAGAAGCAAGGCCACCAAGGCTGGGCAGAATTAATTTTTATTGACAATTTTTCTTTGAAAAATAAATTGCCAATAAAAATTCTCTAATGAATTATAAAAAAAGAGTCCCGATAAATCGGGACTCTTTTTTTATTTAAATAGGTTTGTTCAAAGCCTTCCACAAAACATCTTTTAATTCCACTAAGTTTTTTTGCGTGGCAGAGGAAATAAATATATGGGGAATTTTTTTAGGAAGTTCCTTTACAATGGCATCGGTTAATTCTTGGTCGAGTAAATCTGATTTTGAAATAGCGATGATAAATTCTTTTTGTAATAATTCAGGATTGAACTTTTCTAATTCATGTTTCAGAATTTCAAATTCTTTTTTATGATCATCGGAGTCGGCTGGAATTAAAAATAGTAAAACCGCATTACGTTCAATATGCCTTAAGAAACGGTGCCCTAGCCCTTTTCCTTCTGCAGCCCCTTCAATAATTCCTGGCAAATCGGCAATACAGAAAGATAAATTATTTCTATATTCTACCATACCTAGTTGAGGCGTTAAAGTAGTAAATGCATAGTTAGCAATTTTTGGTTTAGCCGCCGTTATAACTGAAAGCAGTGTCGACTTTCCTGCATTCGGAAAACCTACTAAACCTACATCGGCCAAAACTTTTAATTCAATATTCTTCCAACCCTCAAAACCATCTTCACCTGGTTGTGCGTATTCTGGAACTTGTTGAGTGGGGGTAGCAAAATTTGAATTGCCCAGTCCACCACGTCCACCCTTCATTAATATAATCTCTTGACCGTCTTTTAAAATTTCACCTTCTACCTTACCTGTTTCCTCATCTCTGGCAATGGTACCTAGTGGCACTTCAATGATAATATCCTTACCATCCTTGCCCGTACATTTATTCTTTGATCCATTCTCGCCATCTTCTGCAATCACATTCTTATAATAGCGTAAGTGTAATAAGGTCCATAGCTGTGCATTCCCTCTTAAGATAATATGACCACCACGGCCTCCATCGCCTCCATCGGGCCCACCTTTAGCAGTTAATTTATTGCGTAAAAAATGCTTACAACCTGCCCCTCCATGTCCACTATGGGCAAATATGCGGATGTAATCAATAAAATTGTTTCTTTCTGACACTGTGTAATTATGAATGGCAAAGTTAACTAAATCTTGCGTCTATAGCTAGATTATTATAGTCGCCCATTCATGCAGTTTACTTGTTGGCTTTTAAGCCATCAATTAAAATGGCTACCATGTTTTGTTCTAATTCGGTAGCATTTATTTTTTTAGTAGATCTATGCCAGCTTTCGATACCACTAACGGCATGTAAAAATATTAATACTACAGTAGGCGCATCAATGGCCTTAATTTCTTTATTGCGAATACCTTCCTCAATAATGGCTGCAATCCTTTTGCGGTATACTCTTCGTTGATTTTGATAATTCGATAAATAAGGGTCTGATAAATGTTTCCACTCTCTATCACTTACATATACTTCTTCATAGTGGTGAATCATTTCGCTAATATGAAAACGTAATAACTTTTCCATTTTTTGTAGTGAACTTATGGGCTCAGATTCTATCTCATCCATTTTCAAGACAAATCTGTTGGCAACATTAAATACTAATTCATGCAATAATTCACTTTTTGATTTAATGTGATTATATAAGCTTGCTGCTTCTACACCCACGGCTTCGGCTAGGTCACGCATGCTGGCTGCCTTGTACCCCTTCTCTCTAAATAGGGTAGCTGCTTTACTTACAATGACGTCTTTTCTAGACCCGTTTTTCTCTGTTTTTATTCTAGCCATGGGAAAAATTTTGAATGTTTGTTAGTATAAAATTATAGAATAAATTCTTTAAATTGCTTTATATTTTTAAATAAAATGCCATTTTTGTTAGTTTTTTGATTATCAGGTACTTACTGCCTACTTAGGTATAATTTGAGAAGGACAGAAAGATTTCCCCTTATTAATCGTAGTTTCGCAGCTGAAAATTAAAAACAAAAACATGTCATTAGTAGTAGTTGGATCAATGGCTTTTGATGCCATAGAAACCCCTTTCGGAAAAAGCGATAAAATCATTGGAGGTGCAGCTACCTATATAGCTTGGTGTGCATCCAATTTTACCACCGTTAAACAAATTTCAGTAGTAGGTGGAGACTTTCCGCAATCTGAATTAGATGCACTTAGTGCAAGAGGTGTGATTTTAGAAGGCGTTCAAATAAAAAAAGACGAAAAGACATTTTTCTGGAGCGGTAAATATCATTTAGATATGAATACCCGCGATACATTAGAAACTCAATTAAATGTATTAGAAAATTTCGAACCCGTTGTTCCAGATAGTTACCAAGACTGTGAAATTTTAATGTTGGGTAATTTAGTACCTGGTGTACAAAGTAGTGTGATTAAGCAAATGAAAAAGCGTCCAAAGTTAATTGTTATGGACACTATGAATTTTTGGATGGAAATTATGATGGACGATTTATTACATACTATTTCTTTAGTAGATGTATTAATGGTGAACGATAGTGAAGCGCGTCAATTAAGTGGTGAGTATAGCTTGGTAAAAGCGGCGAAAAAAATCATGGCCATGGGCCCTAAATACTTAATCATTAAGAAAGGAGAGCATGGCGCACTTTTATTTCATGGTAATGAAGTGTTCTTTGCACCTGCCTTACCATTAGAAGAAGTATTTGATCCAACTGGTGCAGGTGATACTTTTGCAGGTGGCTTTGTAGCGCATCTTGCAAAAACAAAAGACTATTCATTCAATAATATGAAGTCGGCTATTATTTTAGGTAGTGCACTAGCAAGCTTCTGCGTAGAAAAATTTGGAACAGAAAGATTAACAGAGATTAGTCCTGCAGATATTAAAGAGCGCGTACAATCTTTTGTTCAGTTAGTGAATTTTGAAATTGAATTAGTATAATATGAAAGTTGCAGTGGTAGGTGCTACTGGTTTAGTGGGTACCAAAATGTTAGAAGTATTAGCGGAAAGAAATTTTCCTATAACTGAATTAATTCCTGTGGCATCGGCACGCTCAAAGGGTAAGGAAGTCATTTATAAAGGCAAGGCGTATAAAGTGGTGACCATGGAAGAAGGTATTGCGGCGAAACCAGCAGTGGCTTTGTTTTCAGCAGGGGGTAGCACTTCACTTGAGTGGGCACCCAAATTTGCTGCAGCAGGCATTCGCGTTATTGATAACTCTTCAGCCTGGAGAATGGATCCCACCAAAAAATTAGTGGTACCAGAAGTGAACGCTTCAGTATTAACTGCAGATGATTTAATTATTGCCAATCCTAATTGTTCTACTATACAAATGGTGGTGGTATTACAACCCCTTCATGCAAAATATAAAATAAAAAGAGTGGTGGTAAGCACTTACCAAAGTGTAACAGGCACAGGTAAAAAAGCAGTAGACCAATTAATGGAAGAAAGAAAAGGCGTTAAAGTAGGCGCCGATGATATGGCCTATAAATATACCATTGACCTAAACGCCATTCCTCAAATTGATGTTTTCTTAGAGAATGGTTATACAAAGGAAGAAATGAAAATGGTGAAAGAAACTTGCAAAATTATGCAAGACGATACTATTAAAGTAACAGCTACCACTGTGCGTATTCCGGTAATGGGTGGACATAGTGAAAGTGTGAATGTGGAATTTGAAAATGAATTCGATTTGAAGGAAGTCGTTAATATACTTGCAGCTGCACCTGGTGTGATTGTGCAACAAAATGATGCAGATCAATTTTATCCAATGCCTTTATGGGCCCATGAAAAAGACGATGTATTTGTAGGTCGCTTACGCAGAGATGAAACGCAAGCGAAAACTTTGAATATGTGGATTGTAAGTGATAACCTTCGTAAGGGCGCTGCTACCAATGCCATTCAAATTGCCGAATACTTAGCTTCTAAAGGAATTATTTAGTTTCTATTCCTTTTTAAAAGTCAAATACTTTTAAAATTAAAAGTTAAATACTTTTAATCTTTCGAATTGCTATTTATAAGCTCTACAAAATCTGCTTCGCTTATAATTTTGATACTAGCTATTTTTTTAGCTTTCTCTAATTTGCTTCCTGCGTCTTCACCTACCACTAGGTAATTTAATTTACTACTTACGCCACCTAGTATATGACCACCTCTTGATTCTACCATGGCTTCTGCTTCGGAGCGTTTTAATTGAGTGAGGGTGCCCGTAAATAAAAAGTTAAGTCCTGCTAAATTACCATCCACTGCAGTATCATTGGTTTGAATCATGTTCAAGCCCAAGCTTTCTAAACTTTGAATGAGTTCAATATTTTTAGGCTCATGAAAAAACTGGTAAATACTAGTGGCTACTTTAATACCCACATCATCGAAGCTTTGAAGTTGTTCTTCTGTGAAATCTTTTAAATCTAATATGTGTTGAATATGACTGGCAATAGTTTTAGCAGTGGTTTCTCCTACAAAGCGAATACCCAAAGCATATATTAGTCTATATAAAGGCTGGGTTTTTGAAATCTCTATAGCTGTATTTAAATTATCAATACTTTTTTTACCAAATCCTTCTAAGCCCGTTATTTTACTAAAGTCCAATTGGTAAAGGGAAGGAATATTGGTGAGTAAGCCTAGTTCATAAAACTTTCTAATATTGGCTTCGCCAAAACTTTTAATATCCATTGCATCCTTACTTACAAAATGTATAATGCGTTCAATTATTTGGGCAGTACATAAAGGGCTATTACATCTCCAAACAGCTTCTGCTTCTTCTTTTTCTAATAATGCACTACATACAGGACAGTGGGTAGGAAATTGAATTATTTTTTCTTTGCCCGTCCTTAATTTGGGAATGGATTGTACAATTTGTGGAATTACATCACCAGCTCTTTCAATAATAACGGTATCGCCTAATCGTAAATCTTTTTCTTTAATGTATTCTTGATTATGCATGGAAATACTAGATACTGTTACGCCCCCTAATGCTACCGCTTTTAATTTAGCAACAGGCGTCACCGCGCCGGTGCGTCCCACTTGAAATTCTACCGATTCTAAAATGGTAGTGGCCTGTCTTGCTTTAAACTTATAGGCAATGGCCCATCTTGGATGGTGAGAAGTCATTCCTAATTTTTCTTGTAAAGCAAAATCGTTGACTTTAATAACCAGCCCATCAATTTCATAAGGAAGTGAATCGCGCTGCGCTTCAAACTCGCTACAAAATGCAATGACCTTCTCTACGCCTTTAATAATTTTTTTCTCTTTCTGCGGCGACCTAAAACCCATATTCCATAGTAGTTCTAGAGAACCACTATGGCTACTTAATAAATGACTTAGTGTAGTTTTAGGGGCAGGTAAAAAATAACTGATATGGTAAATGAAGGCATCTAAATTTCTGGCGGCCACTTCCTTTGGGTCCTTCATTCTTAAACTACCTGCAGCAGCATTGCGTGGATTAGCAAGCGTGGCAATTTGTTTTTCTTTTAATTTCTCATTAAAATCGGCGAATGATTTTTTACTCATAATCACTTCACCTCTAATTTCCATTTGTTGAATGCCGTTTTCAAGTAAAGGAATACTTAAAGGAATGGATCTGATTTGTTTTATATTATTAGTAATGTCTTCTCCTGCAACACCATCACCTCTAGTACAGGCGCGCACTAATAAATCATTTTCATAAAGTAGTGAAATACTGGCACCATCAAATTTGGGTTCCACACAATAAGTAATTTCATCAAGGCTAGCGCCTTCTTTTGCTTTGCGATCAAAATCAATTAAGTCTTCTGCATTGTAACTATTTTCCAAACTTAACATGGGCACTAAATGTGCCACTGTTTCAAAAGAATTATTTAAACTATTACCTACTCTTTGACTAGGAGAGTCTTTAGAAATTAATGACGAATTCGCCGATTCAATGGTAATTAATTGCTGATATAATTGGTCATATTCAAAATCGCTTATAAAAGGCTCGCTAGCAACATAATATTGGTACTCATGAAATTTAAGTAAATTTCTTAAGGGGGTTAATTCGATAGTATGGGGCTGCGCTAGGTAGGTCGCGGTAAGGGACTGAAAATTTTGTATTTGGGAGGTATTGTACATGCTGTAAAATGTCTGCTAAAATACAAATTGTTTTATTCTTTTATTTCGTATTTTGGGATAAGAAATTTTTATTTCTTCTTTTGCGTATACTTGAACACTCTACATATGGCTCTTTTACGACTGCTGCCCATACCAAGGAGGCGGTATCCTTGGCGGAATCTTATCCTGCAGTACCCCTAACGGTGAATTCTGCGATTTTTGGTTTTGACAAAAATATATTCAAGGTTTTAATTATCAAGAGCGATTTGGCTCAGTTTGCCGAGAAATACTCTTTATTAGGCGAATATGTTAAATCTAACGAGGATCTGGATGATGCCGCTCATCGGGTACTTTTAGAGAGAAATGCGATTGCTTGCCTATAATTTAATACCTTTATTCACTATTTAAACAGGTATTATTATGTTGTATTCAATGACGGGATATGGTCGCGCCGAAGCTACTTTTAAAGACAAGACCATTTTAGTGGAAGTGAAATCGCTGAACGGCAAACAATTTGATTTGCGTTTGAATATTCCCTTCATGTTAAAGCCTTATGAAGTAGAAATTAGAAATAAGTTAAATGAATCTTTGTTAAGAGGAAGTGTAGAGTCTACTATAACCATTAAATCTAATGGCATTTCTAAGCCGGTAACAGTTAATAAAGAATTAGCTAAATCCTATTATCAACCCATTGTGGAATTAGCCGACGAGTTAGGTATTCCTAAGGAAAATATTTTAAGTACTTTATTAAAAATGCCCGATGTGGTTTCTTCGAGTAGTGAAGTATTGACTGAAGAAGAGTGGAAACAAATTCAAGATTTATTACAAGAAGCAATTAAAGCTTTAATGCAACATCGTTTAGAAGAAGGTAAGTCGGTTGAAAAAGATTTATTAGAGCGCGTAGCAGCCATTGAAATGCATCAAGCAGATATAGAAAAATTTGAACCTAATAGAAGAGTGAAGATTAAAGAGGGCTTGGTTAAATTATTGGAACAACATGTGGGTCCTGATAAATATGATAATAACAGATTAGAGCAAGAGCTTATTTATTATATTGAAAAAATTGATATTTCTGAAGAGAAAGTAAGATTGAATAATCATTGCACTTATTTCAAAACAGTTTTAAAAGAAGCAGAGCCTTCTAAAGGCAAAAAACTTTCTTTTATTTTACAAGAAATGGGTAGAGAGATTAACACCACTGGCTCTAAAGCCAATGATATGGAAATGCAGAAGTCTGTGATCTTGATGAAGGATGAATTAGAGAAAGCCAAAGAACAAATATTAAATGTTTTATAAAATGGGTTTATTGAAAAATAAAATAGCTTTTATTTTACTTAGTATGTTTTTTGTTATGTCTGCATGTGAGACCAAACAACTTTTTGAACAAAGTACTATTTACCCTAATCATAACTGGCCTGCTAAACAAGCTACTAAGTATCAGTTTAATGTTACAGATACAGCAGCTACCTATAAAATATTTTTTGTCATCAGACACCACAATGCCTATCATTATAAAAATATTTGGCTAGACCTTAGTATCAAAAGTCCTACGAATATCATCACTAAGCAAGTGCTTAATTTAAATTTAGCAGATGATGCAAAGGGATGGTTAGGCACAGGAATGGATGATATTTATGATCAAAGAATTCCAATGACGGCCACGCCCATTCTTTTAATGAAGGGTCTTAATGAAATAAGTATTCAGCATACCATGAGAGAGGACCCCTTAGATAATATTTTATCTACAGGCATTCGAGTAGAAAAAGTAAAACCATGAATTGGAAAGCCATCAAATTCAATAAATTAAAATTAGTAAGTCTTATTTATTGGGTTTTTCTGACTTACATGATTGCAGCCTTTATTTGGTGGTACGTATCCTTGGAAAAACAAAACAATGAAATTGCGGCTATTAAATTTCAATCTATTCAATTAAACGACCCCTCCTTAGCAGCCAAGACTCATGCTATTCAAGATTTCCAACTTAGAAAGACAAAGCAATTTATTGGAGAGGGTCTAACCATTTTAGTCTTATTCTTGTTGGGGGCTATTTATGTTTACCGTTCCTTAAAGAAACAATTGCGTTATGCCGACCAGCAGCAAAATTTTATGATGGCAGTTACCCATGAGTTAAAAACACCCATTGCCATTTCGCATTTAAATATAGAGACACTTTTAAAAAGAGACTTAGATACTACGCAACAATTAAAATTATTAGAAGCCACTTTAAAAGAAACCAAAAGATTAGATAGCTTAAGTACTAATATTTTATTGACGGCTCAATTAGATATGGGCCAGTATGAAGCCAATAAGCAATTAGTGAATGTATCTGAACTGCTGAGACAAAATATTAAATCTTTTCAAGAAAGGTATCCTTCTAGAATTTGTAATACCATGATAGAAGACGCAATGGAAATACAAGGTGAGCCTTTATTAATTCAATTATTAATTAATAATTTAATTGACAATGCCAATAAGTATGCACCCGTCTCGGAGCCTATTTATATTCATTTGCAAGCCCATCAAAATACAATACAATTTATTATAAAGGACCATGGGCCTGGTATTGCAGATGCTGATAAAAATAAAGTTTTTGAGAAATTTTATCGTGTAGGCGCTGAGAGTACTAGAACCACTAAGGGTAGTGGATTAGGTCTGTACCTTTGTAAAAAAATTGCTGAATTTCATAACGCGACTATTCAATTAACTACCAATACACCTACTGGAAGTATATTCACTGTTACTTTTTTTATTTAAGCACATGAAAAAAATTGAAATATTATTAGTGGAAGATGAAGAAAATTTACATGATACACTAAAATTGAATTTAGAGATGGAAGGCTATAGTGTGAGTTCTTCTTATGATGGAGCCCATGCTTTAAAACAAATTCAATCGGCCCATTTTGATTTAATTATTTTAGATATCATGCTTCCCTCTTTAGATGGTTTTGCTATTACAGAAACAGTAAGGTTACATAATATAGAAACGCCCATTTTAATTTTAAGTGCTAAAAATACTAGCGCCAATAGGGTACAGGGCTTAAAATTGGGAGCAGATGATTATTTAACGAAGCCTTTTAATTTAGAAGAATTGTTGTTACGCGTTGCTAAGCTCATTCAGAAAACAAATACTTCAAAGCTATCGACTGCACTCGATGAATATAAATTTGCGGGCCATACACTTAATTTTAAATTATTGGAAGCCACTAGTAATAAAGGGGAGAAAATTACTTTGACCAAAAAGGAGTCCATGCTACTCCAATTACTTATTGAAAATAAAAATACGGTGGTTACCAGAGAAAGAATTTTACAATCGGTTTGGGGGTATCAAGTGTATCCTACCACAAGAACCATTGATAATTTTATTCTCAATTTTCGTAAATATTTTGAGCAAGATCCTAAATCGCCAGTCCATTTTATATCTATAAGAGGTTTGGGCTATAAATTCCTAGATTAGTCGCTTTTGAATGCAATCTTTTGCTGCTTTTCGCGTTAATATTAGTAGTTAACATTCACGCATGTCATTGAACTCTATCTTAGATTATTTAGAACCTATTAATTTAGACCTTCTTTCCAAGGATGAAGGCTACAGGGATACTCAATTAGGTAAGCATATCAAGGCGAATGAAGGCAGTCTGCCCGATATTAGCCAGGCCGACATGGTCCTAATAGGGGTAGGGGAATGCAGAGGTGGAGGCTATGCATTAAATGGACACGAGGCTGCCAATGCAGTAAGGGGGGCACTGTATTCACTTTATTATTGGCATACCCAGGTTTCTATTGTTGATTTAGGGAATGTAAAATTGGGCCAGTCCATTCAAGATAGTTATGCAGCCCTAAGAACTGTTATTTCAGAATTATTACTACAAAATAAGAAAGTGGTTATCATGGGAGGTTCTCATGATCTTAGTTTGGCTCAATACCATGCTTATACTTCCATACCTACCTTGGTGAACGCCGTGGTGGTGGATGCAAAAATTGACCTAGACTTAGAGGCAAGGCTTCCGGCCGATCATTTTTTAGAAGAACTTTTTACAGGTCTTCCGAATCATTTAAATCACTATGCACATATAGGATTCCAAAGTTATTTTATGCATCCGCATATGTTAGAGACTATTGATAAATTAAGATTTGATTGTTATCGTTTGGGTAAAGTCAGAGAAGATATTGAAGAAATGGAACCTGCTATTAGAGATAGCCATATGATGAGTTTTGATATTAGTGCCATTCAAAATGCACAAGCTCCTGCTAATTTAATTACCCCGAATGGTTTCAATGGGGAAGAGGCTTGTATTTTAATGCAGTATGCGGGTATGAGTTGGAAAACCAGCACTATTGGGCTATTTGGTTATCAGGCCGAACTAGATAATAATGGGTTGACAGCTATTCAAATGGCTCAAATGATTTGGTATGTAATTGATGGAATTCAAAAAGGTAAAAAAGAATCACCCTTATCGGATGCAGAAAGGTTTAAAGAATTTCATATTGCTTTTTCAGAGATAGAAACTAATTTTTTACAAAGTAAGACCACTGGAAGATGGTGGATGCAAACGCATAATAATCAATGGGCTCCTTGTAGTTACAAAGATTATTTAGTAGCTTCCAATAACGAAATTCCAGAAAGATGGCTAAGAGCATTAGAAAGGGAATAAATTTTCCCACCCTATTTACATTTATTTTATTATTACTAAGTTCTGCTTGTTCTGTTCGTCAGGCGCAGAAAACTTTATTGCAGGACCCTGCTTTAAAAGGAGCCCATGTAGGTGTGGCAGTGTATAATGTTTCTAAAGAAAAATGGGTAGACCGTCACTTAAGCGATTTATACTATACACCTGCAAGTAATACCAAAATTCTTTCAACATATTTAGGTATGCGCTTTTTAGGCGATTCTATACCTGGTTGGAAAATGGCAGAAAATAAAGACAGTATTTTTTTATTGCCTTTAGGCGATCCAAGTTTTTTACATCCCGATTTTGCCTATCAACCTATTGCCGATTTAATTCGTCAAACCAAAAAGCAAGTGGTACTATGTTTCCCCGATAAGGCAGATGCCTTTGCTATGTATGGTAAGGGTTGGGCCTGGGACGATTATCCTGAAGACTATCAGCCAGAAAGAAATAGATTAAATATATATGGTAATGTGCTTACTGTTACTAAATCTAAAAACGGGGTTCATTTTCAACCTAGTTTATTTACAAAAAATCAGACAGCGCCAAAAGAGTATACGCAGTGGTCTAGAGAAAAATTATCAAATCAATTTTTTGCCACTGGCCGTAGTATAAAAGATACTTTACAACAAATTCCTTTTTTAACCGATACTACTTATGCATTAGCAAAAGCTTTAATAGAAGATACACTGCATCCTGCTTTGCCTATTGCGATTCAAAAAGGTTGGCATCAGACTAATGGACGTATTATAAAAACAGTAGCTACAGATAGTTTATTAAAAATTATGATGCATAGAAGTGATAACTTTTTTGCAGAGCAAGTTTTTTTAATGGCAAGTGAGCAAGTCTTGGGTACCATCAATGACGAAGCCTTTATTGATACTATTTTAAAATCAGATTTTAATTTTTTCCCTCAAGCCACACAATGGGCAGACGGAAGTGGGCTGAGCAGATTTAATTTAAATACACCTGAAAACTATGTGGCCTTATTGAAAAAAATGGAAACTGATTTTAGTATAACACGTATTAAAAATGTTTTTGCGCAAGGTGGCAAAACTTCTTTATCTGCTTATTATAAAAATATCCCAGGTGAATTATATGCAAAAACGGGAACCTTAGGAAATCAAGTAGCTTTGAGTGGTTATATTATTACCAATAAGGGAACTCGATTATTATTTTCAGTTTTAGTGGCCAATCATATTAGCCCTAGCACTTATCCAGTAAGAAAAGCAGTTGAAAATTATTTAACAAGTATTATGAAGTTGAACTAACTATTTACTAAACAAGCCATCTAAATAATCCTCCTTTAATTCAACATAGGTAGGGGCTCCAGAAGCAGTGATGGTGGGTATATCGCAGTCTGATAAAGATTCTATTAAGGCATGCATTTCTTTATGACTTAGTGCTTGGCCTGCTTTAATAGCCATTTGACGCGCCATGCAGCGAATTAATTTTTCTCTTTTGCTAAATTTAATATCACCACTAAAATGCTTGAACTGTTCAAGTAGTAATTCAATTGCATTTTTCTCGTTACCTGAAATTACATCGGCAGGTATGCCTTGTATAATAAAACTATTTTGACCAAAGGGTTCAATTTCATAACCAATCAGAGCAAGGTCTTCAATAATATCTTCTAGTAGTATGGCATCACTCACGCTTAATTCTAAAACTACAGGGAATAAACTTTTTTGAGTCGCATGCGGCTGTGCACTTGCCTTTTGGAATTTTTCATACAAGACTCTCTCGTGCGCTAATTGTTGGTGAATAATAATGACACCACTTTGGGAAGGTGCTAATATATACGTTTGATGTAATTGAAGTAGGCTTGCTGTTTCTTCTATTTGTAGCGGGTTGCCTTCTTTGTAAAGTCCCATCGAAGAGGCTTTTACAATATAAGATTCACCAGCTGCATCCAGCCCTTCATTCGAAGAAGGAATATCTGTAAAGAAACTTTTCCAATCTTGTTTAGATGCATTTTGGCTTCTTGAAATTAAATGCGCCTGATTTTTTTTGCTAAAGCCTTCATACAAGGACTGCTTAGTGGTATTATTATACTTTTCGTCGGTAAAAGGTTTTTGAATGGCATCTAATTGTTGAATGTTCGCATCCAAAGAAAAATCTAAAGAAGGGGCTACACTAAATTGAGCTAAAGCATGTCTTACAGCTGCTTGCACAAAGGCGTAAATTATTTTATCGTCTTCAAATTTTATTTCTTGCTTGGTAGGGTGCACGTTAATATCTACTTGAGCGGGATCTACATCAATATATAATAAATAACTAGGGAAATTTTCTTTAGCAATTAAACCTTCAAAGGCATTGGCAACCGCATGATGCAAGTAAGCACTTTTAATAAAACGACGGTTTACAAAAAAGTACTGATCGCTTCTTGTTTTTTTAGCAGTATCGGGTTTGCCTACAAAGCCTGTAATAGTTAAGTAGTCAGTTTTTTCACCCACTGTTACAAGTTTTGATTGATAAGCATTACCTAAAACCTGAATGGCTCTTTGTTTAAAAGGGCCACCCTCCCAATGATATACATCTTGTCCATTGCTAGACAAACTAAAATAAATTTCAGGAAAGGCGAGGGCTACTCTTGTAAATTCTTCAATAATATGTTTAAGCTCGGCGCTATTACTTTTTAAAAAATTTCTTCTAGCAGGTACATTGAAAAATAAATTTTTCATACTAATACTCGTACCTACTGGACAAGCTACAGCACTTGTATCTGTGACTTTACTGTTTTCAATTTCAACAGCGGTACCCATTTCATCTTCCGCTCTTCTCGTTTTTAAACTTACTTGTGCAACAGCTGCAATAGAAGCCAAGGCTTCTCCACGAAAACCCATGGTTCTAATTTGAAATAAATCCTCGATGGTGCTTATTTTACTAGTGGCATGACGGGCAAATGCATTTTGTGCATCACTGGCATTCATGCCCTTACCATTATCAATTACTTGAATCAGGGCCTTGCCCGCATCGTTGACGAGTAATTTAATTTCGGTGGCACCAGCATCAACCGCATTTTCTAATAGTTCCTTTACCGCGCTGGCAGGTCTTTGTATAACCTCACCTGCCGCAATTTGATTGGCTATGTGGTCTGGCAGTAAATGAATGGTATCGGGCAATTTTAGTCGCTTTTGAAGTGTGTAAAAGTAGTAAATTTGCCACTTAAAATACCATATAATGCCAAGAACAGCAGACATTCAAAAACTAAGCCATCAGTTTCTTCCTACCGATGCTGTTTTAACCAATTGGGAGGGCCTGGAGCCTTATTTTAAGACCTTATTAGCCCAAGATTTAGATTCTGTTGCCACCCTTGAAAAATGGCTTCAAAACCTAAGTGAACTAGAGGCCTTTATAAGTGAGGATGCATGTTGGAGACAAATCAAAATGACCTGTGATACCACCGATAAATCTTTAGAAGAGTCCTTCAATTATTTCTGCATGGAGATTCAGCCTAAAATGCAACCTTATGCAGATGCACTTAATAAAAAATTAATCGCCTGTCCATATACTGCTGAGCTGAATCAATCTGCTTATTTTACTTATTTACGTTCGGTTAAAAAAAGTATTGAATTATTTAGAGAAGAAAATATTCCCATTCAAGCGGAGCTAAGTGTACTACAACAACAATATGGAACCATTGCAGGAAAAATGACCATTCAATTTAAGGAACAAGAATATACATTGCAACAAGCTGCACAGTTTTTAGAAAGTCCAGATAGAGCTATTCGTGAAGAAGTTTATCTTAAAATACAAGAGCGTCGTTTGCAAGATCAAACCAGTATGCATGATTTATTTACTAGCTTGATTCAAAAAAGAAATCAGGTAGCCATCAATGCAGGCTTTGCTAATTATAGAGATTATAAATTTCAAGAGTTGGGAAGATTTGATTATGCTAAAGAAGATTGCTATCAATTTCATGAAGCCATTAAATTACATGTACTTCCACTGATTGATAAAATTTATGCACGCAAAAAAAAGAAATTAGGACTTACTACTTTAAAGCCTTGGGATACAGAAGCAGAGCCAGCAGGCATAGCTCCTTTAAAGCCATTTACAGACGGCAAAGATTTATATAATAAGTCGGTGGCTTGTTTTGAAAAACTGAATCCATTTTTTGCAGACTGCTTGCGCAAGATGGATGAGCTTAAACATTTTGATTTAGAAAGTAGAAAAGGAAAAGCGCCGGGCGGATACAATTGTCCTTTAGCAGAATCGGGGGCGCCTTTTATTTTTATGAATGCAGCTGGTCAAATGAGTGATGTGACTACCATGGTGCATGAAGGTGGTCATGCTATACATTCTTTTTTAGCGCATCCACTTTCATTAACGGCGTTTAAAGAGTATCCTATGGAAATGGCTGAAGTAGCAAGTATGTCAATGGAATTATTTACCATGAATCATTGGCAGAGCTTTTTCGATAACGAAGAAGATTTAAATAGAGCCAAAGAACATCAACTAGAAAGAACCATTACCATATTTCCTTGGATTGCTATTATTGATAAATTCCAACATTGGGTTTATGAAAATCCTATGCATACAATAGAACAGCGTACTGCTTCTTGGAAAAATATTGTAGCAGAATTTTCTACAGACAGTATTGACTACTCAGGTTTAGATATGTATAGAGCTATTGGATGGCAAAGACAATTGCATTTATTTGAAGTGCCTTTTTATTATATAGAATACGGTATTGCACAATTAGGTGCTATTGGTATGTGGATGCAATATCAAAAAAATCCAACGCAGGCTTTAGAGAATTATATGAACGCCTTAAGCTTGGGTGGTACAAAAACCTTACCTGAATTATATAAAACGGCAGGTATTGAATTTAATTTCTCTCCCGATTATGTAAAAAACTTGATGGATTTTACGAATCAGGAATTAGAAAAATTATATGCTTAATTAATTTGCAGATGGATTCGTTGGTCCATTGTTCGGTCTTGGTCCATTGTTCGGTCTTGGTCCATTATTAGGTCTTGGACCATTGTTCGGACGATTGCTCGGTCCATTATTAGGTCTTGGTCCATTATTAGGTCTTGGTCCGTTGTTAGGTCTATTGTTGGGGCCGTTGTTCGGTCTATTATTTGGTCCGTTGTTAGGACGGTTATCATTTCTTTGTTGGTCTCTTCTTCTGCGATCATTCTTTTCTAATGAACGTAAACTTATCTGACCTACTAATTCTACAAATTCGGGTTCTACCTCTTTATTTTTACTGGTAATTTCCACCGCTTGTAATTCCTCTACTGCAATCCCTTGCTTATTTAATTTCTTAATTTCAATAACACGATCAATAGTTAAAGGATAATGCTTCGTATTATTAGGAAGGGTATACCACATTAAATTTTTGAAAATATCTTTCTTAATTAAAAAAGCCTGACCCATCACTGTTTGAAGCGTATCTGCATAATCAGGGAAACCTTGTAAGGCGTCTAAATAAGTATCTAATTCAAAATTCAAACAACATTTTAATCTACCACATTGTCCACTCAACTTTGTTTGGTTGATAGATAAATTTTGATAACGCGCAGCAGTCGTGTTCACGCTTTTGAAATCGTGTAACCAAGTACTACAACAAAGCTCTCTTCCACAACTTCCAATACCACCTACTTTAGCGGCTTCTTGTCTAATACCTATTTGACGCATTTCCACTTTTACTTTAAACTCTCCAGCAAAAGTTCTAATGAGTTCTCTGAAGTCAATTCTATCATCGGCTGTATAAAAGAAAGTTCCTTTTTTACCATCTGCTTGTAATTCTACTTCACTTAATTTCATTTCCAATCGAAGGTCTCTAGCAGCGGCACGACTGCGGGACAACATAGCGGCTTCTCTACTTTTGCTAATATGGTAAGTTTCTAAATCTCTTTCGTTACTTGCTCTTAAAATCTTTTTCATTTCAGGGCTAAATTCATCCGTCCCTCTTTTCTTTAATTGTATACGCACCAATTCACCCGTCAAGGCAATTTCGCCTAAGTCAAATCCATTGACGCCTTCTACGGTAACGTAGTCGCCTTTTTCAAAATGTTGTGAGGTGGTGTTTCTAAAGAATTCTTTTCTACTGCCTTGTTTGAAGCTAACTTCTACTACTTTACATTGTGTAGCGGCATCGTCGATAGGTAAATCGCGTAACCAATCATGGACATTTAGTCTATTACAACCTCCTGTACTACAGCCTCCATTACTTTTACACCCGTTTGGTGTTCCTGTTCCACAAGATCCACATCCCATATTATGTAAGTTCTACTGTTAATGAATAAAATACCGGGCCTTGCTTCTTTTCTCTGGTTCTCTCGCTTACTTGCTAGGCATCTGTCAAAATTAAGGTTTTGTTCTGAATGATATGATAGAACTTGATGCCCAATGCCATAAATAGCATTTTTGGGTTGGCATTTCTCTCTATATAATAGGTAGCCTTGTCTATTTCTTGAATAATGGCCTCCATTTGGCCTACACTCGCTATCTTATTGATTCTTAAGGCGAAATCCTTTAAATCGGGGTCTAAAGGCAGGTCGGTGCCCAGTATTTTTAAACGAATACTTTGCTCTAGTAAATGGTTAAAATACTTCAAAAACTGCTTCTGTGGTTCCCTGCCCATTTTACTGGTTTCATCCACCCACTTCACCTGGGCCACTGGCCCATTTTTCAAAATGGCATTTAACCATTCTCTTATTTGGCTGAGGTAATCGGCATCGCTATGTTGTAATAAATGAAGGGCTTCTCTATAATTGCCATCCGACATAGAAGCAATCTGTGCTGCTTTCTCTTTTTCAATTTGTCCTTTATGAATTAAGGCCGCTTCAATTTCATTACTTGCTAATCGAGGCACTTTAATAAATTGACATCTACTTAAAATGGTAGGTAAAATATTTTCCTCACTAGCAGCTACTAAAATTATAATGGTGTTATCGGGGGGTTCTTCAATAAGTTTCAAAAGTTTATTCCCTTCCTTACCTAAGTATTCAGGCATCCACATCACGAGTACTTTATAGGCACTTTCAAAACTTTTAAAAGATAATTTCTTAATCACTTCTGCGCACTCATCGGCGCTAATATTACCTTGTTTGTTTTCAGCTTTGATAAATTGTAACCAATCAAAAACATTACCATAAGGATAGCCCATGATAAACTCTCTCCACTCTTCAATATAATTAGCACTTAAATTTTTTTGTCCTGGCTTTTCTGTAATGGAGGGAAATGAAAAATGTAAATCGGGGTGCATTAACTTACTGGCTCTATGATAAGCAGGTAAATTTTCTATTTGATCGGGTCTGTAGAAAGTATCTGCTTTCACTGCTGTAGCAGCCGCTCCAAATAAGTCGGCCACAGCGCCTTCATTATTTGCAGGAAGACTTACTATGTATTGAGCAAAAGCAATGGCTAAAGGTAGTGCCCCTGCACCTTCTGGACCTGCAAATAATAAAGCATGACTTAGTCTTTTTTGTTCTACTAAGTGAACTAATTGCTTTTTTAATGCCTCCTGACCTATGACTTCGCTGAATAACATGCAACGAAGATAACGGATAGTTTATAAAGCGGGGTTAAAATACGGGCCTATAAAACTATTTTAAATAAGACAAAATAGCATCGCTATCTGGCTTGACGTTGCTTGGAAAATAAGCCATCATTTTGCCATTCTCATCAATTAAAAACTTATTAAAATTCCAGGAAATGCTAGCATCTAAAATTCCATTTTTAGACTTCTGTGTAAGCCATTGATAAATAGGTGCAGCATTGCTTCCCTTTACATCAATTTTATCAGCTAAAGGAAAGCTAACACCATAATTTTTTTTACAAAAATCTGCTATCTCTTCATTGGTTCCTGCTTCTTGTCCACCGAATTGGTTGCAAGGAAATCCTATAATTACTAATTTATCTTTATACTGCTCATATACTTTTTCTAAACCTTCGTATTGAGGTGTATAACCACATTTAGAAGCAGTATTTACAATTAATATTTTCTTGCCTTTGAAGCTGGCAAGGTTTAAGTTTTTACCATCAATACTTTTAACGGTAAAACTATGTATGCTTTGTGCATTAGTAGTGAGTACAGTGGCCATAAGTAAAATGCTTAATAATGTTTTCATAGGAAATTATATTTTTTGATGATTTCGTTTCAATTTTGAATAATAAATATAACAAAATTATTTAGAAAAAGTTGACTAGATCGTATAAGCGGCAGCCACCACGCTAAGGGAATGCGGCCTAGCCTCGCTCAATAAAAACTTACAAAAAGATTCAATGGTGGCGCCTGTAGTAATGACATCATCTACCACTAAGACATTTTTTTCAGCTATTTGAGCAGGATCAATGATAGCATAGTTTTGAGGACTAAGTTGGGTTCTTTGAATTCTATCTTTGCTAGTTTGACTGATTGCATTTTTATGCTTCAGCAGTAAGGGAAGAATTTGAATATGTGGAAGTTTTTCTTGAATGCCTTCACATATCACCAGGGCTTGGTTATATCCTCTTGCCCTTTGTTTCTTTTTTGATAAGGGAATGGGTATCATGCAATCGATATTTTTAAATCTTTGGCTATTAATTATATTTTGACCAATAATATTTCCAAGCAATCTTCCTGCTTTTTTTTGCTGTTTATATTTTAAAGCAAAAACCAAAGACTGCACAATACTATCCTTGGTAAAAAATAAACTGGCGCCCGCTTCATGCAAGGATACTCTTCCCCAAAATATTTTTTCAATAGTATTTTTTTCAATAGATAAAAAATGAGTGTAGGGTAAATTTTTTTCACAGGCCTCGCATAAAACCGTCTCTGGGCTTAGTTCTTCGCTGCCACAGTGCATACAAATATGCGGATAAAATAAATGTAAAAAACCTGTGCTGTATGCTTGAAGACGATTCAAAAAGAATCCAATGAATGTATGCTTAGGCATTGAAGAAGAGCTTATAGGCTTCTTCTACTGTTTCAACAGCAACCACACTAATACCTAATTTTTTAGTATCAATTCCTTTTTGATTAAAGCTTGAAATAATTATTTTTTCAAAGCCTAATTTTTCGGCCTCTGCAATTCTTTGTTGAATTCTATTCACTGCTCTAATTTCTCCATTCAGTCCTACTTCGCCTGCAAAGCAAATACCTTGTGGAAGGGGAAGGTCCTCGAAAGAAGAAAGTAAGGCTAGTATAATGGCCAAGTCCATCGAAGGATCTTCTATTTTTAAACCTCCTGCAATATTTACAAAAACATCCTTCATACCAAAAGCAAAGCCGCCTCTTTTTTCTAAAACGGCTAATAAAAGTTGTAATCTTCTTAAATCAAAACCAGTGACGGTTCTTTGCGGTGTGCCATAAACACTTTGTGTGACCAAGGCTTGTACTTCTATTAATAAAGGGCGCATGCCTTCCATAGAAGCGGCAATCGTGCTACCACTTAATGCATCATTTCTTTGGGCAATTAAAAAAGCAGAAGGGTTCGTTACTACTTTCATGCCCTCGCTAGTCATTTCATAAATGCCTAATTCGCTCGTACCACCGAATCTGTTTTTTAAAGTGCGTAACATTCTATAGGCGTAATGTCTGTCTCCTTCAAATTGCAATACGGTATCCACCATATGCTCTAATATTTTTGGTCCTGCAATGGTTCCTTCTTTGGTAATATGTCCTATTAAAAAAACCGGCGTGCCTGTTTCTTTAGCAAAGCGTTGAAATTCTGCAGCAGTTTGTTTTATTTGAGAGACGCTACCAGCCGCAGCTTCAATGACATTGGATTCTAAGGTTTGTATAGAATCGACAATGACCACCGTGGGTTTTAATTTCTTAATGGCTTTAAAGATAGCCGCTGTATGCGTTTCAGTTAATAAAAAGAATTGATCATTTTTGATATTTAATCTATCGGCGCGCATTTTTATTTGCTGAATACTTTCTTCTCCGCTGATATATAAAACTACTTGCTCCTTCATTAAAAGACCTTGTTGTAAAAACAAAGTACTTTTTCCAATGCCGGGCTCGCCTGCTACAAGAATAATAGAGCCCAATACAATACCGCCTCCTAATACTCTATTTAATTCAGCGTCGCCGCTGTCAATTCTTTTTTCTGATAAACTATTGACTTCGTTGATGGCAATAACAGTAGTGCCTTTTTGATTGGTATGATATTCTTCCCAAGTATTTTCTTTTTCCTTGCCGCTGTCAATTAATTCTTCGGTAAAAGTATTCCACTCATTGCATGAAGGACATTTGCCCGCCCACTTGGTGGATTCGTATCCACAATTATTGCAAAAGAAAGCAGATTTAGATTTACTCATAATAGTAAAGATAATTCGATAATCCATCTTTGGGCAGGTATTTACCGAAAATTGGGGGCTTCAGTTAAAAAATGGGCTACTTGCATTAATAAAACGAGAGAGGGGAGTTGCATTTTGTCAAATTAATTCAAAAAAAAGGCTATTTACATTTCTTTAGAAAGGGGGTAAATCTATTTTTGTTTAATTATTTACCTAAAAAATAAATTGAAAATTAAACAAATATTTTTTTCATAAAAAAATTTTATCAGTATTTAAATGATTTATTTTCAATTAGTTATGTTTTAAATTTTAAATAATAATTTATTTTTTTATTATTTATTTGTTAATTTTTTTGAAAAAATAATATTTGTTTTTAATTTCACGAAAATTGTATTAAAAAAGATACAAGTTAAGTTCATAGATAAAAAAAAAGATATGATAAAAAAACTTCTAATTAGTTTTTGTGCTACTGTCTTGATTGTAACATCGGCACTAGCGCAGACAGCTGTCTCTGGTAAGGTATTGGATAAAGATGGTAATCCAATTTCTGGAGCTGCTATCAAAGTAAAAGGTACAAGACAAGGTGTTAATGCAGATGACAATGGGGTGTTTAAATTAACACTTACATCTGCTAATGCAAAATTAACTGTAAGTGCGATCGGATACGTTGCTACTGAAGTAACGGCTGCAGCCAACTTAACCATTACTTTAGCCAATGATGTTAGTTCCCTAAATGATGTAGTGGTAACTTCATTGGGCATTCGTAAAGAAAAGAAGCAACTTGTATACGCTGTATCTGATGTAAAAGCAGAACAGTTACAACAAAAAGCTGAGCCGGATTTACTTCGTGCTCTTGCTGGTAAAGTACCAGGAGTTGATATTACTAGTGGTGGTGGATCTCCGGGTCAATCTACTAGAATTAACCTTCGTGGTAATACTTCTTTCTCTTCTTCTAACCAACCTTTATTTGTAGTGGATGGTATACCATTCGATAATAGTGTAAACCAATCTGTTGGTTTCGATAGAGCAAGTACTTTCTCTAATAGAGCATTTGATATTGATCCTAATAACGTTGAGTCTATGACCGTGTTAAAAGGTATTTCTGCATCTGCACTATATGGTCAAAGAGCTGCCAATGGAGTTATCTTAATTACTACTAAATCTGGCGCAAAGTCTAAAAAAGGTTTAGAAGTTAGCTACTCAGTATCTTACAATACAGAGTCAATTGCTTCTGTACCTGACTATCAAAATAAATACGGACAAGGTTCAAACCAAAACTATAATGGTGGTTTCATTGGTAACTGGGGAGGTCCTTTTGCAGACCAAGCGGCTTATGTTAACGCTCAATCTGGAGGAATTTTAAATTACCCTATTCAAAGGTTTGTACCTACTCAAATCAAAACAAGATATCCAGGACTATTCCCTTCATTACCTGATTCATTAGAATATAAAGGATATGACATTATAGATAATTTCTTCCAAAGAGGGATGCTTGTTGAAAACAGTCTTAATATTAGCGCAGGAGATGCTAAAAACAACTTCACTGCAACTGCAAGTCGTGCAGCAAATACTGGTATCATTCCTAATTCTGAAACTGGAAGAACATCTGTTTCAGTTGGAGGTAATGCTCAATTAGCAAATGGCTTAAAAGTTTCAGGATCTTTAAACTATGTAAACAATAGACAACAAAATCCTAAATCAGGAGCTAGTTTATTTGGTGACTATGGTGGCGGTACAGGCGGTTCAATCTTTGATCGTTTGTATTATTTCCCACGTAGTTTCCCAATGGATCAAATGCCTTTTGAGAATCCTGTGAACGGAAACAATATTTTCTACAGACCTACTGACAACCCTTATTGGACTGCTAAGTATAATTTATTCAATAGTAATGTAAACCGTATTTTTGGTAACATTAAAGTTGCCTATGATGTTACAAAATGGTTGAATTTGTCTATGCAAGGTGGTTTGAATACTTATTCAGAGAACCAAAGAGAGATCACGCGTGCAGGTGGTAACTCAGGTGGCGGTATCGGTAGCATGTGGTCTTCAAATATTGTCAATTCAGAAAAGAACTTCCAGTTCTTAGCAACAACTAAGTCTATCTCTCTTACAAAAGATATTGATATGACTGCTAGATTAGGAGCTGAGTCTAACGAAAGAAGCAATTCACAACTTTACACTTCAGGTGTTGGATTTATTGTACCTAACTTATATAAATTAACCAATACTGCTCAATCTCAAGTAGGTAGTGATTATAACGAAATGAGAAGAATCTTAGGAGCTTTTGGTAGCTTTGACTTCTCTTACAAAAACTACTTGTTTTTGAACTTAACAGGAAGAAATGACTGGTCTTCTACTCTACCAATTGATAATAGAAACTATTTCTATCCAAGTGCTGGTTTGAGTTATATTTTCACAGACGCATTGAATCTTTCTAATAAAATATTGTCTTATGGTAAGGTAAGAGCGAACTTTGCTCAAACAAGACGTGATGTACCTCCATATCAATTAGCAACTACTTACAATGTAACTTCACCTTCTTATTTAACTCCATCAGGAGCAACTGTCTATTCTTCTTCATTATCTAATGCATTGAAGAATGCGGGTTTAAAACCAGAAGGTTTGAAAGAGATTGAATTTGGTGCTGACTTGAATTTCTTAGATGGTAGAATTAAGATGGATTTAACTTACTATGTTAAAACATCTACAGACTTATTCGTTACCAAGCGTATACCAGTAAGTTCTGGTTTCTCTACACAAGCAATCAATGCGGGTAGTATAGAAAACAAAGGATATGAAGCAGGTCTTGATTTTACTTGGATTAAAACAAATTCTGGTTTTACTTGGAATACTTACTTCGCATTTAACAGAGTGGTTTCTCAAGTATTAAAAACAGATGATCAAGATGCAGACATTATATTGGGTAATGGTGCATTTATCTCTAACGTTCAAAGAGTAGGACAACCATTTGGTATGTTATATGGTCTTGGAGCAGCTAGAGACGCAGATGGAAACAGATTAATCTGGCCAGGACAAGGTGGTTCAGGTGGTTTGCATATCTATGCTGCACAAGATGACATCATTGGTAATCCAAACCCTGATTTCAAATTAGGTATCACCAACACGTTTACTTATAAAAATTTAACTTTTTCTACTTTATTTGATTGGTGGCAAGGTGGACAAATTTACTCTATTACCGCAGCGTCATTATTACTTCGTGGTCAGTTAAAAGTGAACGAGAATCGTGAAGGGGTTTATGTAATTCCAGGGGTTTATGGTAATAATGATACAAAAACACCAATATTGGATGCAAATGGTAAGGCCATTAAGAATACAACAAGTATTTCTGCATTTGATTATTATTTCTCTGATGGTTTTGGTGCTTATGGTCCTGATGATACAAATATTTATGACAAAACAACAGTTCGTTTAAGAGAAGCAACTCTAGGTTATTCTATACCAAAGCAGTACTTAAAGAAGACTCCATTTGGATCTGCTACTTTAAGCTTTAGCGGTAGAAACTTATGGTTCTATGCTCCTAATATGTTGCAAGGCTTAAATTTCGACCCAGAGGTACTTAGTGATGTTGCCAGTTCAAATCTTCAAGGTATTGACTTAGGCGCTGCACCAAGCACAAGAAGATTCGGACTTAACCTAAGAGTAACATTTTAATTTTAACCAATAGCTAATTTTACAATATGAAATACAATTTTTATAAAAAGTCAAAATCGTTAGCAAGCCTCGTAATTGTTACCATGGCATTGTCTTTCGCATCTTGCAACAAGTCAATTGATATATTTGACTTGAATATAAATACCGATCCAAACTCTCCTACAAAGGGTACTGCAGAATTGCTTTTGCCAGAGGCACAGCGAAATATGGCAGGCTTTATGGAAGGTGTCAATAATACCCAAATGGGTTTTATGGGAGTAATTTCTTCTTCTGACTCTTACGGATTAGGAGCCAATAGCTTCTATGGTAGTTGGTCAAATTTTTACACAGGCCCAGGTAAGGATTTAGAAGAAGTAATCATTGCTTCAAAAAAATTAGACAACAAGCCTTATTTAGGAATTGCCCAAGCTCTTAAAGCCTATAGCTTTTCTACTATGGTAGATCTTTTTGGAACAGTTCCTTTCTCAGAAGCTTTCTTAGGAAATGCTGCAAATTTAAATATCAATCCAAAGTTTGATGATGGAAAAGCGATTTATGCTGAGTGTTATAAATTGCTTGATTCTGCCATTTTTAACTTAACGGCTTCTAGTCCTTATACAGTTACTGGAGACATTATGTATGCAGGTAACAAGGCTTCTTGGATTCGATTTGCGAATACAGTAAGACTTCGTATGTTAATGACTTCAAGAAAAGTAAATCCAAATGCTTCTTCTGATATTCAAGCTGCTTTAAAAGCAACTGGTGGCATTATCGAAAGCACATCACAAGACTTTACTTGGAAATATGGTGGTCAAATTTCACCAGACTTAAGACACCCATGGTTTACAGCTGCTTATTTAGCAAATAACAACTTTACCTACATTGCTGTTCAATATATGTTTGACATGTTACTTAGGAAAGATCCTCGTTTACCTTTCTATTTTAGAAGACAATACGATAAGATCCTTGATCAAGCAAACCCAACAGATAGAGGTGCTACTCCAGTACAAGGTGCTTACTTGGTATTGAATCCAGATGCATGGACTAAAGCAAGAACAGCCGGTGTATTAGCTGATACCAAAGCAGATTCTGCTTATTTTGCTGGCTATTTTGGTCGTTTCCGTGGAGACCAGTCTGGTGTATCTGAGGACGTTCGTTATAGAATGGTTCCAGGTGTTTATCCAGCGGCAGGTTTGTATGACAATCGTGCAACTGCTCCTTATGTGTTAAATACAAAAACGAATTCTGGTGGAGCTGGAATTTTCCCAATGATTACTAGTAATATGGTTAATTTCTGGAAAGCAGAAGCTGAGTTAGCCTATGATTTTGGAGATCCAAAAGCGACTGCGGAAAAAGCAATTAGAGAGTCTATTACAAATGTATCTAGCTTTGGAGTTTCTAAAGATGCAAGCTCTATTGCTGTTAAAGCTGCTGATGTAGATAGTTATGTTACTGCTTTTTTAACAAACTATGATGCATCTTCAACGAATGAGGTTAAATTGAATAAGGTTTTATATGAAGCATATTTTGCAGGTTGGGGTAACGGTTTTGAAATGTATAACGCATTTAGAAGAACTGGTTATCCTTCAAATATACCACCTCCAATTACGCTAAACTCTCAATTTGCATTAAGATTACCTATTCCAGTATCAGAGGCTACTTTAAATCCAAATGCGCCTAAACCTTTGCCATTATTTTATAATGATCCGGTTTTCTGGGATGTACTTAAGTTTAAATTTTAAAAACTGAACTAAATGAAAAACACAATGAAAAATTTATTATCCATCATATTAGTTGCATTATTACTGGTATCATGTAAAAAGGAAGAGCTAAATCCTGTTGTCCAGCCAGAGCCAGGCGTATATGGTCAAGGTAAATTAAATAGTGGATCCTTTGTAAGTGGGGATGATGCCGCTTCTGTAGTTAATATGCAAGTTAAGTGGATCGATGTAAATCGCACCCTAACTATGAGTAAGCAAGAGCTTTTTATTACTCTAAGGGAAGCCTATATCGATAAAAATGGTAATCCTGCTACAGCTAATCATGGCACTAAGTCATTCAAGGTCATGGACGCTAAGGGAAATAACGAAGCAAGTACCTTTTCAGTTTCTGCAGATGATGTATATAAGATGTTCGCGACTTCTAAATTTGACTATGGTAAGGGAAGCGTTGATGTATTTGGTGCTTCTCGTCCAGCAGGCAAACGCTTCAATAAAGATAATAGTTTTGTACTATCATGGGCATTCACAGGCTCTAATGGGCTTGTCTATAAGTGGTGGTCTGTATCTATCGTAAACATTGAATTATATTCTGGCCAACCAGCAATACAAGCAAATGCAAGTGTTACATGGTCTGTTAAATAATTAGGTCACTAAATATTAAAAATGGGAATAAACTTGTTTATTCCCATTTTTTTTTAATAGATATCGTAGTTTTACTTTTAATTTAATAAAGTATGAGAAATAATGTATTATCCATCCTCTCTATTCTATTCATACTATTTATTTTTTTCTATCCAACCAAAGACTTAAAGTCTCAAGAGGTAAAGTCCCAAGAGGTCAATTACTACAAGGATATTGCTGTGATTGTTAAGACCCATTGTGCGCCCTGTCACAATCAAGAGGGCTTAGCCCCATTTTCATTACTAAGCTATGAGGATGTGGCATCCAGATCAAATTTTATAGGCTACGTGACCAAGACCAGGTATATGCCCCCCTTTAAAGCCGACATCGCCTTTCAGCATTATAAAAATGAAAATACACTCTCTGCTGATGAGATTCAATTAATACAAACATGGATCAATACCGGAAGTGCAAAAGGGCAAAAAAAGCAACGTAAGGGAGACCCTATACCAACAGATATTCACCAAGCAAATGCACCTGAGTCAATTAATGTGAATGATTATGACATAAGTGTTGGCATGCAGAAAGCATTTAAAATAAATGAGCTAGGAAAAGAAGAATTCAGATTTTTTTATGCCCCCCTAAATAATGTAGCACCGAAAATGATTAAATCGATCCAATTTATTCCAGGCAATAAAAAATTGGTGCACCATAGTAGGATAATGACAGATACCACAGGTAGCATTGCTGGAATAGATGGGATCTCGGAATCGGATACTGGAGTATACAAATTCCAAACTAAGCCCTTGGCGGACAATTTTCTTTTTGGTTGGGTACCTGGGAATGATAAAATTGTTTTTCCTGAAGGAACGGGAAAGAAACTATTTCAAGGCTCTAATTTTATTTTTAATGTACATTATTCACCATCTCCTATTATAAGCAGTGATTCCTCTTTCATTAGAATTAAATTTACAGATAAACCTGTAGAGCGGGAAGTAATAACATTGACTTTAAAGGAAGACAATATTGCTAATTTACCCTTTATCATTAAGGCTAATCAAGTGGCTACTTTTTATATGCGTTCTGCAGTGCTCACCCAGGATATATCTTTAATTTCTATCATGCCACATATGCACCTATTAGGAAGGAAATTTAAGGCCTTTGCGGCAACCCCTTCTGGAGATGTTGTCCAGCTCATTAATATCCCAGACTGGGATTTTAACTGGCAAATGACCTATACTTTTCAAAACTACTTATATCTTCCAAAAGGCTCTGTAATCTATGCAGAGGCGCTGTATGATAATACCCTTAATAATGAACGTAACCCCAATAAGCAGCCCAAGGATGTCGGGTATGGATGGGGTACCAATGATGAAATGATGAACTTGGTAATTTATTATGTTGCCTATAAACCAGGCGATGAAAATAAACCCCTCTAAGAAATAGACCGGCTATTGTATATAACAGCCAATGGCAGCAACATATTCTTTCACCATCTTTTCTTTTTTTAGGATGGCTTTGATGGCATCTTCTAAATAATGCTCAGTAATATGCATTCTATTTTTTCCTAAGGCATAAAACCAGTTGTCGATGGCGCCATGGTATAAAATTTCTCTATTTTCATTTACAACGAATACCTCGGGTGTAATTTTTGCATTCAATTGTTTTGTTAATGCGAAATTACGATCCATGATATAGGGCATTGTCATTTGATAAGTTGCATAAAATGCTTCAACCTCTTTTTTATTGTTTTTAACAGTGGGGAACACCAAAAACATTTCAATATCTTTTGAAGTATATACTTTGTTTAGTCTATTTATTTCTTGGGTATATTTTTGACTAATAGGACAGGTAGTAGCTAAAAAATAGTAAATTTTTATTTTTGTTGCATTTGCATAGATGCAAGCTATAGCGAGTAAAAAAGTAAAAATTAGTTTTTTCATATTAATCCCATTTTTATAAGTGTCTAAAAATTCTACAATTATACCTTTGTTGGGTAATGTATAATTTTTTTAAAATTACGATTATTTTAAAAAACAATACTCTCTTGTTGCTCATCTAAAAATTTGTATTCCACTAAATGACTGGTATTAGAGGGCTGAGAGCTTAATTTAATTTTATACTTCTTTTTCCAACGCTTAATGATACTAGTGAAAATACCCTTGGTTAAATGAGAATGTATGATAGGATGTACCATAATAATCAATGACTTATGGCCATGTGTAGTTAAATAAGCTAGTTTTTTCTCCATTTCATCTTCTAATAATAAAGCAGAGGTTATTTTACCTGTGCCCACACAAGCAGGACAGTCCTCGGAAGTGTTGATATTGACTTCCGGTCGAATTCTTTGACGGGTAGCTTGTAAGAGTCCAAATTTTGAAATAGGCAGAACAGTATGTCTTGCTCTGTCCGTCTTCATATAATCTTCTAATGCTTCATGTACTTTCTTGCGGTTCTCAGGTAATTTCATATCAATGAAATCGACCACAATAATACCTCCTATATCTCTGAGTCTTAGTTGTCTAGCAATCTCTTCTGCCGCTTCTAAATTGGTTTGAAGGGCATTCTCTTCTTGGTTATTGCTCACACTTTTAAAACCAGAGTTTACATCTATTACATGAAGCGCTTCTGTATGTTCAATAATTAAGTAGGCGCCACTATTTAAATTCACTGTTTTACCAAAGGAAGATTTTACTTGCTTAGTAATACCATACTGATCAAAAATTGCTTGATCACCCGTATACATAGAAAGTATATTGGCTTTCTGTGGGGCAATTCTCTGCAAATAACTTAAAGTAATGTCGAATATTTTTTTATCATTCACTACAATTTTATTAAAGTCTTCGTTTAATAAATCTCTAAGTATACTAGTCGTTTTACTTTCTTCATTCATAATTCTAGTCGGTGGCATGGCCCCTTTCAAATTAGATTGAATATTTTTCCAGTTCTGTGTGAGGGTTAATAAATCTTCGTGTAATTCTGCAGTGGACTTTCCTTCTGCAGCGGTTCTAACAATGACTCCAAAATTCTTAGGTCTTACTCCTTCAAATATTTTTTGTAAGCGTTTGCGCTCATCCCCTGAATGAATTTTTTTAGAGACAGCTACAATTTCATTAAAGGGAGTTAGTACCACAAAGCGACCAGCTAATGATATTTCACAAGTAAGCCTTGGTCCTTTAGCTGCAATAGGCTCTTTTAAAATTTGTACTAAAATGTGCGGCTTTCCGTTAAGTACTTCAGAAATTTTCCCTGTTTTTATAATTTCAGGAGCTGATTGAAACTTAGAAAAATCAAATTGATTATTTTCATCCGTAGTTGCCTGCTGCGTATACTTAATAATTGATTTTATATAGGGACTCAGGTCGGTATAATGCAAGAAGGCATCTTTTTCAAAGCCTACATCCACGAAGGCGGCATTCAGGCCAGGGATAATTTTTTTGACTTTTCCTAGATATAAGTCGCCTACAGACCAACGGGCATCTAGTTTTTCGTTATGTATTTCAACTAACTTTTTTTCCTCTAATAAGGCTATTTCAACTCCCTCAGGGGAGCTATTAATAATTAAATCTTTGTTCACGATAGCAACTTTTAAAAACAGGTAGCCCAGTATAAAGCGCAGCAGCTGTTTTATTTTTTTGAGACACATCCACTTTACAAAGGAAGGAAAAGGTAAAGGTAAAGTTGCTTAGTAGATAAGTGGTGTGTGATTTGAAAAGAAGACAAGCGTATTTAATTCATTAAATACGCTTGTCTTGGGATAGAGAACTATTTGTTCTTTTTCTTATGACGATTCTTTCTTAAACGTTTCTTTCTTTTGTGCGTCGCAATTTTATGACGCTTTCTTTTTTTACCACAAGGCATGTCGAATAATTTTTGTTATAAAATGTTATTTCTTTAATTCTTGAATTCTTTTAGTCACTGCTTCTTTCGCTTCGGGGATATTTACCTTTTCTCTCACTTTGGTATACCACTCAATGGCGTTATTCTTTTGGTTAATCAATTCATAACATTCTGCCAGGTTCACCATGGCTTCGATGTTATTGGGTTCAAGATTGATAATGATTAAAAAACGTTCGATGGCTTTTTCATACTGTCCCGATTTCTTACCCCCTAATGCTAAAATAAGTTGGCCATAAGTATTTTGTGGATTCTTGTCCACTACTTCTTTCACCTTTAAAATGCCTTCCATAGGATTGTCTGAAATATTTCCAAACAGGTAACAGGCACCTAAATTTATTTTTGATGTATCATTTATAGGATTGATAACCAATGCTTTCTCTAAAAGAACTTTTGCATTTAATGCCATCCATTTCTGAAGGGCAGGTGGTGCGTCAGGCGTTGTTAAGTTATTTACCAACAGCTGGGCTGCAAAAGTGAGGCTTTTTTCAGTATTTTCCAACAAAGCAGCGCTGTAAGTATAATATAAATAAGGTTCAATGCGCTGAGCCGAATCTGCCCAATATTGAATAAGCTTTTTATAGGCCTTTAGACTATCGGCTACTGACTTAGACCTAACTAATTGATTTTCAATTGATAATAAGAAAATTTTCTGATCTGCATTGAGATTTGTTTTAGCGCCATCTACAATAGATTTAGAGCTAAGTTCTTCATTAGCAGCCAATTGGCTAGATGCTGAAGGATCAGGTTTTTTAGATTTGGGTACTAAAAAGTAAAGGATGCTTAATAAAAGCAAGCCAGCAAAAACAACAATAATCTGTGGTTTCTTCAAAGTAGGTCAATTTCAAGCAAAGGTAAGTTACTTAAGTTTGCTTTTAACCTCGTTTACAAATTCTTTTGCTGGTTTGAATGCAGGAATAAAATGTTCAGGAATTTGAACGGCAATATTCTTTTTAATATTACGTCCAATTTTAGCGGCTCTTTTCTTAGTGATAAAGCTGCCAAAGCCTCGTATGTATATGTTTTGGCCGTTCGCTAAGTTTTCTTTCACTTCCTTAAACATAGTTTCTAAAGTAACTAATACGTCCACTTTAGGGATTCCAGTTTTTTCAGAAATTTGATTGATAAGATCAGACTTTCTCATGAAGTTTAAATTTTGGTGTTCATTATTAAAAATAAATTAAATTTTACCTTTCTGCAACTATATTCCAATATTTTTATCCTTTTTAGCCCATAATTCTAAGCTTATATACATATATATTATTTATATATAAATTAATATATATGTGTAATATCTGAATTTCTGTCTAATTTGAACGTATTTTCCCAATTTTAATCCATTTTTGTCCTCATGCCTAGCCCCTTTACCCAACTGCTCTTAAAGTGGAATCAAAATGAGAATCATCGACCCATGCCTTGGAAAGGGGAGAAAGATCCCTATAAGATATGGCTAAGTGAGATTATTTTGCAACAAACCAGGGTAGAACAAGGTTGGGCTTACTATGAAAAATTCCTAAAAAACTTCCCCACTATTTTTCAATTGGCTGCGGCCAAGGACGAAAAAGTTTTTAAACTATGGGAAGGATTGGGTTATTATAATCGTTGTAAAAATTTATTATTTACCGCTAGGCATATTGTAAAAGAGCACAAAGGAAAATTTCCAAGCACCTATGATAGTTTATTATCGTTAAAAGGAGTAGGTCCTTATACTGCATCGGCCATCGCTTCCTTCGCTTATAATTTACCGCATGCAGTAGTGGATGGAAATGTGTTCAGGGTTTTTTCAAGATTTTATGGAATTGCCACAGCCATTGATACCAAAGAAGGTATTGAAATTTTTAATAAAATTGCATTCGAAAATTTATCCAAAACGCAAGCGGGTATTTATAATCAAGCCCTGATGGATTTTGGGGCCACCGTTTGCAAACCTATGGCAGCTCAATGTCCTAGCTGTGTCATGCAAAAAAAATGCGCAGCCTTTACCCAAAACCAAGTCAACCTTTTACCAGTTAAATTAAAAACGATTCAAAAGAAAAATAGATTCTTTGACTTCTTCATTTTTAAACAGGGTGACTATTTCTTAATTCAAAAAAGAGGACTTGGAGATATCTGGTCCAACTTGTATCAATTTTATTTAAATGAGAATGAAAAATTGGCAGTCATCGATAAAAAATATATTCAAAAATTTATCTTAGAGCCATTATCCATCTCTAGAGAAAATATTATTTCTATACTGCCGTCTTCTGTATTTAAGCAGACACTTACACACCAGCAAATTCAGGCAAGATTTATACTTGTCAACTTAGACAAGAAGCCTTCCCTTTTTGCCAAGGCCTTATGGGTTAAAAAAGAAGGGTTTAAGAAGTATCCTTTCCCCAAAATCGTTAACGATTTTTTAAAAATAGGCCTGACTAAGGGTAAATCGGGTTTTTCTTTGTAAAAATGGTAACTTTCCAGCATAAATTCATCCACATTGGAAACGCATTCGGGACCTTTATTTAATATACTCGCAGCCAACATGGCCAGTCTGCAACAAGACAGTGGTTTGTTTATTTTAATTTTTATTTTATTGTTTTTATCCTTTGTGATTGCCGGATCGGAAGTGGCATTCTTTTCATTATCCTATAAAGACATTCAAGTATTAAAAACAAAAAATTATAAGCCCTTTCAAAGAATTGTTGCCTTATTAGAGGAACCTAAAAAGCTTTTAACCTCTATGTTGATTGCCAATAGTTTCATTAATATTTGTATTATTTTAATTGCGAATATTTTAATTGATCATTTTTTCGTTTTTGATAGCTTTACTTTTCCTGGACTTGAATTTATCATAAAAGTGGTAGCTGTTACTTTACTGCTTTTATTTTTTGGAGAAATTTTACCTAAGGTAATGGCCACTCAAAATAATATACGCTTTGCCCAAGACTTTGGATTTATTATACAAGTAGTGTATATTATTTTTTCAAGGCCTAGTGGTTTAATGGTAAAATATACCAACATTATTGAAAAAAAATTAGAGCAAAAAAGAATAGGCAGTTCTTATAGTATGGAAGAATTGGATCATGCCATTGAATTAACTACTTCTGTGAATAATCAAGCCAATGAAAAAAGTATTTTAAAAGGCATTGTGAAGTTTGGTAACATTTCAGTGAAACAAATCATGAAAACAAGGTTAGATGTTTGTGGGGTAGATGCTTCTACTTCTTTCAATGATTTATTAGCACATATTAAAGAGCATAACTATAGCCGCTTTCCCATTTATAAAGAAGACTTAGACACCATTGCGGGTATAATTCATACCAAGGATATTATTCCACATATTAGTGAAAATGCAGACTATGATTGGAAGCCCTTAATACGTCCTGCCTTTTTTGTACATGAACAAAAAATGATTGAAGACTTATTAAAAGAATTTCAATCAAAACGTATTCACTTTGCTATTGTAGTGGATGAATTTGGCGGAACCAGCGGTATCATTACTTTAGAAGATATCTTGGAAGAGATTGTGGGTGATATTAAAGACGAATTTGATGAAGAAGAGTCTATGATTAAAAAAATAGACCAGTACCATTATATCATTGAAGGAAAAACAACCATTATTGATTTTTGTAATTTTATAGAAATTGCTACCAATTCTTTTGATACAGTAAAAGGGGAAAGCGATACAGTGGCAGGTTTATTTTTAGAATTAGCAGGGGCTTTTCCAGCATTACAACAAGTGGTTAAATTCAAGCAATATAGTTTCACAGTGCTTGAAATTCAAAAAAATAGAATTCATAAAGTTCAATTAATCATTACGCCTCTGCCTACTCAAAATTTAGAAAATGGCTAAGCAAAACAGCGCAGTAATTACTTCTTTAATTTCTTGTATATTCTTTTTAGCGGCTTGTAATAGCCCTTATACCACCAAAAATAAAGGCTATTCGAAACTTTCTTTTCCTGCAAAGTCCTATCAAGCATTTGATCAAGCGTCAGCCCCTTATAGTTTTGAATATCCTTCTTATGCAGTCATAGATGAGAATGTCAATAAGCAAAGAACTGGCATTCAAAAAGGGAAATGGTTGAATATTCGATTCCCAGGTCAAGAGGCAACTATTTATGTAAGTTATATAGCCATGCAGTCAAATCAATTAGATACTTTAATAAGAGATGCCTATACTTTTGCCAATAATCATAATAATAGGGCCAGCTCTATTGTCGATTCTGTTTTTCAAAACAAGCAAGGAGTGGAAGGTATTTTTTTTACCATCGGTGGTGAAGTGGCCACCCCTTATCAGTTTTTTTTAACCGATTCTTCGCAACATTTTTTTAGAGGCGCCTTGTATTATGATGCCACGCCCAATCAAGATTCTTTAGCACCGGTGAACGCCTTTTTGCTAGCCGACATACAGCATATTTTGAATACTTTTAGATGGAAAAAATGATATCTTTATACTCTAAATATTTCTAATGATTATTATTGACAATGTTTTAGTGAGCGACTTACTTGTGGAAGAACAATTTGTTTGTGACTTGTCTAAATGCAAAGGAGCTTGTTGTGAAGATGGCGATGCCGGCGCGCCACTTGACAATAAAGAAAAAGAGTATGTGAAGCAGTATTATGAAAAGGTAAAGCCTTATATGACCAAGGAAGGTATTCAAGAAGTAAAAGAAGTGGGTCCTTATTTATATGATCGTGAATTTGGCTGGGTAACACCTACTGTTAATGGTGCTATTTGTGCTTATGGCTATAAAGAAAAAGGCGTCATTAAGTGTGCCTTTGAGCAAGCCTATAATGATGGCAAGATTCCTTGGAAAAAGCCCCTTAGCTGTCACTTGTTTCCCATTAAAATTCAAAAAAGTAAGTTAGATCCAACTAAAGAATATGTAAACTATGAGCCTCGTGAGGACTTATGTAAATCGGGCTGTTCTTTGGGCGTGAAGTTAAAAGTACCTGCCTACCAGTTTTTGAAGGAGTCCATTGTTAGAAAGTATGGGGAAACATTTTATGAGACCTTGGATGCCACAGCGAAGCATCTTAAAAATAAATAGCTATTTTTGTCCTCATGGAAAGCATTTACGCAGCATCATTTCTTGAAAAAAGTACCGCAAAAGCGATTGATAAAACGCATTATAAAAAAATCAATTTCAATATTGGCAAGTACAATGCTGTAGTGCCAAAAGGCAAAGCGCAATTCACCGATTTAAACCGCGTGAAAGAACTAGCTAAGAATAAAAAATGGGATGCCATTGAACATCTAGATGTATACCTCAATCAATTTGAAGAACAAATTACTAAAAGAGGGGCTAAAGTATTATGGGCCGAAGACAGCGAACAAGCTTTAAATTTTATCGGAGAAATTTGTAAACAAAAGAATTGTAAATCTCTTGTGAAAAGCAAGAGCATGGTTACAGAAGAAATTCATTTGAATAATTATTTAGAATCGGTAGGTATAGAAAGTGTGGAAACAGACTTGGGAGAATACATTCAACAAATGGATGGAGAAGCGCCTTATCATATTGTCACGCCTGCGATGCATAAAAGTAAGGAAGATGTAGCTAAATTATTTAATGAAAAATTAGGAACCGATATTAATTTAACACCAGAGCAATTAACCCTGGTGGCTAGAAAAAATTTAAGAGAGAAATATGTGCAGGCTGAAGTAGGCGTAACAGGTGCAAATTTTATTATTTCTGATCTAGGTGCCATTGCAGTGACTGAGAATGAAGGCAATGCACGTTTATCGGTGGCTTGGCCTAAAACACATATTGTCATTGTGGGCATTGAAAAAGTCATTCCTTCCATTGATGACCTTGGTTTATTTTGGCCTTTACTGGCAACTTATGGTACAGGACAACAAGTAACTGTATACAATAGTATTATTTCTGGTCCAAGACAAGCCGGTGAAACAGATGGCCCAGAAGATATGTATGTTATTTTATTAGACAACGGACGTACCGACTTATTAGCCAATGCAAAAAGTAGAGAAGCCTTGTATTGTATAAGATGTGGCTCTTGTTTAAATGCATGTCCCATTTATAAAAATATTGGTGGCCACGCCTACGATACTACTTATAGTGGGCCTATTGGAAGTGTGATTACACCTCATTTAAGAGGCATGCACGACTACAAGCATTTAAGTTACGCTTCTAGTTTATGCGGTAACTGCACAGAAGTATGCCCGGTTAAAATAAATTTACACGAGCTATTATTAGAAAATAGAAAAGAGGCGGTGGAATTAGGGGAAGCAAGTTTCGCAGAGAAATTTGCTTGGAAGGTTTGGAAACAAACTTCTATGAATCGAAAACTAATGAATCAAGGTAATGCGCCCATCAAAAATTGGGTAATCAATAAAATGTTTAAAGGATGGAGTGGTCAAAGAGCGCCACTTGAATTTCCTACCAAAACATTTAATCAACTTTGGAAGGAAGGGCATAAGAAGTAAGCTTACATTCCATCTGCGTCGGAAATAGCTTCCACCGGATCTTTCTGATTTTTCAAACTTCTATTCACTAAGTACACACCAATAAGGGTGCAGAGGGTACCAATAATACTGCTCACACTCATTTTTTCATTTAAGAGCAATGAACCCACCCAAATAGCAACAATAGGATTGATGTAGGCATATAGTGATGCTATCGCAGGATTTAAATTTTTCATGCTATAGATAAAAGCAATAAAAGCAAAAACTGATCCTCCAATAACCATATAAATAATAACGCCCCAAGAAATAGCGGGTATTTCATGTAGTGGAATATAATTACCAGTAAATAAAGTAAATAGTCCCATCGTGACTGCACTGATAAGCATTTGCCAGCCAATGGAATAATAGGCATTCATATTTATTTTATTCCTAGAAATAATAATAGATCCCACACTCCAAGTAATCATGGCAAACAAAGATAAACCTACCCCTAATGCATAATGTGTGCCATGTACCAATAAACTATCCTTATAAAAAATGAAGGCAATGCCAAGCAAGCCTAATAACAAACCAATCATGGTTTGTGCGGTAATTTTTATGGCTTTAAAATAAAAACGTTCTATGAGTACTACAGATAAAGGGTAGAGCGCTGCAATTAAGGAAGCAAGTCCACTGGTAATAAATTGTAAACCATAAGTGGCAATACCATTAGAGGATACAAACATTAAAAAAGCCATGGGGATTAACCAAAGAAATTGTTTTTTAGTAGGAAGGCCCTCACCTCTTAATAAAAAAAAGCTAACATAAATACTACCCCCTAGTAATTGACGAATACTGGCTAATTCAAAGGCAGGCATATGCGAAACGCCCATCTTACTTGCCACCCAAGTAGTTCCCCATACAAGACTGGTAACTGTTAAGGCTAGGTAAGCTTTTTTTTGATGAGCCATAAGACTTGGCTTAATGTTTGAAATGTCTTTGTTCAGTCATCACCATGGCAAGCCCATTCGCCTGACAATAAGCAACACTGTCTTTATCTCTTACAGATCCTCCTGGTTGTATGTAGGCTTCAATGCCTTCTTCATGTGCAATTCTTACGCAATCATCAAAAGGGAAGAAAGCATCTGAAGCTAATGTGGCTCCCTTTAAATCAAATTTAAATTGTTTTGCTTTTTCAATGGCGTGACGAAGCGCGTCTACTCTGCTGGTTTGACCACAACCTTTGCCCACTAATTGTGTATTTTTTATAAGTGCAATGGCATTGCTCTTTAAATGCTTAGAAATAATATTTCCAAAAATTAAATCTTCTTTCTCTTTATCGGTGCAAGGTCTTGCGCCAACCTCTTCCCATTTGCTATAATTCCCATTGTCTAAACCTTGTTCTAAAGTTCCGTTAAGGATAGATTTTTTTTGAGTAGGATTAAAACTCATTTCATTTTTTAATTGAAGTAAGATTCTATTTTTCTTAGCCGTTAAAATAACTAAGGCAGCAGGATCGAAGCCTGGTGCTATTAAGACTTCAAAGAAAATTTCTTGAATGGCCTCTGCAGTAGCTAGATCCACTATTGCATTGGTTACTAACACACCGCCAAAGGCACTTTCAGGATCGCCTGCCAAGGCTGCCTGCCAACTATCAAATACATTATTTCTTTTAGCCACACCACAAACATTGGTATGTTTAATAATAGCAAAACTTGTTAAAGGTAAATCTGCAATTAAGGCAATGGCAGCGTCAACATCTACTAAATTATTATAGGACAATTCCTTGCCATGTAATTGTGTAAACCAATCCTCTAATTTGCCATAAAAAGTAGCTACCTGATGTGGGTTCTCTCCATATCTTAAAACTTTACCATTCGCGGGGTTAAAGTAATTACTAATGGCTATATCGTAATGCATGACTACTTCAAAAGCCTTCGCAGCAAAAGACTTTCTTTGCTCAATCGTAGTCGTTCCTTTTTGGTCTATGAGTATTTGATTCAATTTAGAGTAGTCGTCTTTAGCGGCAATCACCACTAAGTCCCTGAAATTTTTACCAGCAGCTCTAATCATGGAAGGCCCACCAATATCAATTTTTTCTATGATTAATTTTTCTTCGTCGGTACTTTTTAATGTTTCTTCAAAAGGGTATAAGTCTACAATCACTAAATCTAAAGCAGGAATTTTATACTGTTCCATTTCTTTTAAGTCTTGCTGCTCATATCTCCTACCTAAAATGCCGCCAAAAATAGAAGGGTGTAAGGTTTTCACTCTTCCTCCTAAAATAGAAGGGTAACCCGTTACGGTTTCTACTCCTATACAAGGAATACCTAATTCTTCAATGAATTGTTGTGTGCCACCGGTAGAATAGATGGTAATATTTAAGGCATGTAGGGTTTTAGCAAGTGGGGCTAAACCGTCTTTGTAAAAAACTGAAATTAAGGCTGATTGTATTTTCTTTTCCATAAGTAAAGGTAAGCCCTTCTTATTTTTTGCCTTCTTTTGCTTTTCCACAAAAATTAAGCTTGGCTGAATAACTTTAGCAAATAAAAGAATGAAAAGATGCCTAAAATATAGACCAACCATTTTGCCTTTTTTGTATAAAGCCAAGCATAGATGAATAGTAGCGCCAAATAGTATAGAACTTCTTGGTCTAGTCCAATAGAAATGATTAAGGGGCGATTAATAGGCAGGGCATCTAAATGACTAATGGCTTTATTCATACCTATTATATATTTTTCAATTAGATGTCCCCCTAAATGAGGGATCCCCATTATGGGTGGGGTGATGACTAAGAGGGCTAATGCATATAAAAGTAGGGTGCTTAAGGGTACCATGATAAAATTACTAATGAGTACCAAGGAGGCTAGTTGGTGAAAATGAAATAGCAAAATAGGTAGGGTGGTTAATTGTGCTGCTATACTAATGCAAACATTATTCCATAAAAAAACAAAGACAGGGTTATTCATGGGTATCATTTTATTGAATAGAGGAACCAGTAAATGAATACCCATGACTGCAGCATAAGATAATTGTAAGCCTATATTCTCTAAATTTTTTATATCAAATAGTAGTAAAATTAAAATACCCCCTGCCACCACATTTAAAGTATAAGAACTAGCCCCTAAAAATTTGCCAATATAGTAGATGCTAAAAAATACAGCTGCTCTTAGAATGGAAGGGCTTGCGAAAGCCATTAAGGTATAGGTCCAGACAAAGCAGAGCACTATTATAAGTTCTATTATTATAAATAATTTTTTTCGAGGTAGCCAAAGCGTAATGCGTAAAATATTTTTAAATATAATTTCAAGATGCATGCCGCTAATAGCTATGATATGAATAATGCCTAATTGTCTGTAGGCATTTATGATTTCTTTATTAGCATTGGTCTTGACACCCAATAATAAAGATTGTGCAAATGCATTGGCTTCATCAGATCTTATGGTATTATTTAATTTATGAATAACTGCATTTCTACAAAAGGCAATCCATTTTTCGGGATAAGGTATTTGAAATAAATTTTTATCATGGGTTATAAAAAATAATAAAATACCCCAGCTAAAAAGTATAAGGTATAGGGCGATGCCTTCAATAATTTTGGCATGGGTACGAGCAGCAATAGTAGTAGGATCAATAAGGGGGCGAATACTAGAGCGACTAATAATGAATTGTAAGCATGCCAGTGAAAATAATAATAAATAACTAGCCTCCCCAATGCTTACTACGATTATCTCTTGTACAAATAGCTTTGCAAAAACAAGACCTGCTAATAAGAGGCTGGCTATAAATAATAGGGGATGTGCTGCTCTGAAATGCTGAGGAGATTTTTCCATGCAGCATTCTAGCTCATTTTTTCAATTCTTTTGATGCGGTAAATACGCTATTTGTAATTTCTTAGAACACTCATTGGCTAGCTGCCAATTAAAAAAATAACTAATTTTTTATGCAGTTCAGGCAATTTTGCTTTCCAGTCTGCCATGCTAGCTGTAACAATAGATTCTGTAGGTCCCGTTATATCCACCCCAATACATAATTTTGTTTGAGGCTTGCAAGTATTTAAAATAGTTTCTAATAGTTGATTATTGCGATAAGGGGTTTCAATAAACAACTGTGTGCAATTTCTTTGAATGGCATCGGCCTCCAATGCTTGAATTTTTTTCTTTCTTTCTGTTACATCAATGGGTAAATAACCATGAAATTGAAACAAGTTACCATTCATGCCACTAGCCATTAAGGAAAGCAGAATAGAAGAAGGCCCCGTATAAGGTTTAATGGTAGCGCCCATTTCCTGCGCAGCGGCCACTAATAGTTGTCCAGGATCGGCAATGCCTGCGCAGCCCGCTTCAGAAATAATGCCAATATTTTTTCCTTGCTTTAGTAAGTCCTTAAAGGCCTTTATTTGTTCTGCCTCCACTTTATGAATAGGATACCAACTATAATTATCAATCACCATTTCCTTCCATAACTTTTTGAAAAAGCGCCTTGCTGTTTTTTCTTCTTCCACAAAAAAGGCGTCACACCCCTCAATCCATTTCACTACATCTTTGGGCAAGGCCTCCCAGCCTTCTTCATGTAAAATCATAGGTAGTAAAAAAACTTTTCCTTGGCTCATTATGGTTTGTCTTTAAGTTCTTGTGTATTTAATTGTGCTGCGATAAGTGAATAAAAGGGGGCGGTAATCCAACCTATAATTGGCAATAGGTGCATCATATAAAATAATAGTCCATTTCCAATGGGCAAACCCTTGTGGTTATTGACATAGCTGGCCGTGGCTACTTTATTTTGTTTTTCTGTGGCCAGTCCATAATCAAGCATAGCATAACCAAAGAAATAACATTCTAATATAATAGTAAAAAAAGGAGTGAACCAACCTACAATGGGTAAAGTACAAATAATGATTATGGGAATAAGGTAAACTGTTTGCCATAATAAATTAGTGACATTCAATAACCATGCCCTAAGTACTAATTTTTGATAGGCCTTTCCATTAAATGCAAAGACTTCGTTTTTATTAATGGCTTCAATACGTAAATGAAAATAAGAGAAGTAGGGGGCAAATAAAAACAAAAATAAATATTTGAATAAGGCAAAGTAAAACAAGAGTAAAGTAAACCATAACCAAAAACTTCCCATGGTAATAAAAAAGCCAATTAAATCGCTGCTTAAATTATCTATCCAAGACTTTAATCCAGTTTTTAAAATAATAGCTTCAATAAAAAAACTAGAAGACTGACTAAAATAATTCATGCCCACTAAAAACAAATAAGCATAGATAATACCGGGTAGGATCATCCACTTCCACAACTTATGTTGAAGAATAAAACGGTGTGCGGTAAAATAGGCACGGATGGCTAGAATGAGTTCTTTAAGCAAATCATAGTTTTGCTAAAGATACGAACTAGTCTTAATCTAGAAGGGATTAGGATTGCATTTTAGTGCCAAAGGCAAGATCGCCCGCGTCACCTAGGCCAGGAATAATATAGCTTTTGTCGTTCAGGGTATCATCAATATCTCCACACCAAATAGGAATTTCTTTTCCGAGTGCAGCTTGAACCTTTTCAATACCTTCTTTACTAGCAATAGCTACTACTATATGTATTTCCTTAGGTGTATAAATTTTTGTAAGTGCATGAATGGTTTGTATCAAAGAAGCGCCGGTGGCCAGCATGGGGTCGGAAACAATTAAAATTCTATTATTCAAATCGGGGCAGCTTAAGTATTCAATACTTATTTCAAAACTTCCATTATCATGGTGTTTGCGATAGGCCGATATAAAAGCATTATCGGCTTTATCAAAATAGTTCAACATGCCTTGGTGCAAGGGCAGTCCAGCTCTTAATATAGTAGCGAGAACAGGTTGTTCTAATAAAACTTTTGATTCATGAACGCCCAATGGAGTTTTAGTGGCCTGTATTTTAGAAGGCATCAACTTACTCATTTCATAAGCGGCTACTTCACCAATTCTTTCTAAGTTTCTTCTAAAACGCATTCTGTCATTTTGAACAGTGACATCTCTTAATTCAGCAATCCAATTGCTCATTAAACTATGTTTCTCGCTTAAATGATGTACCATGGTTTCTATTTTTTTTCAAATCTAAGTTTCTTCCTCCCTATTTTAAAATAATTTAAAGCGATCTACATCAAAAAGGCCCTTATCGCTTAATTTAAGATGCGGAATTACTAGTAAGGCCATGAAACTGAGTGTCATAAAAGGGGAGCCCAGGCTTGATCCCAAGCTTTTTGCCATTAAATCAATAGCAGTATAATCGGCAGCCACTTTATAAGGATCTTCTAAACTCATAAGCCCAGCCACAGGCAGCCCCAATACTTTCGTTTCATGACTATTCACGCAACTAATTCCACCTTGCTCTTTAATGACTAAATTAATAGCACGCACTATATCGGCATCAGATACACCCACGGCAATTATATTATGACTATCGTGCGCTACTGTTGATGCAATGGCTCCATTTTTAAAACCAAAGTTTTTGATAAAGGCCATTTTAGGGGGAGCTGCATAATACCTATTGTAGACCACCATTTTTAAAACATCTGATTCTGTATTAGAAATGATTTTATCTCCTTCCAGCTTTGGACTTAACCATAATTTATTTGTGATAAGCTGCCCACTGATGGCTTCAATAACTGCCATCTTTCCTTCTTGCTGTGGATATTCATTTAAACTAATTTGAATATTATTTTCTTGAATACTTGCTGCATCAAATTTATTAATAGCTTTTTCATTCATTGCTTCAATAAATGATTTTCCATTTTCTGCCACTAAGTTCCCTTTAATATAAGTTTGATTTACTTTAAAAGAGACTAGGTCATCAAGTACAATAAAATTAGCTGCATCACCCACTTGCATTTTACCTGTAGGTAATTTATAATGATCCACTGGGTTAATACAGGCAGCTCTTAAAACAACTAGGGGGTCAATGCCCTTGGCTACTGCGCGTGCGCATAAGCTATTGATATGGCCTTCTACTAAACTATCTGGATGTTTATCATCACTACAAAGCATAATCATGGAAGGATGGTCCTCGATTAATTCATAGAGTGCTTCAAAATTTTTAGCAGCACTACCTTCTCTAATTAAAATTTTCATCCCATATACTAATTTATCTAAGGCTTCTTCTATGGTGAAACATTCATGGTCGGTACTAATACCTGCTTCAATATATTTTTTAGCATCCTCCCCTCTAAGACCAGGAGCGTGTCCATCCACGGGCTTACCAAGTTTATGTGCAGCAGCAATTTTTTTCATTACTTCTTCATCTTTACATAAAACGCCAGGGAAATTCATCATCTCGCTTAAGTAATAAATATCGGGGTTGGCTAATAAAGTACTTACTTGATCGCTATTGATAGCAGCACCTGCTGTTTCAAAGACGGTGGCAGGTACACAGCTGGGTGCACCAAAGAAAAAATGAAAAGGAACCTTTTTGCCATTATCAATCATATACTGCACCCCTTCCATACCACATACATTGGCAATTTCATGAGGATCACTGATGGTTCCAATGGTGCCATGGGTAACGGCTAATCGAGCAAAAGAGCTAGGAATAAGCATACTGCTTTCAATATGCACATGGGCGTCTATAAAGCCAGGTAATAAATACTGCAAAGGGGCATTCACATTGGACTCAATGGACTCAATGATGCCATTTTTTACAGTAATAGTAGCAGGGTAGATATGCTTTTTAAGGATATCTACATATTGACCTGAAATGGAAAAGGAATTGCCCATACTTTTAATTTGCTATCACAAATTAAACCAATAACTGAACTTAAAGATAAGCGCCCTGTTTTTATTTTTAAACAGAGGGTCTGTAAAGTAGTTGTCTGTATAAACCAAGAACAAGTCACTCATAGGTTTGAATCTATATTGTAAGCGACTATTAATATTGAAATTATTCTTCTGTGTATTATATTGTACGAAAGTGGACCAGAATAATTTTGTACTAAAATTCCACTCCACCCTAGGTTGTAATAAGACCAAATTAGTACTACCATAAGGGTTCGGAAATACGATATTATTAAATTGAGCGCTTAATAATATATTAAAATGAGGCTGGCTTCTGTAACTGACACCCATCGTAATTCCTTTTACTTCTCCATTATAAAATTGACCGATATTCAAGATGCTCTCTATTCCAAAAGCCTTTCTCAAATCAGATATATACTTTAGCTGAATCTGATTAAATACATAATTTCCAACTGGTAAAGGAACCTCATCTGTAAATGAAATAGGATATTTTAAATTGACAATGGTATTTTTTAATTCAAGACTGAAAATAGAGGTATTTTTGAATTGAATATCAGGCCCCAATTTATTATCGGCTTGATTAATGGAGTTATCTGGATGCAGGGTGGCAAAACTTTCAATTTTCAATATCATTCTACCAATGGGCCCTTTTTCGGGAAATAGCCTATAGCTAAGCGAATTGAATAAGTTTTTAAATCCAATACGTATAGTCGTATCTCGAACGGCATCATAATTGTCAATGCCTTGTACAAATCCCATGTCGGTATAATAATTTTTACCTAGGCTACCCATAATGGTAACATAAGACCAGTGTTTTCGATTTGTCATAAAACCAGTGGTTGCATACATATCATCATCGTTTATGTCCGCCTTAAATGACTTATGAATGTCGGTCCAGCTAGTAAATGTTCCTGCCGTATTAGAATATTCAAAAGTAATCCCCGCATTACGACCGTATCTATCTAATGGATTTTTCTTTGCCTCCTGCACTGAAATAAAATTCTCTCTATTTAAAAAATAAGTTTTTATAACAGAACGCTTCAATAGACTTCTTTGTAAAGTAAATGCAGAAAAATTTTCTGCAGCATAATTTCCTTGCTTACCTGTTTGCATATTCATCATACCAATACGCGTAGCGCGGTTTAAATTTCCAGACATTCTTGCTCCAAATAAAATGGGAATTTTATTACCGTCTTTATCGAGTCCAATGGTTCTAGAATAAAAGGGACGTACAAAGGGCATACCAAAATTGGAAAATAAGTCCGAGTTTTCTAAAAAAAATGCCCTTCTTTCTGGAAGAAAGATATTGAATCTTGTAAGGTTGGTTACTTGCTGGTCTACTTCTACTTGAGAAAAATCGGGGTTCACTGTTAAGTCTAAATTCAATGAAGCATTCAAAGCTACTTTTGCATCAAAACCACCGGTGGCAGTGGTATTCAGCGGCTTTCCATTTTCTTGGTCTTCTGTGCTAGCACCAGAAATAAAGGGTAGTAAAATATTATTATTTTTTGAACTAGGTGTGGCTGCTGGCCAATTTAATAAACCCATATAGCCTAAATCGAAGGATTTAAAAATAGGGGGTACCCTGGTAAAGTTGCTATATTCATTGTGTTTTGCATCGCCTCTTAAAAAATTAATACCCCATTGTAATTGTTTAGGATCGTATCTGATAGATTTTAAAGGAATGGCAATTTCAGCAATCCAATAAGTTCCAAAATCCTTGGTGGCAGAAAACCATTTGGTATCCCAACTCCAAGAAGGCCTGTCTTGATAACTTAAACTTAGTTGATCTTCAGATTGAACATTTAAAGCGCTTAATAAAAAATAAAACCCATTGGTTTTTTTATTCAAGGGGTCTATCATAATACCTACAACATCATTGCCTTCATTACCGAAATCTCTTTTTAAACTTCTTGAGATAGCTGCTCCACTATCATAGACCTTAAATCCAAAATAAATATTTTCATTATCGTAAGTAAATCTTACTTCAGTTTGGCGTTTAGGCTCTCCAATATCATTGGGAAATTTCTTCACAAAATTTTTGGCTACATCAGTAGTGGCCCAAACTGGCTCGTCTAAAATACCATCTATTTTTATTTTATCCGTGGTGGGTTGTATATGTAATTGAAAGCCTTTTTGAAATTCAGAAATGTTTTGAGCATTTATGAAATAGCTAGAAAATAGCAGGCTTAGAAGCAAGCAAGCTTTTTTGCAAGCCTTTTTTAAAAAGGGTAGGTGCTGGTATTGATATTGCATCAGGGTGCAAATATCCCCTATGTAACTAAAACAGCCTTAATTAGTTGGAAGTTTTTTGGGAAAAATGTATAAGCGGTTAGTATTGAGGCGTATAAGTAGTGCCGAATACTTGGTTTGAGGTTAAAGATCAGGCCTTTTTAGTATTTGCCACTATACATTTAAAACCAATAACTGATCTTGAAGACAATTGCTCTATTCTTACTTTGAAATAAAGGGTCTGTAAAATAATTATCTGTATAGACTAAAAAGAAATCACTCATTGGTTTATAACGGTATTGCAATCTGCTATTGACATTGAAATTATTACTCTGTGTATTGTATTGAATAAAAGTAGTCCAAAATAGTTGGGTATTAAAATTGTATTCTATTCTTGGTGCGATTAGAAGTAATCTAGTACTTCCATAAGCTCCTGGTAATTGTATATTATTAATTTCGGCATTTAAACGAAGGTTAAGATGCGGCTGGTTCCTCCAATTAATTCCAAGACCAAATCCTTGTACTTGTCCATTATAAAATTGACCCACTGTAATTTCAGAAACCCAACCGAATAGTTTTCTTGTATCGGATACATAATTAAATTTAAATTGTCCATATTGGTATTGCTTTGCAGGCAGCGGTATTCCGTCGGTAAAGCTAGTTGGAAAGAGTAAATTAGTGATATTGTTACTTAATCTCAGATTAAAACTAGATGAGTTTTTAAAATTAGTTTCTAGTTGCAATGTGCTTTCTAATTCATTGAAACTATTGTCGGGGTTAAATACCACATAGTTTTCAGCTGATAGTTCTGCCTTACCAATCCTTCCTTTTGCCGGCATCACTGCATAACTGATTTCAGAAAAAATATGTTTAAATCCAATACGTATACTCGTATCTCTTTGTGCATCATAATTGCTTATTCTTTGAACAAATCCCAAATCAGTGTAGTAATTTTTGCCCACATTGGCTAAGTCTACTACAAAACCAAAATTTCTTCCATTATAACTTACGCCAGCTTCTGCATAATTATTTAAATCTTTGATGGTAGGTTTCATGGATTGATTGTAATTGGCCCAATAACTAAAACTTCCAGCTGGATTGGAATATTCAAATGTAAGCCCAGCATTGCGTCCATATTTGTCCAGTGGATTCTTTTTTTCTTCCTCCACTGAAATGAAATTTTCGCGATTTAAAAAATACCCCTTAATGAGTGATCGTTTTAAAACTCTTTTTTGCCAGGTAAAGGCAGAAAAATTTTCTGGAGCATAGTTGCCTTGTCTTCCTGTTTGCATATTCATGGCACCAATCCTAACATCAGGTGATAAATTACCAGAAAGCCTTGCACCAAATAGAATAGGAATTTTATTACCTTCTTTATCTAAACCAATGGTTCTAGAATAAAATGGTCGAATGGGAGGGATACCGAATCCAGCAAATAGATCCGCATTTTCTAAGAAGAAGGCTCTTCTCTCTGGCAAGAAAATACTAAACCTGGTTAAGTTGGTCACTTGGTTATCTACTTCTACTTGTGAGAAGTCTGGGTTGATTGTTAAATCTAAATTCAAAGAAGGGTTCAAGGCAATTTTAGCATCAAAACCACCATTACCAGTTGTTTCGGTCTTGCTGTTTGATTTATCTTCGCTAATGCCACCAGTTAAATAAGGCAAAAGAATTACATTATTGTTACTCGCTGGCGGATTGGTTGGCCATTTCATCAATCCTGTGTAACCAAGGTCGTAAGATCTAAAATTGGGTCCCATTCTTGTCCATGTACTATACTCAAAATTTTTAGCGTCGATGCGTACAAAGTTGACGCCCCAATTTTTATTTTCTGCATTATAACGAATAGACTTTAAAGGAATCGCAATTTCAGCAATCCAGTAATTACCATAATCCTTGGTCATAGAAAACCACTTAGTATCCCAGCTGTAACTGAGTCCATCATCACTATCCCCTGTCAACTGACCTTCTGATTGCACATTCAATGCACTTACCACAAAATAAAATCCGTTTGTCTTTTGATTCAAGGGGTCTAAGACAAGGGCCACTCCATCGTTTCCATCATGTCCAATATCTCTTTTTAAACTTTTGATAATGGCCGTGCCACTGTCATACACTTTGAAAGCAAAATATAAATTCTTTTCATCGTATAAATATTTTACTTCGGTTTGTTTTTTTGGGGCGCCAATATCATTAGGAAATTTTTTGTTAAACTGACTTACTGATTCCACTGTATTCCATGCAGGCTCATCTAAGATACCATCTAATTTAATGGGTATTTTTGTAGGCTGAATCGTCAGCTGAAATTCTTGCTGAATATTGGCATTAATTTGTGCAATAGCTAGCAGGCTAATTAGGTTTGTGACAAAAAAAAGACTTATGCGTAGAATTTTATTCATGGGTTCATTTGGAAGGGCAAATATCCTATACTCTAACGATAAAGTAACTATGATTGTTACAAATTGACAATAGGAAGTTTAAATGGTATTTTACTCTTTGTCAAGTATATCTGGCCTTCTTTGTTTGGTTCTAATCAATGCTTGTTCCGATCTCCATTGATCTACCTTTTTAGGGTCACCTGTGAGTAAAATGGGTGGTACGGCCAAACCTCTAAATTCTGCAGGTCTTGAGTAGACTGGAGGGGCCAATAAATTATCTTGAAAAGAATCGCTAAGGGCTGAAGTTTCATCGTTCAATACACCGGGAATAAGTCTACCAATAGCATCTACTACTACAGCAGCTGCTAGTTCTCCTCCACTTAAAACATAGTCTCCAATGGATATTTCTTTGGTAACATATAAGTCTCGAATTCTTTGATCAATGCCTTTATAATGTCCGCAAATAATTAAAATTCTATTTTGTAATGAAAGGGTGTTGGCTTGTTTTTGATTAAAACGCTCGCCATCTGGTGTCATAAAAATAATTTCATCAAACTTACCTGCTTCCTGTAATTGGTCTATGGCGTTTGCCAGTGGTTCACAAACCATTACCATACCTGCCCCTCCTCCATATTGGTAGTCGTCCACCTGGCCATGTTTATTAATAGCCCAGTCTCTGAGGTTATGCAATTTTATATTGAGTAAGCCTTTTTCCTGCGCCCTTTTCATTATACTATGTTCAAAGGGGCTGGCTAATAATTCTGGAAGTACTGTTAAAATTTCAATGGTCATATTGTAAAGATAAAAGAATCCTTTGGACTTTTTTTAATCTAATAATTCTCCTAAATCACGTCTGTCTTTTTTAGTAGGTCTTCCTATTTTACTTAATCGCTTACCGGTTTGAAAAGTAGCAGCTACCTGTCTTACTCTTTCTAATTCTTCAACGGGAGTAAGGTCTTCATAATACTTAATGGCTTCAGCATAGGCTAGTCTTCCTTCTAATACTTGGGTGACTCTAATGACCCAGTTTTTATGTTCTGTTCTTGCTTCGTACTCATCGCCTATTACTACATTACGGGAAGCTTTCACCGGTTCGCCTTTTATTTTAACGCGTCCTTTGTCAATGGCCTCGGTAGCTTGGCTTCTTGTTTTAAAAATACGGATAGACCATAAGTACTTATCTAAGCGTACTTTTTTCTTTTCCGTTTTAATCATATCTGCGGCAGCTTTCATGCTTAGGCTTGTTTTTCTGCAAAAAAATGATGGAAATAAGGAATGGTTTCAATGCCTTTGTAAAAATTCACAATATCATATTTTTCATTCGGGCTATGTAGGTTATCACTATCTAATCCAAATCCCATAAATACAATTTTCACGCCTAATTCTTTTTCAAACAAAGAACAAATAGGGATACTACCTCCACCACGCACAGGAATAGGTTCCTTGCCAAAGGTAGTCGCAATCGCTTTAGCGGCACTTTTGTATTCGTGAGAATCAATAGGTGTGATATAAGGCTCGCCACCATGATGTTCAAAAGCATTGACGGTGATATTGGCAGGTGCGATTTTTTTAAAGTGGGCAAGTACCATGGCCGTTATTTTTTCTGCCGATTGGTTGGGTACTAAACGGCAAGATATTTTTGCAAAAGCTTTAGAAGGTAAAACCGTTTTTGCGCCTTCGCCTATATAGCCTCCCCAAATTCCATTCACTTCTAAGGTTGGGCGTATACCGGTTCTTTCATTAGTGCTGTATCCTTTTTCACCCCAAACATTTTGTATACCTAAATCGGTTTTAAATTCATTTTCATCAAAGGGCGCTTCGGCCATTTTTTTTCTTTCAGCATCGGTGGATACAATTACATCTTCATAAAATCCTGGAATAGTGATATGATTATTTTCATCATGACAAGAGGCAATCATTTTAGATAAAATGGTAATAGGGTTTGCCACGGCACCACCATAGACCCCGCTGTGTAAATCTCTATTAGGTCCTGTAATTTCTAGTTCGATATAACTTAAGCCCCTTACGCCAATATCAATAGAAGGGGTATCCATGCTAATCATAGCGGTATCACTAATTAAAATAACATCGGCCTTTAATAAATCGGTATGTGTTTTGACAAAGGCTGCTAGGTTAGGACTTCCAATTTCTTCTTCCCCTTCAATAATAAATTTAATATTGGTACAAAGTGAATTCGTCTTAGTCATAATTTCTAATGCTTTTACATGCATATAAAACTGTCCTTTATCGTCACAAGAGCCACGTGCAAATATTTTACCATCTTTAATAGTAGGATCAAAAGGGCTGCTATGCCATAATTCTAAAGGCTCTGCAGGTTGCACATCGTAATGGCCGTAAACAAGCACAGTAGGTAGTTTAGGATCTATATTAATTTCTGCATATACAATGGGATGCCCTTCAGTTTCATAAATTTTTGTAATAGGAGCGCCTGCCTCTTGTAAAGATTTTTCTACTGCTTTAGCGCAGGCAAGCATATCACCATTGTGCTCGGTTTTCGCACTAACACTGGGTATTCGTAGTAGGGCTAATAGTTCTTCTAAAAAACGGTCTTTATTTTTTTCTTGATATTCGATCCATGCTTTCATATTCTCTATTTTTAAAATAAATTTTATTATTCTTATTTATGTTTTTTTATTCTTATTTACGCTAATTGATGTTTATTATCTGATAAAACATTTTCTACATTCCAATTTAATTTTTTTTCAAAAATCGATTTTCTTTCTGTGCAATTTTCTATGGTGCAAATAGGACAACTAAAAGGCATACAGCCATCGGTGTGCACAAAAAATTCCACACTGTCTCCAAATTTATTTTTTATTAGCCCTGTAAAATCATCTACCAAGCCATGCGCTTCATTCACATTAAAATACCAAGGCACAGTTAAGTGGCAGTCGATATGCATTAAGGCGCCATATTTGATAACTCTTAAATTATGTAGGTCTATCCATTTTTCATTTCTTGATAAATTTATTTCTGCAATGACTTCTTCTAGTAAGGCGATGTCGGCTTCATCCATAATACCTGCCAGCGATTCTCTAATAATTTTATAGCCATTATAAATAATCCATAAGCCCATACCAATAGCAATGACAGCATCAATGCTTTTGTAACCTGTATACATTACTAAACCAATTCCAATAGTAACTGCGAAAGTAGTATAGCTATCAATTAATAAATGCTGACCACTTGAACTGAGTGCTAAAGATTTATTTTTCTTACCAATGGCTTTAGCGCCAAGACCTGCTGCCATATTTAATACTGCGGTGGAAAGTAATATCCAAATACCATTGTCTAGTCCATGCAATGTGTTGGGTTCGAAAAAGGTAATAATAGATTCATATAAAATAATTAAACCTGCTGTAATAATTAAACTACCCTCAAAGGCAGCAGAAATAAATTCGGCTTTCCCGTGTCCATAAGGGTGGTCTTTGTCTTTTGGCTTAGATGCAACATATAAACTATAGAGTCCAATGATTCCCGCTAGTACATTCACAATACTTTCTAAAGCATCTGATAATACAGACAAAGAATGCGTCATGAAATAAGCAATAAATTTAAGTACAAATAAAATGATACTTAAACTTGTTACAAAAAACTGAATCTTTAAATTTTGTTTTGATTTTTGCAAGGTATACAATTGGAAATGAATTAAGCCTGCTTTGCTTCCGCAAATTTTTTCTGAACGAATTCCCAATTCACTATATTCCACCAAGCATTGATGTAGTCGGGACGTTTGTTTTGATACTTTAAATAGTAAGCATGTTCCCAAACATCTAAACAAAGTATAGGTGTACCTTTTGTTTCCGCTATATTCATAAGAGGGTTATCCTGATTAGGCGTTGAGCAAACTGCTACACTATTATCTGCTTTCACTATTAACCAAGCCCATCCACTACCAAATCTGTTTTTTGCCGCATCGCTAAAGGCAGTTTTAAAATTATCTAATGAACCAAAACTTTTATTGATGGCTGTTTCTAATTCACCGCTAGGGGTAGTGGCAGGTGCGGGCTTCATGATTTGCCAAAACATTTCATGGTTAAAATGACCACCTGCATTGTTTCTCATTTTCACTGAGTAAGAGGAGATCGTATTTAATAATTGCTTCAGACTTATTTGAGTGGTATCTAATTTTTCTGCAACTGCTGCGTCTGCTAAATTTTTAGCATACGTAGCTGCATGTTTTGTATAATGAATTTCCATAGTCGCTGCATCAATAAAAGGTTCTAGTGCAGTGTAGCTATAATTTAAAGGCTGCTGTACATATTCATTGGCAGCATTGAAAACATAAGATGGATTTATTTTTGCCATTAGGGGCATTGCGGCAAGCGCCATACCCGCTTTACCAGAAGTAGTGATAAACTGACGTCTGTTTTGAGTTGATTTTGACATGCTTTTATTTTTTAAAGTACTTCTGTAAAGTTACTTTAATTGGCTGTAAAAGTCGGTAGTAAAATTCCTGGTTAAATAGCTGCGAGTCACGCATCGCTTTATAAGTTAAGAATAGGCCAACAGGTATTAAAATAATGGAAGACATCCACATACCATAGAATAAGTCCCATTGCCCCGTTTTAGCTAATTTTTCTCCAAAATTATTGAGTAAGAAAAATAGGACAAAGAAAATAATGGCTAAAACCAAGGGGGTACCTAGACCTCCTTTTCTAATAATGGAACCGAGTGGGGCGCCAATTAAAAAAAGTACAAAGCAGGCAAAGGATAATGTAAATTTTCGATGCCATTCTATTCCATGTAAAGTATTTGCTTTTGTATTATCCTTGTATATATCTGAGATAGCGGTGAGGTTATATATAAGAGAGGAAAACTGATTCTGAGAAGTGAGTTGAATACTATTTATCAAAGAATCGGGAATAATTTTATCAAAACTTTTTAAGGGAGCCATCTTTTTCTTTGCGTTAAAGAGATGACTACTGTCTTTGTAGTTCATGAACTTTAAATAGGAAGCTACATCGGTATTCGTTTTTTGAATAAAGTAGGCATCTTTGTTTTGTAAAGAATCCATGGCCTTGCTAAGTTGTCTAACACTTAACATTTTCGGATCATAGAGTACATCACTGCTTTTATTCATCTGAAAACTTTTCAGGTCAAATATTTTTTTATACTCTTTGAAATAAAGCCTGGTGAATTCTGTATTGGTGGTACTGCGCGCTCCTCTTTCTTGATAGCGCCATCCATTATACATGACAAATTCTAAAAACTTTTTATTAGCAGAGACACGCATCACCCCCGACTCGGCCATGATTAAATTATCTTGAAGTCCAAATCTTTTTTCAAAGATGGTAATATTATGCATCACACTATCATTCGACTCTTTCTTGCCTAACTTAATCACATAGCCATCTATTTTATCATAGAAGATACCTTCCTTTAAATCTATGGCAGGCTTGGCTATAATGATTTCATATTTTAAATTGGTAAGCTTCATTTGCGTTACCGGAATAATATTATTTGAAAATAAAAAAGCAATACCCGCTAAAAAAATAGTGAACATAAATAGCGGGCGCATAAAACGAATCAGTGGAATGCCTGCTGCTTTAATGGCAATGAGCTCAAAGCTTTCTCCTAAATTGCCAAAGGTCATGATAGAAGAAAATAACATGGCTAGGGGAAGTGCGGTGGTAAAAGTACTTACAGAGACAAGGCCTACTAATTGTAAAATGGTAAGCAGGTCTAAACCTTTGCCTACTAAGTCGTCAATGTATAACCAAAAGAATTGCATGGTCAGCACAAAAGTTGAAATAGTGAGTGCTGCCAAAAAAGGGCCAATAAAGGCTTTAAGAATTAGTATGTCTAATTTCTTGAACAAAGTCGTGGTGCTAACTACCTATACGATGAAAGAGTTCTTTGATCTGATATTCCCAAAGTCGGCTCTGGTCTTTGACTTCGTTTTTCTCAGCAAAATCTTTCACGATTAAAATAGTTTGATTTGAAATTTCTGTTTTTTCAATTCTAAATTCGAAGTATTCATTCTTCTCTCCATGTAACCATCTAAACCTTATAAATTTATCAGGCTCTTGGTCAACTAATTCTGCTTTCTCTGGCACACCTTTATTCCATGAAAAACTAAAAACGTTTTCCCATTCGTCTACTTTGTCTGCAAACCACTCTTGTAGTCCAGAGGCAGTGGATAAAAATTCAAATAAAATATTGGGTGAACATCTCACCGGAAATTCAAGTGTAAATAATTGTTTCTTACTCATATATAACTAGCTCCTCTTAAAAATTGATTCGTTTGATGCAATAATATTAAATAAAGGGTAGGTTCCAAGTTTTTTTTATTCTTTATTAGTTAACAAACTGTCAAGACATATTTAGGGTATTGTCTAAATTAGTGCAAGTAAATGAAAATCAATAGTTTATATCAAAATAGAATACCAGTTAATTTCCCAATTTTAACGTATTTATACCTTTTGAATTGATGGTGTACGACTCGTTCTGATCACTTATCTTTGCTCCCCTTAATGTTGTAAGTATGTTTAATAGTTTGAGTGAAAAATTAGAATCTGCGTTTAAGCACCTAAAAGGGCAGGCGAGAATCAATGATTTGAATGTTGCCAATACCTTAAAAGATATCAGAAAGGCTTTATTGGATGCGGATGTCAATTTTAAAATTGCCAAAGAATTTACAGATAGTATTAAAGAAAAGGCCATTGGCGCAAAAGTTATTAATGCCATTAGTCCTGGACAATTGATGGTTAAAATTGTGCAAGATGAATTAACGGCTTTAATGGGTAATGAAGCTTCTTTGATGGACCTTTCTAAAAGCCCCACTATTATTTTAGTAGCAGGTTTACAAGGTTCTGGTAAAACTACTTTTTCTGGAAAGTTGGCAAACTATTTAAAGGCACAAAAAAAATCTCCCTTATTAGTGGCTGCCGATATTTATCGTCCTGCAGCAATGGATCAACTCACCTTATTAGGTGAACAAATTGGGGTAGATGTTTTTGTAGAAAGAGAAAATAAAAATGCAGTCTCTATTGCACAAAATGCATTGGTCTATGCAAAGGCGAATAATAAAAATGTAATTATTATTGATACGGCGGGGCGACTTGCAGTGGATGAAGTGATGATGAATGAAGTGGCTGCTATTAAAAATGAAATTCAACCACAAGAAATATTATTCGTTGTAGACTCAATGACAGGGCAGGATGCAGTGAATACTGCTAAAGTTTTTAATGAGCGTTTAGATTTTACAGGAGTCGTATTAACCAAGTTAGATGGTGATACCAGAGGGGGTGCGGCTTTATCTATAAAGTACACCGTGAATAAACCTATTAAGTTTATGAGCAGTGGTGAAAAGTTGGACACACTTACTGTTTTTCATCCCGAGAGAATGGCCCAAAGAATTTTAGGCATGGGGGATATTACCTCATTGGTAGAAAAAGCGCAGTCGCAATTTGATGAAGCAGAAGCTAAAAAATTAGAAAAAAGAATTCGAAAAAATCAATTTGATTTTGAAGATTTTTTAACGCAGATACAGCAGATCAAAAAAATGGGCAACTTAAAAGATTTAATGGGCATGATTCCAGGCATGGGCAAAAGCTTAAAAGATGTAGATATTAAAGACGATGCCTTTAAAGGAGTAGAAGCCATTATTCAATCGATGACCGTTTTGGAAAGAAGAAATCCAGACTTGCTTTCAACAAGTCGCAAACAAAGAATTGCCAAAGGCGCCGGAAAGGATATTGGAGAAATCAATGCTTTTATGAAGCAGTTTGATCAAATGAAGCAGATGATGAAGCAAATGTCAAGCGGTTCAATGCCAGGTAAAATGCCTGGTCTGAGACGTTAATTATAGCCTAAGTCATTGATAATCATATATTAATGAATTTTTAAGGCCTTTTTCCTTTGTTTATTCGGTGGTTTTGACTATATTTGCAGCCGGTTAACCCTATTTAATAACGCCTATAAATTTCTATTTAACATGGCAGTAAAAATGAGACTACAACGTCACGGTAGTAAAAAAAGGCCTTTCTACTTTATAGTAGTGGCTGACGGACGTGCACCAAGAGATGGTAAATTCATCCAAAAAATTGGTACTTACAACCCATTAACAGTTCCTGCAACTATCCAATTGGATCGTCAAAAGGCATTGGAGTGGTTAAACAAAGGTGCTCAACCTACAGACACCGTTCACAGAATTTTATCTTTCAAAGGAGTTCTTTATTTGAAACATTTACTTCGTGGAGTAAAATTAGGTTTGTTTGATGATGCAACCGCAATGGAGAAATTCCAAACATGGTATGCAGCACATGAAACAAAAATTGCAAGCACTAGTGATACACACAAAAAAGCAGAAGCTGCTAAAAAAGTGTATGTACCTGTAGCTAAAAAAGTAGCAGAGCCAGTAGCGGAAGCTGCACCAGTAGAAGAAGTGGCTGCACCAGTGGAAGAAGCTGCACCAGTAGCTGAAGCATCTGCTGAGGAAACGCCTGCTGCAGAATAATTTTAAAATTAATCTAGCTTTATAAAAGCCCCTGGTTCCTATCAACGGAATTGGGGGTTTTTTTTGAAAATGATTTTGTCGATAAAAGAATTAAATTAGCAAATGAGTCAGTACATACATATAGGTAAAATTGTGGCACCGCATGGGATTACTGGCCATCTTATTATTGAGCATGCCTTAGGCAAGCCCATACATTTTAAAGGTATTGATGCCCTATTTGTTGAAAAAAATGCTGCAAGTTTTATTCCCTATTTTATTCAAAGCGCATCTGCTAAAACCGATACTATTTCGCATGTACAATTGGAAGGCATTAATAGTAGAGAAGCTACTGCGATGCTTTTGGGTAAAAAAGTTTGGTTACCTCAAGATGATTTTCAAAAATTAGTAGATAAGCAATCTCCTTTGGCCTTACTAGGCTATACAGTAATAGAAGCAGGAAAGTCTTTAGGTGTGATTCAAGAAGTGATTGAACAACCGCATCAGTTAATGGTGACTATATTATACCAAGGCCAAGAAGCCTATATTCCTTTACATGAAGAAAGTTTAAAAGCCGTGAATCATAAGGCTAAAACAATTAGTGTTGAACTACCCGATGGCTTATTGGATTTATATACCTTACCTCCTACGGAACCCACGGAAAAATAGGTAAAGACGCAATTATTTCTCTTTATTCCATTTATCCAACTGCTGTAAAGTAGCGGTTAAATCTTTAGGTAAAGGAGCTTCTAGATGAAGCTCTTTTTCTTTGTAGGTAAATTTTAGTGAATGCGCATGCAAGGCCTGTCTAGCTAGTAATGGTCTTTCTTCTTCCTCGGCCTTACTTAATTTAAAATTTTTCTTTTTGATAGAAGATAATAATAGTTTTTCTCCATCACCATAGACATCATCGGCTACTATGGGATGTCCTATTTGTTTGGCATGCACGCGTATTTGATGCGTGCGACCTGTATGTATTTGAAATGAAACCCATGCAAAGCGTTTGTAATTTTCAATGACCTTATAAGTAGTTAAAGCTATTTTTCCTTTGGCATGCACTACCATGGTTCCTTTTTTGACAGGATGTTCCATAATTGGCTCATCAATACTTCCTTCTGCAGGGGGTCTGCCTAAAACTAAGCCTAGGTATTTTTTTTCAATTTCTCTTCCTTCAAATAATTCGCTTAATAATTTATGGGCCTCCGCATTTTTTGCAAATACAATTAAGCCACTCGTGTGTTGGTCTAATCGGTGAACGGTAAAAATTTCTCCGTATTTTTCTTGCAATAAAGATTTTAAAGAAACATCCTTACCAAATCTATCGGGGATACTTAATAAACCAGCGGGCTTATTCAATACAATCATGTCTTCGTCTTCAAATAATATGGATAACATGAACTAGTTATTTGGAAGATTTTCTGGTAAATGATTTATTTAAAAACTTAAGTAATCTTACTTCCTTCTCTGCTAAAAAACGCCATTTACCACGGTCTACATTTTTCTTAGTAAGGTTGGCAAACATGACTCTATCTAAATGTCTTACATCGTAGCCTAAATGTTCAAAAATACGACGCACAATACGATTACGGCCACTATGAATTTCAATACCAATTACATTTTTAGAAGTATTCGATAAATAACTTACTGCATCGGCTGCAATAAAACCGTCTTCTAATTCTACACCGGCCGCAATAGATTCCATATCGGCCTTGGTCACAGGTTTGTCTAAAGTAACTTCGTATATTTTTTTAATCTCGTAAGAAGGATGCGTTAATTTTTGTGCTAAGTCACCATCGTTGGTTAAAATTAAAACACCTGTTGTATTTCTATCTAAACGACCCACTGGAAACATTCTTTGTGTGGTGGCGTTTTTAATAATATCTAAAACTGTTTTTCTGCCTTCAGGGTCATTTGCTGTACAGATATAATCCTTTGGCTTATTTAATAAAATATACACCGGGGTTACTTGTAATTGTAAAACTTTACCCTTTAATCTTACTACATCTTTGTACTTCACTTTATAACCTGGCTCTAAAACCGTATCACCATTTACTGCCACATGTCCTGCCTTCACCATCTCTGCTGCTTCTCTTCTTCCAGATATACCTGCATGTGCAATATATTTATTCAATGGCATTTGTTCAAAGGGAGTATCGTCAGCGGCGGTCACCTTGCCAATAGAAGCAGTTCTTTTTTCATCCGCCTTGTCCATGGAAGCAGGCGTTCTTTTATTAGTGAACTTAGATTTAGCAGGAAAAGGACTAGCCAATTCACCATATTTAGGAGCCTCTCCTTTTTTTACATAAGAAGTAGCTGTTCTTTTTGAAGCAGGGGGAATTCTTTTATTATTGCCAAGCGGTTCAACAGGAATGCCTCTTTCTTTATCCTTTTTTCTTTGACGCATAGCTTCACCAGCAGCCCTCATTTCAACTTTGGCTTTCTTTTTTTCTTGTCTATATTCTTCTTTAACAGCACTACCTTTTTTCTTATTAGAAAACTTGTCAAAGTTGTCAGATCTTTTTTGATTCATGCGTCCTACTATTTAAAATTATCTTTATTCGCTAATTGTCCGCAGGCCGCATCAATATCCTTTCCTCTACTATGTCTTACGCGCACATTCACTCTATTTTTTTGTAAAATTTCTACAAATCTTTCAAAGCCTTCCTCGTCTGGTTTGTCGAAAGGAAAAATATCCACTGGGTTGTATTCAATCACATTGATTAAATCGGCAGGTACTTGTCTGTATATTTTAGTGAGTTCTTCTGCATCTTTTTCAGAATCGTTAAAGTCTTTGAATAAGATGTATTCAAAAGTCACTTCAGTGCCTGTCTTTTTATAAAAGTAATTAATGGCTTCAACAAGTCCTTTGATATTATTACTTTCATTAATAGGCATAATTTCATTACGCTTTTTATCGTTCGCAGCATGAAGTGAAATGGCTAATTTAAATTTCACATTATCGTCTCCTAATTGTCTTATTTGTTTAATTAGGCCCGCAGTAGATACTGTAATTCTTTTAGCACTCATGCCTAATCCATCAGGAGAAGTAATTTTTTCGATGGCCTTTAAAACATTATGATAGTTCATTAAAGGCTCACCCATACCCATGAAAACAATATTGCTTAAATGTTTTTCATAAGTGGCTTCACTTTGTTGTAAGATGTATACAACTTGATCATAAATTTCATCAAAATTTAAATTTCTTTTACGCTCCATGGTGCCTGTTGCACAAAATTTACAACTAAGGCTACATCCAATTTGAGAAGACACGCAGGCGGTCTTTCTTAAAGTAGTGGGGATAAGCACCCCTTCGATCATATGACCATCATAAGTTTTAAAACGTGTTTTCAAAGTACCATCTTCACTTTGTTGGGTAGTATTAATTTGTAAAGCAGGTAGTTGAAAATCCTTTTCTAATAAGCCGCGTAAGTCCTTGCTTAAGTTGGTCATTTCGTCGAAGCTATGTGCATGTTTTTGCCATAACCATTCTACAATCTGTTTTACTCTAAAAGGCTTTTCGCCTATTTTTGATATAAATCGCTCAATCTCAGCGACTTCTACCTGTCTAATATTAGGTCTTGTCTTCTCCATAATGCAAAGATACTTGATCGGATTTGGATAGATTTAAATCTTTTTTCAAGGCCTATTTTCTGTACTTTCTAAACCTTTAATAATTAATATAAATTTATTGCCAAATGGCTGTCATTTTACTTATTTTCGAAAACAATTTGAATCAAATAAATAATAAATTATGAAAAAAATCTTATTAATGGCAGTTATCCTAATGGGGGTAATGGCTACAGCAAACGCCCAAACTAGTCCTTTGAAAGATTATTTAGGCAAATATGTATTTCCAGAAGGAAGTCCGGTAACAGAAGTAACCATCACTGCAGAAGATACTGTTTTAACTATTAATTCAGCAATGGGTTCTACACCTTTAGAAAAGAAAGGAGTAGATACTTTTTATTTAGCTGCTTATGATGCGCCTATTATTTTCAAAAGAGCAGCAGATAATGCTGTAGAGACCTTAACTATTATTGTTCAAGGAATGGAATTAACCGCTAAAAGAGCTGCTGCTTCTTATGCTATTAAAGAAGAAGATTTTTACGCTAAGGTTTGGGCGAATAAAAATTTCTAGAACTCAAAATTAGAAAGGTCCGATAAAGAAACAGTGCTTTGTTTGCCCGTAATGATATTTTTTACCGTGCATTCATTTTTAGCTAACTCTTCCGTACCTATGATAATAACGTTGGGAATTCCTTTTTTCTCCGCGTATTTAAATTGCTTGTCGAATTTGCTCTTTTCTGGGTAAATTTCACAAGCAATTTTTTTATCCCTTAATTGCATCATTTGTAAGAAAGCTGCTTTCGCTTCCTGCTCTCCTAAATTAAAAAATAAAACTTGTGTGGTTTGTTCAATGGTGGTTGGAAATAAATTTTTCTCTTCCATCACATCATAAATTCTATCTACACCAAAGCTAATACCTACGCCTGCAATATTAGGTACGCTAAATAAACTGGTTAAATCGTTGTAGCGGCCACCGCCTCCAATACTTCCCATTTCAGCCTCTATGGCTTTTACTTCAAAAATAATACCTGTATAATAATTTAAGCCTCTTGCTAAAGTAAAGTCGGCCACCAAATGCTTGTCCATGCCGGTTTGTACGTGGTAGTCTAATACATAATTTATTTCTTCTATACCTTTCAGCCCCATTTCATTATTACCCAATAAAATACTTAACTGCTTTAATTTTTCTGTATTATTTCCTTCAATGGTTAAGTAATTTTGAATAATTTTTTGTTGCGCTTCGCTAAAATTTTTCTTATCTAATTCTTCTTTTACTTTCTCCCATCCAATTTTATCTAACTTATCAATGGCAATGGTTAAGTCAATAAGTTTATCTTCTCCTCCACAAATTTCTGCAAGGGCTAGTAAAATTTTTCTATTATTTATTTTTACTTCTACCGGTAAATTTAATTTTTGAAAAGCAGTAAGATATACTGCTACTAAATCCACTTCATTTAATAAACTTTCACTTCCCACCACATCTGCATCACATTGATAAAATTCACGGTACCTTCCTTTTTGAGGTCGATCGGCGCGCCATACAGGTTGAATTTGATATCTTTTAAAAGGGAAGTTCAATGAACCATGGTTCATGGCTACATATCTTGCAAAGGGAATGGTTAAATCATATCTTAAAGCGCGTTCAGTAATGGCCGTGCTATTTTTACCAGCGAATAATTTCTCTACCCCTTCTAGTGTTTGTTCTTTTTTCTGTGGATTGTCTAAACCGTTATTTAAAATTTTAAATATAAGTTTATCGCCTTCCTCACCATACTTTCCCATCAAGGTTTCCAAGTTCTCCATAGCAGGGGTTTCCAATGGCTGAAAACCATAGGTTTCAAACACAGATTGGATCGTCTTAAATATAAACTGACGCTTTTGAACCGTAGCCGCATTAAAATCTCTGGTACCTTGTGGCAAAGAAGGTTTGCTCATAGTTTCAAATTTGTAAGTAAAGATAAATTTTTTAAATTCATCGGCTATTAATTGTTTAAATTGCCTCTTTAAAACCGGATTTTATGGAAAATCAAGACCCTAGTCAACAACCCTATGAGCCAAGGCCCAATGCACCTCGTGAAAAATCGGAGCGTACTTACCGAGTATTTAGAAGTATATATGATTTTACCATGGCCACCCTTATTTTAGGCTGTGGAGTATTAATGCTGGGTGCCAAATGGTTCCATTTAGATATGATCATTAATGCTGGTGCCGACTTTAGATATATTTTTGGAGGTCTTTGTTTATTGTATGGAGGCTTCAGATTGTACAGAGGTATTAATCAAATGTATTAGCCTTTTCATTTTTTCTTTCACTCGTAAATTAAAGTAGATGCGTTATTTATATATTATGTTGAGTATTTGCATTTTGGCCACAGCTTGTAAGACGAGTTCTACAACGGAGCAAATAGATACTCCCAGCGAAGGCCGTATTCGCATTTCTGTGGAAGAAAGCTTTAAGCCTTTTATAGAGCAAGAACTTAAAGTGTTTGCTCTAAGTTTTCCGAAAGCTACTATTGAAGTGTCTTATAAATCTGAAATAGACTGCTTCAAGGATTTAGCTTCTGATAGTACCCGCATGATTATAGTCACAAGAGGCCTCAATAAAAAAGAGCAGGCTAATTATAAAGACCAACTAAGCTATGCGCCCACTTTTGGCATACTTGCTTACAATGCCATTGCGGTGGTGGTGAATAAAAAATCAAAAGATTCTGTTTTCACTATGGCAGAAATAAGTACAGCACTCAGCGGTAAAAACAATAAGCAGGTGGTGATGGATGGAAGTAACCTAACAGGGGTGGTTCGTTTTTTAAAAGATAGTTTATTGCATCAAACCGCTTTTGGAAAAAATGTAGTTTCTGCAAAAGGAAGTGAAGAAGTGATTTCTTATATAAAAGACAATCCTAATGCCATTGGTTTTGTGGGCATGAATTGGGTAGGAGACAATTACGATCCCAAACAAATGGAAGATAGAAAGACCCTTAAAATGGCTTTAGTAGAATGCACCCTTTGTATTGAAAAAGGCTATTATTCACAGCCCTCTCAGTCAAATATTAGTAAGGGGCATTACTCTCTTACTTTACCCATTTATTATATTTTAAAAGAAAACGCCCCGGGCCTTGGAACGGGACTGCTGAATTTTATGAGCCTGGAAAGAGGTCAATTAATTTTTCAAAGGGCTTTTTTGGTGCCTGCTAAAATGGGATTTAAGAAAAGAAAGGGTTTATTAAACTAACACTCATTAAATACCTGGAAAATTTCGGGTTATTAACCAAAAATTAATGGGATTCTTGCCAAAAAATTAATATTTTAGCTATCCCTGTAACTTCTGTTCTTATAGTAAATAAATAGATGTGTCACGGGGACATATTCCAAGTACAATAAATGCTATCTTGGACTTGGATAAAATTTTAAATGAAAAAAAGTAAATGATGAAAAAATTGGTTTTTCTTTTGGTAGGATTTATACTTTCTACTTCCTTAACAGCTCAGGTAGTTCCCTCTCCATTAGCGGAAGGAGTAAAAATGTTGAATTACGAAAAAAACAAGTCGGCCCTTAATTATTTTAAGGAAGCCAATGATAAAAATCCAGCAGATGGTGAAACTATTTTCTGGTATGCACAGGCAATGCTAGCGCAAAACTACAATGGTATTTCTACGCCAGAGTCAATCCAAAATGCAAAAGAATTACTTCAAAAAAGTTTACAAGCAAAAGGTAATGACCCATGGTTGTTAGTGGGGATGTCTCATATACAATCATTAGAAGGCGCGGATGTGAATGCAGTGAAGCAAAACTTAGAAGTAGCTATTACATCTACTTTAAATACAAAAGGAAAGTATAAGGGTAAGCCTAATCAAGATATCATTAATGCCATTGGTTATGTGTTTGCTGAATTGCCTATTAACATAGGAGATCGCAGATATGCCATCGATAAACTAAAAGAAACCATAAGCGCCTACGATGTAGTGAATCCAAGCCTTTACATTAACCTAGGTATTAATTATTTAAAGTTAGGCGGTGGTGAAAATGGGGGAGATGCAGTAACAGCTTTTCAAAATGCGATCAATGCAGATCCTAAAAATGCCTATGCTTATTATAGAATTGGTAAAGTGTATCAAACACAAAACAATAAAGAATCTTTAGACGAATATTTTAATAAAGCCATCGCTACAGATCCAGCCATTGCACCAGTTTATTTTTCTTTATATACTTACTATGCTGACGTAAGCACAAGTATAGCAAAAACGAATTTGGATTTATTTTTACAATACGCAGACAAGGATCCAATTTTTGAATATTTCAGTGCCGACTATTTATTTAGATCTGGTCAATTTGACCTGTCTTTAGAAAAAGCAAAGGCAATGGAAGCTGCAGGAAGCCTTAGTATTTTTCCAGGCTTAGCCGTTTTATTAGCTAAAAACTATGATAAAAAAGGAGATACTGTTTTAGCAAGATCTTATATAGAGCCTTATATCACGAATACAACACCGGATAAATTAATCAACACCGATTATGAAATAGCAGTGAAGATTTTATCTAAATTCAGTGGAAGCCAGGCTAGCTTAGCCCTCATTTTAGAAAAAGCCATTGCCGCTGACACAGCTAAGGTAAATAAGCTAAAATATTACAAATTAGGCTATGAAATGTTAGAAAAAAGTAATATGTATGCCGATGAATTAAAATGGTATGCGAATTATTCTGCCCTTAGAGGGGTAAAAGACGAAGTGTATTATTACAAGACTACAAGTATTGCCATTAATGCAAAAGAAGGGGCTGTCGCTTCAACAACTGCCAAAGAGTATATTGCGAACTTCCCAGAAAAGCCCAATGGCTATTCTATGAATGTTAGAGCTGCTAAATTATTGGATACCGCCAATAACCTAGGTATCTTATTCGAGGCCGTAAATACGCAAAACGAGTTTTTGTTAAAGGATGTCACTAAAAACAAGCAAACTTTGGTCAACAATTACTATACCTTAATTGGCTATTATAACGAGACAAAGGGCTATGAAAATGCTGTATTAATGTGCGATAAAGTTCTAGAATTAGTACCTGAGGATCCAACCACCCTTCAAGCCAAGGCTTTATTTGTAAAAAACATCGAAATTATCAAGAAAATGCAAAATTCTAAGGGTGGCGTACCTGCTCCCCCAGTAGAAAAGCCAGCAGCCGATACCACTGAAATCAAAAAAGGCTAAAACGTCTATTTAAGCACATTTATTGTGTAAAAAATAATTGAAAATTACTCCCCATTTATGGGGAGTTTTTCGTTATATGAGCTATCCTTTGCGTATTTTTGCGGCACCAAAAACATATGTATGATTCTGTTGCAGTTTTGGATGTCTGCGAACGAGACAAATAGCGCTACTAATTACTTACCCATTGCATTGCAATTATTATTTGCAGGGGGCTTTGTTGCCTTGATAATTTTGATTTCAAGTTGGATGGGACCTAAGAGAGATACAAGCGATAAATTAGAAAACTTTGCGAGTGGAATTGATACACATGGAGATGCAAGATCACCTATGGCGATTAAGTATTTTCTAGTGGCTATTTTATTTGTTTTATTTGATGTAGAAGTTATTTTCTTTTATCCTTATGCAGTCAATTTTAAAACTTTGGGTTGGGCTGGATTTGGTGAAGTGGTTTTATTTGTAGGATTCTTTTTGGTGGGCTTTATATACATCATTAAGAAGGGAGCCTTACAATGGGAAGATTAATTATAAAAAATAAAGTTGTAGCAATATGCGTCCAGTACGATTTAATTTAAATCCTAAAGAAGCTGAAATTTCAGAAGCCATTTCTATGGGCAAAGCACCCGATGGTGTTCCTGGCGATGGTTTTTTTGCAACGCAGTTAAGTTCTGTCGTGGGACTAGCCAGAAAAAATTCTTTATGGCCTTTGCCATTTGCTACTTCTTGTTGTGGTATTGAATTCATGGCGACCATGGCATCACATTATGATTTATCTCGTTTTGGTTCAGAGCGTGTGGGTTTCTCTCCACGTCAATGTGACTTATTAATGGTGATGGGTACCATTGCAAAAAAAATGGCACCGGTTTTAAGACAAGTTTATTTACAAATGGCAGAACCACGTTGGGTAATTGCAGTAGGGGCCTGTGCTTCTAGTGGCGGTATATTCGATACTTACAGTGTACTTCAAGGCATTGATCAAGTAATACCCGTAGATGTTTATGTACCTGGCTGCCCTCCAAGACCAGAAGCCATCATTGATGGTTTTATGAAAATTCAAGACTTAGTAGGTCAAGAAAGTATTCGCAGAAGAAATAGTGAAAAATACCGCGACTTATTAAACAGCTACGGTATCCAATAAATCTAATAAAAAACAGCGTTTAAAATTTTTGAATAAAAATGGCATTAAGCAACGAGACAATACAAAATAAGTTAATAGAAAAATTTGGAGATCAAGTTTTGAATTTCTCGACCGCGTCTGGTATTTTATCTTTCGAATCATCTAAAGAAATTAATTTAAAAGTACTTCAGTATTTATATGAGGAACCAAGCTTAGGTTTTACTTTCTTAACCGATTTATGTGGGGTGAATTATCCAAATAATATTGGAGCGGAGTTAGTGGTCGTATATCATTTACATAATTTTTCAGAAAATATTCGTTTGCGTTATTCGATAAGTACATCTGTAAATGAAACAGCGGTATTTACAGCAAGTAAATTATTTGAATCGGCTAATTGGATGGAGCGTGAAACCTATGATTTTTTTGGAATTAATTTTGTAGGGCATCCTAATTTAAAACGCATTTTGAATGTAGAGGAGATGGATTATTTTCCTTTAAGAAAAGAGTATCCATTAGAGGATCAAACAAGAATAGATAAGGATGATGAAATGTTTGGACGAGGGTAGCTGAATTAAAAGAGTCAATTAAAAAAGTAAAGGCGCAATAAAAAATAGAATGGAACATCAAACGCATATAACATTACCAAAAGGGTCAATTGAAAAAACAACTACCACTTTAAATATTGGGCCTACCCATCCAGCAACGCATGGGGTGTTTCAAAATATTATGGAAGTGGATGGTGAGCGTGTGGTATCCACAGAACAAACAGTGGGGTATATTCACCGCGCTTTTGAAAAATTAGCAGAACGTCGTCCTTTATATCAAATCACCCCTATTACCGATCGTTTGAATTATTGCAGTAGTCCTATTAATAATATGGGTTGGCATATTACCTGTGAGCATTTCTTAAAACTGGATTTACCCAAGCGTGTCGATTACTTGCGTGTGATTATTATGGAGCTTGCGCGTATCTCTGACCATTTAATTTGTAATTCAATTGTGGGGGTGGACACAGGAGCGTATACAGGATTTTTATACGTGATGCAATACCGTGAATTAATTTATGAAATATATGAAGAAGTATGTGGGTCCCGTCTTACTACTAATATTGGCCGCATTGGTGGCTTTGAAAGGAATTTTACAAATACAGCGTTTACGAAACTCGAGAAATTCTTAAACGAGTATCCAAAAGTTTTAAAAGAATTTGAAAATTTATTTGCGCGCAATAGAATTTTCATGGAGCGTACACAAGGTACAGGGGGTATTAGTGCAGCACGTGCTATGAACTATGGATTTACCGGTCCTAATTTACGCGCCGCTGGTGTAGACTATGATGTGCGTGTGCAACAACCTTATAGTAGCTACCAGGATTTTGATTTTAAAGTTCCTGTAGGAACCACTGGCGATAACTACGACCGCTTTTTAGTGCGCAATGCAGAAATGTATGAGAGTATTTCGATCATCAAGCAAGCCTACCAAAAAATACAAGAATTTAAAGGAACAGATGCGGAAGTATACCATGCAGATGTACCAGAATACTATTTGCCAAAGAAAGAAGATGTGTATACCAAGATGGAAGCACTTATTTGGCATTTTAAAATTATCATGGGAGAAATTGAATTACCAAAGGGTCAAATATATAGTGCAGTAGAAGGGGGTAATGGAGAATTAGGTTTTTATTTAATTAGCGATGGTGGACGTACACCTTTCAGATTACATTTTAGAAGACCTTGCTTTATTTATTATCAAGCCTTTGAGGAATTGATTAAGGGAGGCATGTTAAGTGATGCGGTGGTAACGATGAGTAGTTTGAATTTGATCGCAGGCGAGTTGGATGCGTAGAAAATAATTATAGAGAAAAACGAAACGAGAATATGAGTCTTCAATTTAATAACGAACAAATGACCGAGTTTAAAAGCTTGGTAGCTCGTTATCCAGAAGGGAAACAAAAAAGTGCACTGCTACCGGTATTGCATTTAGCGCAGGATAGTTTTGGAGGCTGGTTGCCAACGGAGGCCATGGATTATGTGGCAGGCTTATTAAAAATTGAACCTATTGAAGTATATGAAGTGGCTACTTTTTACAGTATGTATAATTTAAAGCCAGTGGGGAAATTTGTATTTGAAGTTTGTCAAACAGGACCTTGTATGATTAGTGGTTCAGAGAATATCATTGCTTACATTCAAAAGCAATTAGATATCAAACCAGGAGAAACCACCAAGGATGGTTTGTTTACTTTGAAGCTAGTGGAATGCTTAGGGGCTTGTGGTTATGCGCCCATGATGCAAGTAGGTAAAATTTATAGAGAACATTTAACCAAGGATAAAGTAGATGCGATTATTGCAGAGTATAGAATGCAAGTAGTAGCGCAAAATTAAAATAAGAGCAATTAATAAGTTTCGGAAACGGAATTTGAAAAGATAAAGAAGAAGCAATGGGTGTAAAATTATTATTAGAGAAAGCAAACGTGCCAGGTATTCGTACTTATGATGTTTATCGTCGTGAGGGTGGGTATGCAGCTGCTGAAAAAGCGTTGAAGGAAATGTCCATTGAAGCCATTGTAGAAGAAGTAAAGAAAAGTGGACTTCGTGGAAGAGGCGGCGCTGGTTTTCCTGCAGGTATGAAATGGAGTTTTATTGCAAAACCAGAAGGCGTGCCTCGTCACTTGGTATGTAATGCAGATGAAAGCGAACCCGGTACATTCAAGGACAGGTATTTAATGGAATTCTTACCACACTTATTATTAGAAGGTTTACTTATTTCTTCTTTTGCTTTAGGATCAAATGACACTTACATATATATAAGAGGTGAATACGCATGGGTTGCCACTATTTTAGAAGAAGCTATTGTAGAAGCCACTAAAAATGGTTGGCTAGGAAAAAATATTTTAGGCACCGGTTTTGATTGTATGATACATGTGCATCGTGGCGCTGGTGCTTATATCTGTGGAGAGGAAACAGCACTTATAGAATCATTGGAAGGTAAAAGAGGAAATCCTCGTATCAAGCCACCCTTCCCTGCTATTCAAGGTTTATGGATGCGCCCAACGGTAGTGAACAATGTAGAAACTTTAGCTGCGATAGTGCCTATTATTAAAATGGGCGGTGAGGAGTATGCAAAAATTGGCGTGGGCCGTTCTACAGGTACTAAATTAATTTCTGCTTGTGGTAATATTAATAAACCAGGGGTGTATGAAATTGATATGACCATTTCAGTAGAAGATTTTATTTACAGCGATGAATATTGTGGAGGTATTGCTGGTGGCAAAAAATTAAAAGCTTGTATTCCAGGTGGTTCTTCTGTGCCTATCTTACCTGCGAATCTTTTATTAAAAACAGCCAAGGGTGAAACCCGTTATATGAACTATGAAAGTTTAAGTGATGGTGGTTTTGCTACAGGTTCTATGATGGGCTCTGGGGGTTTTATTATTTTAGACGAGGACCAATGTATTGTAAAAAATACTTTAACCCTAGCGCGTTTTTACAGACATGAAAGTTGTGGACAATGTTCACCTTGTAGAGAAGGAACAGGATGGATGGAAAAAATATTACAAAAAATTGAATTAGGAAAAGGAGAGATGAGCGATATAGATTTATTGTGGGACATTCAAAGAAAAATAGAAGGCAATACCATTTGTCCTTTAGGAGATGCAGCCGCCTGGCCAGTAGCCGCCGCAATTAGACATTTTCGTGATGAATTTGAATGGCATATCAACAATAGAGAATTATCACAAACAAGTAATTTTGGTTTACAACACTATGCAGACCCTATCCATGTGCCTGCATAACATTGCGTAAAACTATGAGTGAACAAATATTATTTAAAGTAACAGTAGACAACATTACCATTGAAGTACCAGCGGGTACTACCATATTGCAAGCTGCACGACAAATTGGAGGCGCTGTAGCACCGCCTGCTATGTGTTATTATAGTAAGCTAGAAGGCAGCGGTGGTAAATGCCGTACTTGTTTAGTGGAAGTATCGAAAGGTTCTGAAAAAGATCCTCGCCCCATGCCAAAGTTGGTCGCTTCTTGTAGAACCACTGTGATGGATGGAATGGAAGTTAAAAATATTACTAGTGAAAAAGTAATTGATGCAAGAGCGGGTGTGGTGGAATTTTTATTGTTGAATCACCCCTTAGATTGTCCTATCTGTGATCAGGCAGGAGAATGTCATTTACAAGACTTAAGTTTTGAGCATGGCAAGGCAGATACTAGATATGAGTTCCAAAGACGTACTTTTAAAAAGCATGATTTAGGTAAGCATATACAACTACATATGACGCGTTGTATTTTATGTTACCGTTGTGTATTTACCGCTGACCAATTAACGAATAAAAGAGTGCATGGTATTTTAGACAGAGGCGACCATGCAGAAATTGCTACCCATATTGAAAAAAGTTTGGACAATGATTTTATCGGCAATGTCATTGATGTATGTCCAGTGGGCGCTTTAACAGATAAAACATTTCGTTTTAAAAATAGAGTATGGTTTTTAAAACCCATGGATGCACACCGTGATTGTCCAACTTGTTCAGGTCGTGTAACCTTATGGAATAGAGGAGATGAAGTATTTAGAGTGACTGCGCGCAAAGACGAGTGGGGTGAAATTGAAGACACACCAGAAGGTAAGCCAGGATGGATTTGTAATACCTGTCGTTTTGATAAAAAACATACCAATGATTGGGTGATTGAAGGACCACGAGAAATAAGTAGACATTCTGTGATTGCACAGGGTCATTATGCAGGCAATATTGGTACTACGCTACCTACAGAAACATTTAAAGCAGTGAATGATGGCAGAGCCCCTCATTTATTAATGGATATTCATAATGAAAGCGAAGTGAACTTACCTTCTATTCGTTTGAGTGAAATAGAGGGTCCTTCCCATGGAACTAGTTTTAACAATAATTCTAAAAACGCCTAATAGATAAAGTATGACACTACTCGCATTTGATTGGGCCTTTATTATTGAGAAATTAATTTTGATTATCATTATTGTGCTCACCACTTTTTTGATTACTTTATATACCACTTTTGGCGAAAGAAAAGTAGCTGCCATTTTACAAGACCGACCAGGTCCGAATAGAGCAGGCCCTTTTGGTTTATTACAACCACTAGCAGATGGATTGAAATTAATCATGAAAGAAGAGATTATTCCCAAAGCTGCTAGTAAATGGTTATTTATTCTAGGCCCAGGATTAGCCATGACAGCTAGTTTAATGACCTGTGCAGTGATACCTTGGAGCACTGAAGTACATTTATTCGGAAGAGTGATTGAATTACAAATTGCTGATATTAATATTGGTTTATTGTATGTATTCGCGGTAGTGAGTATGGGTGTTTATGGAATTATGATTGGAGGTTGGGCTTCTAACAATAAATTTTCTTTGATGTCTGCTTTAAGAGCAGCTTCTCAAGCCATTAGTTATGAAATTGCGATGGGCCTTGCCTTAATTGCTTTATTAATGTCCACAGGCACACTTAGTTTAAAAACTATTGTAGCAGACCAAGTCTCAGGCCATTGGTGGAATGTGGTCTATCAGCCCTTGGGTTTTTTAATTTTCTTTATTTGTGCGATGGCAGAATGTAATCGTACTCCTTTTGATTTACCAGAAGCAGAGAATGAATTAAACTTTGGTTATCACCAAGAGTATTCATCGATGAAATTAGGATTCTATTTATTTGCAGAATATGTGAATATGATTATGAGTAGTGCTATTATGGCCTCTATGTATTTTGGCGGCTATGATTTGCCTTTCTTTGATGAAAGCACAGTGGCGCCTAATATAGCAGCCTTAATTGGTATTGGCACTTTGCTTATTAAAATTGTACTTTTTGTATTTCTATTTATGTGGATTCGTTGGACCATCCCAAGATTTAGATACGATCAATTAATGAATTTAGGTTGGAAAAAAATGATACCACTTGCTTTAATAAATATGTTAATCACGGGGGCACTCATTTTATCAAAATTATAATTATAAAAACGGTACGAATATAAGATGCAAGCATTAACCAATAAATCATTCGCAGTAAATCGCAGTCCCATGACTTTCTGGGAGCGTTTGTATTTGATTAATATTATTAAAGGCATGTTGATCACTTTTAGTCACATGTTTAAAAAGCAACCTACAGTAAGATACCCTGAACAAAAAAGGGAGTTTAGTCCTGTGTTTAGAGGCCTACATGTATTGAATAGAGACGAAGCAGGTCGTGAAAATTGTACTGCCTGTGGCTTATGTGCGGTGGCTTGTCCAGCAGAAGCCATTACTATGGAGGCTGCAGAAAGACAAGAGGGAGAAGAACATTTATACAAAGAAGAAAAATACGCCGCTAAATATGAGATTAATATGTTGCGTTGTATTTTTTGTGGACTTTGTGAAGAAGCCTGTCCCAAAGACGCTATTTATTTAAGTGAAACATTTGCACCGGCCAACTATACTAGAAAAGGATTTATTTACGATAAAAACGATTTATTAATTCCTCATACTTTAAATAGTGCAAATGCACTAGCTAAAGCAAAAGGAGTAGAAGCTTAAATAATTATGAATACACTAGAAATTTTATTTTACGCTTTATCTGCCTTAGCTATTATTAGTGCGGTCATGGTATTAGTAAGTAAGAATCCGATACATAGTGTACTGTGGTTAATTCTAGTATTTTTTGCCATCTCTGGGCATTATATTTTATTGAATGCACAATTTTTAGCCATCGTCAATATTATTGTATATGCGGGGGCCATTATGGTACTATTCTTATTTGTGATGATGCTGATGAATGTCAAAAAGGATAAAGAACCACAAAAACAATTATGGGTAAAATTAACGGGTGTGATTGCTGGAGGTAGTTTTTTAATCTTGTTAATTGCACTTGTAAAACAAAATACTTCTTTCCATGGAAGAGCTGTTTTATTAAAAGAAGGAAGCATAGGACTTATTCATCCTTTAGGCCAGGCATTGTTTACCGACTATGTAGTGCCTTTTGAAATAAGTAGTGTACTTTTCTTAAGCGCGATGGTGGGTGCTGTAATCATTGGTAAAAAATAAATTTTTGTAAGATGCCTATAGAATATTATATCTTTTTATGTTTAACGCTATTCAGCATTGGCGTCATAGGTGTATTAACCCGTCGCAATGCGATCATTGTTTTTATGTGTATTGAACTTATGCTCAATGCAGTAAATATGCTTTTAGTCGCTTTTTCAAAAATGAATTATGGCGCTGCTCAAATGATGTCACCCAATACTACAGCGGGTATTGATGCACAGATATTTGTATTTTTTATCATGGTGGTAGCAGCGGCTGAAGTAAGTATTGGACTTGCTATTATAGTAATGATATACCGCAATACCCATTCCATAGATATCAATTTCTTAAATAGATTAAAAAACTAAGTCAATGGCCTTCATGAAAACATTAGTGGCTTTCATTATTCTTTGGCCTTTAGCTGGATTCTTATTCAATGGGCTAGGCAGAAATTACTGGAGTAAGAAGGTGATTGCTTATAAGGCAACTGGTTATATTGTAGCCTCTTTTATAGCAAGTATATTTGTTTTTTTACATGTGCAAGATCATGGTGCAGTGATGGTGCATTATTTTGATTTCATTCATACAGATAGTCTTACCATTCCCTTCGATTTTAAAGTAGATGCATTGTCTTCTTTATTTTTATTAGTTATTACAGGGGTGGGTTCCTTAATACATTTGTATTCTACTGCTTATATGCAGGAAGAATCGGCACCACATTATGCTAGGTATTTTGCGTATTTGAATTTGTTTATTTTCTCCATGCTATTATTAGTCTTAGGAGATAACTATATTATTATGTTCATGGGCTGGGAAGGAGTGGGCCTATGTTCTTATTTATTAATTGGCTATTGGTTTTCAAATGGTAATTATAATTACGCTGCGAAGAAAGCCTTTATCATGAACCGTATTGGGGACTTAGGATTTTTATTAGCCATATTCTGGCTAATCGCTAAATTAGACACAGTAAGTTATAGCGAAGTATTAACGGCCGAATCTTTGGCGAAATTATCTAGCGCCGATATCACTGGTATTACATTATTATTATTTGTAGGTGCGATGGGTAAGAGTGCACAAATACCTTTGTTTACTTGGCTGCCTGATGCGATGGCGGGCCCTACACCTGTATCTGCTTTGATACATGCGGCCACCATGGTGACTGCCGGTATTTACATGATTACAAGAAGTAATATTTTATTTAGCCATAGCGAGATCACACAAAATATAGTGGCCATCATTGGAATAAGTACTGCTTTATTAGCAGCCACTATTGCCATTAAACAAAACGATATTAAAAAAGTATTGGCTTATTCAACAGTGAGTCAATTAGGGTATATGTTTTTAGGATTAGGCGTAGGCGCCTATTCTGGTGCTGTATTTCATGTGATCACCCATGCCTTTTTTAAAGCTTTATTATTCTTAGGGGCTGGTTCTGTGATTCATGCCATGCATCATGAACAAGATATTAGAAAAATGGGCGGATTAAAATCGAAACTATCCATTACACATATTACCTTTTTAATAGGCTGTATTGCTATTGCAGGTGTACCTCCTTTTAGTGGTTTCTTTTCTAAAGATGAAATACTAGCAGCTGCTTTTGAAAAAAATAAAATTTATTGGGTACTAGGATTAATTGGTTCAGCCATGACTGCTTTTTATATGTTCCGTTTATATGCCACTACTTTTTTAGGAAAGTTTAGAGGTAGTAATGAACAAGAAGCGCATTTGCATGAAAGCCCCTTGGCAATGACCTTGCCCTTAATTGTATTAGCTATTTTAAGTGCTGTGGGTGGGGCTATTGGCATTCCACATATTATGGGAGGCCATCATTGGTTAACTGGACAACTAAGTAGTATTGTAAGCACACCGCATGAAACTAGTTTAGCCGTTTCTACAGAATGGATTTTAATGGGTGTATCGGTAGCCATTGCAGCTACCTCTTTACTTATTGCTTTATCTCGTTATAGCAAACAAACCGACGAAGAACCTAGTTCTGCTCTGGGAAAATTCTTTTACAATAAATGGTATATAGATGAATTATATCAAAAAGCCATTATTGAACCATTGAATCATTTTGCCTTATTTCTAAAAGAATTTATTGAAAAGAAAGTGATTGATGGCGCTGTGAATGGAACAGGTAAGCTGGTTCAGTTTAGTGCTAGAAAAGTAAGGCTTATACAAAATGGACAAGCGGGCTACTATATATTATTTATGGTATTGGGCATTATTACCCTTTTTCTAATCTGGTTCAATGATATTTCTATTTTACGACTCATTTATTCATTGACTCAATCATAATAAGCAACGACTATGTTAATTTCATTTCTACTCATTCCAATTTTGACAGCTATTGTACTTTTATTTATCAAAAAAGATACATTGGCTTCTCAAACTGCAATTGCTGCAAGTTTGGCAACATTGGCGTTGGCGGTTTTTGCTTCTTTTAATAAAGTAGAGGCCTTTGACATGGCATGGCTTCCTAGCTTGAATAGCCGATTTGCACTACAAGTGGATGGGCTTGCTAAAATATTAATTTTATTAACTGCTATAAGTTTACCAGCCATTTTAATCTCGACAGCAAGCAACGAGTACAAGCAAAAAAATATATTTTTATCGCTTTTATTATTTACCCAAGCAGGTTTAATGGGCGTGTTTTTAGCAGGAGATGCACTACTATTTTATTTCTTCTGGGAATTAGCACTTATACCTGTTTATTTTTTATGTTCAATTTGGGGAGGAGAAAAACGCATAGCCATTACTTTTAAATTTTTCATCTATACTTTTTTAGGTTCTTTATTTATGCTCATAGGCATTTTGTTTTTAAATGCGCATACTGCAGAGCATAGCTTTTCTATACAAGCCTTCATACATGCTAATTTAACAGGCGGTCAAAAAATAACTGCCTTTGCCTTATTCTTTATAGCCTTTGCTATTAAGATGCCTATTTTCCCTTTACATACTTGGCAACCCGATACCTATGAGCAATCGCCAACCGCTGTCACCATGGTTATGAGTGCTGTGATGGTGAAAATGGGTTTGTATGGAATTTTAAGATGGTTACTACCTTTATTTCCTGTCGCCTTTGCGGCACATACTAATGTAGTTGTATTTTTATCGGTACTAGGTATTTTATATGCCTCTTTTATTGCTATTCGTCAAGACGATATCAAAAGATTAATTGCTTATTCTTCTATTGCACATATAGGTTTAATGAACGCAGCCATTTTTACTGGAACGGGCATTGCTATACAAGGTGCTTTAATTCAATTATTCTCCCATGGTATTAATGTATTAGGATTATGGATTATTGCAGACATACTCGAGCAACAAACAGGAACAAGATCGATGCAGCAAATGGGAGGGCTTGCTAAGAAGCAACCTACACTCGCTATTTTGTTAGTGGGCTTTGCTTTAGCCAATATAGCCATGCCATTAACCAATGCTTTTGTGGGTGAATTTTTAATGTTCAATGGTTTATTTATGTTGAATCCTTGGATAGCTGCTTTTGCAGGAATTAGTATTATACTCACTGCTATTTATACCTTGAACATGGTACAAAAAGTGGCTTATGGAGAAATAAGTGAGAAAATTAATGCGATGCCTGCGCCCAATAAAGCAGCGCAAGCAGTATTAATCATTTTATTGATTATTGTATTTGTAACAGGAGTCTATCCGCAACCTTTATTTACTTTAACGGCCGATACTTTAGAACAATTATTAGCCAAATAATAAAACGAATTAGTAATGAATGCAATTATTGTTTCTACGCTCTTAGGTGTCATCATGATGTTTTGTTCATGGGGCATCAAAAATCAAAAAACACATCAAACCATTGCTTTAGTAGGATTATTTGTTTTGATCCTAAGTAATTTGGCCCAATTGAATGGGTGGTTCGTTATTGATTTTGATACTAAGGGCATGCTTGCTTTTACTCGATTTGGTTTATTCGTGAATACTTTATTTTTTATCATTACATTCATTTATATATGGCTGAACGGAGAAGAGATTACCAAATTTGATAACCAAGCCGCCGATTTTTATGCTTTGTTTTTCTTTATTTTATGCGGAGCGAGTATCTTAACTTCTTTTGATAATTTATTAATGTTATTTATAGGGATTGAAATTTTATCTATTCCTTTATATATATTAACAGGGGCTGATAAGAAAAACTTATTTAGCAATGAAGCTGCATTAAAATATTTTTTAATGGGCTCTTTTTCTACAGGCATATTATTATTAGGTATTACCTTTATTTATGGAGCAACGGGTAGTTTTCATTTAGTGGAACCTGTATTGAAAGCTTCTACTGGCCTGCCTGCTGAGCAAATGATTTTATCTGCAGGATTACTACTTGTGTTTGCAGCCATGAATTTTAAAGTATCTGCAGCGCCTTTTCATTTTTGGACACCCGATGTTTATGATGGCGCCCCCACTGTGTTCACCTCTTTTATGGCCACTATTGTAAAGGCCGCAGGCTTTATAGCCTTCATTACCATTTTCAATAGTCAATCAAAGGCCTTGGGGTATACTTGGGAATTGGTTTTAAGTTTTGTGATCATATCTACTTTACTTGTGGGAAATATTGTAGCTGTTTTTCAAAGAAGTGTAAAAAGAATGTTGGCTTACTCAAGTATCGCTCAAGCTGGATTTATGTTATTTGCTTTATATGGTAAATCAAGTTTTGCGCAGGAAGGCATTATTTTATATTCAGTCGTTTATTCATTAGCCACGATGGGTGTTTTTGGTGTCTTAATTAAAATGAAAGAAAATAGTTTTGAAGCCTTTAATGGCTTGGCCAAAGCCAATCCATTATTAGCCTTTGTCACTACTATATTTTTATTCTCATTAGCAGGTATTCCACTTACTGGAGGTTTCTTTGCTAAGTATTATATGCTGAATGCGCTTTATGCAGCAGGGGCAGGCCTTTGGTTAATTATTATAGCCATTTTGTTTGCAGCGGTAAGTGTTTACTATTATTTCAAATTAGTACAAGCCATGTATTTTGTAACAGGGGAGCCCAATATGCATGAAGTACCTAAGAAATATACATATACGCTTTTAGTAATGGCCGTTCTGCTACTCATCCTAGGCGTATTCCCTTCATTAGTATTCAATTATCTATACTTTTAGCCGTTCCTCATTTTATAAGGCCTATTAAGGCCATATTGTGGAATCTGTGCTACCTTTAATTTTCATAAACATAGTAGAATGACTATTCAGGATTCTTTTGTACTCGCTTGGCGCACTGTAAAAAGTAATAAACTTAGAACTGGAATAACAGTAGCTATTATTGCCTTTGGTATTATGGCGCTTATTGGTATTATTACCGCTATCTCCGCGATGAACCAAAGTTTGAAAGAGAACTTTTCTTTTATGGGGGCCAATGCCTTTGTGGTTAGATATAAAGAAATGAATGCAAGAATGGGGGGTCCGAATGATGGGGATGAGTTTTCTAAATCTAAAAGAGGTGTAAAAGAAAAAAAATCGAATTTAGATAAGATTATTAAACTTGAAGAAGCGACTTATTTTAAAGAACATTTTGGATTTAATAGAGCGGCTGTAAGTATTTCTATAAGAAAGGGAGGAAACAATGAACTACATTATAAGAATAAAAAAACCAATCCACAAATTTCTTTAATGGGGGGAGATGAAAACTATCTTGCAGTGAATGGTTATTCATTAACACAAGGAAGAAACTTTAATAATGTTGATATCACAAGTGGTCGCAATGTTTGTATCATAGGGTCTAATGTGGCTGCTAAATTATTTCCAGGCAGACCAGAAAAATGTATTGATAAGGTAATTTTGTTGCAAGGCAAACCTTATCGTGTTTTGGGTCTATTAAAATCAAAGGGGTCTAGTGCCATGCTGCGTCAAGACGATGTGGTTATTTCTACATTAAAAAATGTTAGACAATACCAAGGAAGTGCTACCTATTCAATAGGTGTAATGGTGAATAATGTGGCAGAACTAGAACCGGCTATTGGAGAGACCACCGATCAAATGAGAAAAGCAAGAAGATTAATTCCTTCTGAGTCTGATAATTTTGTGATTGACAAGAGTGATAAATTTGCATCTCTTTTTATTGGCTTTTTAGCGGGCATTAGTGGAGCAGCTGGTGCTATTGGTATGATTACTTTAATTGGAGCAGCTATTGGCCTTATGAATATTATGCTAGTGGCAGTGAGTGAAAGAACCAGAGAAGTGGGATTGATAAAAGCCATTGGTGGTAAAAGAAAAGATGTACGTCGTCAATTTTTATTTGAAAGTATTTTGATTAGTATTTTAGGCGCCATCTTCGGTATTATTTTAGGCGTGCTGGTGGGTAATATATTTAGCCTTGTTTTAGGTACCGGATTTGTGGTGCCTTGGATCTGGGTTATAATAGGTATTGTTATTTGTACAGTGGTGGGACTTGTTGCAGGTATTTATCCAGCCATGAAAGCAGCTGCCTTAAACCCCATTGATGCACTTAGGTATGAATAGTTTTTTATTACAATATTTCGACAAGTATAAAAAAAGCCTCCGACGTATCGGAGGCTTTTTTGTAAAAACAACTTAATGAATTATTTAGGTTTTTTAAATAGCATACCTTATTTAGGATCTAATGCTTTTTTAATTCTGTCTTGTAAATCGGCATAGTGACTTTGCGTAGCAGCATCAGCACTCGTACTAGTTTTCAAAGCAGCAGCTAATTTTTTCAATTGTGCTTTCGCTTCAGACACTACATCTGTATTTTCAATATCTACAGGTGCTGTTCTGAAAGGGCTTGGTGCACTAATGCTCATTGTAGGAGGGTTGATTAAATCTTCTAATTGGCCTACATAGGTTTTTTGTAAATTTCTTCTAAATACATCTGTGGCCTTTTGCGAAGTCAATTCACTAAATAATCCTTTTCTTGTATCTTCCATCATATCATGTAATGCATAACTAGCATTACCAAAACGTGTATAAGAATTGTTTAATCGAAGTAAACGACCTTTATCTAATAAGCTTTTTAAAATATTAGTTTGAATATTTTGAACACGCTCATTGGCAGCAGGACTGTTTATTTTATTTAAAATAGAATAATCTAATAACCATTTAGGCGTGGTAAATAATTGAGCTTGTAAAAAAGCCATCGCAGCTTTTTGCATCGCAACTGGAGTAGCTGTATACACATCGCCTTGCTCTTCTACACTTTTAAATGTTTCATAGACACCGCCTATATTTTTAGCAACATGCCCCATGTATCTACTAAATTGACCTGACAACTGTATATACATATCAGCTAGGTTCTCGTATTTATCAGCTTCTTCTTTTGTCCAATCGGGCAAGTTGGCTAAAATTCTTTTTAAATTCTTAATACCGTATTCGCCGGCCACCACTGCATTATCACTTAGGTCTTCTGTTTGCGCACGCGGGTCATCGCCACGTCCTTCTCCACCAAACCATAAGCGCGGATTATTTTTCAAGTTCTCTACAATCCATTTATTATTCACTTTTTTATCTGCTTCCACATCGCTTAAGCCAGTATAGGTATAACCCCATTGAATAGCCCATTTGTCGTAAGCGCCTACATGTGCAAATAATTCATTTTGTGCAATACCATCTTCTGGTTGTGCAACATAATTAAAACGTGCATAGTCCATAATAGAAGCGGTATGTCCATTTTTGGCTAACCATTCTTTATCTCTTAATTTTTCTACTGGTGTTTTACTACTACTACCCATATTATGTCTAAGACCTAATGTATGACCCACTTCATGCGCAGCAACAAAACGAACTAGTTTACTCATTAAGCTATCATCCAATTTCATTTTTCTAGCAGTAGGATCGACAGCGCTAGTTTGAATCATATACCAATCGTGTTGTAGTTTCATAATATTATGATACCAACCAATATGGCTTTCTAAAATTTCACCACTTCTTGGATCATGGACTTGAGGTCCGTATGCATTTTGAATGTCAGAAGCAAAGTAGCGTATTACAGAAAAGCGTGCATCTTCTAAACTCATGGTACTATCGTTAGGCCACTCTTTTCCTTGAATCGCATTTTTCCATCCTGCTTTTTCAAAAGCTACATTCCAATCGTTCACCCCTTGAATTAAACCAGCCACCCATTTTTTAGGTGTCGCAGGGTCGATATAATAGATAATTGGTTTTGCAGGCTCTACTAAAATGCCTTGCTTATACTTCTCCATATCTTCAGGCTTAGGCTCTAATTTATATCTAACAGCAAAAGTCTGTTCTTCTACTTTTTGTTGGTCGTCTGAGTAAACAGTAAAATTATCTGCGAAAAAACCCACTCTTGAATCAAACAAGCGCCTATTCATTGGCACTTTCGGAAGTAATAATATCGAAGTGTTCAATTCTAAGGTTACGGCACCTGCATTTTGTGCAGCGGGAATACCAGGTCCACCAGGTCCAATTGTTGGTCCAGCACCTCCAGCACTTGCCGAATAAGTTTTTACTGTCCTTACTTCAATATTCGTTGGGTAGGTTTTAATGCTTTCAATATAGGACCTGTCAGAAGCGAGTCCAGATAGGCTGAAGGTTCTTTTTGAGGAGCTACTCAAGCTTACAGCTTGGTTATCGCCTTTGAAAAAATCGGTTACCTCTATCACAGAACTAGTAGAGTCCTTGCCGAATGCCTTTATTTCGAAAGAAGCCACAATGGGGTCTAAATTGGAGTTTTTAACCGCTTTAGCAATAGTTTGGGTAGAATCGGCTCTATTAATTAAAGTAACTACACGCATGAAAATTCTATTACCTGGGCCTTTTTCAAACTGAAGGGTTTGCTCATTAGCTACCTCACCCCCATATTTTGAAGCACCTGCTGCCACTTTCGCAAAACGGGTAACAGCAATTAGCTCTCTGCCTAAAAGGTTGTCTGGGATCTCAAAAAAGTACTTATCGTCTTGAAAATGAACACTAAACACCCCTTTTTGGCTAATGGCTTTCTTGGTAATTATATCTGAAAAAGCCTTTGGGCCTGGTTTAGACGGTATTTCTCTTTTAGGACCAACACTTAGGCCTGTGGTGTCTGATTTTTGTGCCAATAGGGGTAAGAACCCTATGGACAATAGCGCTGAAAACAGGAGGTTTTTTTTCATATTATGTTTTAATTATTATTATAATTAGGCTTGTGAATATAATTGGTTTTTTACCAACAGAAGTTAGTTTAAATAATTTTTTTAAAAATTAACACTCTAAGTTTGTTTCAACCAATAAATTACTTATTTTGTAAGTCCTTAGAAACTATTAAGCAAAGATTTAAGTGAATCTAACAAATAGCCAAAAGGAATAATTTCTTTAATAAATTTTTATTTAAAACCAAAAATCAATTGAATCATGGCTGAGATTAAATCAACTGCAACAGCTGCTTCTAAGAAAACAGCACAGCCGCAAAAAGGCGGAAACTTGATTGCAACTTTAGCACCAATCGCGTGTATCGTATTAGGTTATGTTATTTGGCGTTTTGTGTTGGGTAACGCAGCAAACTTTACAAACCCAGACCCTAGTGGTGGATTCTGGCCTGCACACAAAGGACCAAAAGGTACATTTACAAAAATGTATGAAGGTGGTATCGTTGTGCCTATTTTGATTGGTAGCTTATTAATCGTTTTAACTTTCGTAATTGAAAGATTATTAACTATTAGAAAAGCAGCAGGTAATGGTAATATTACTGAGTTCATCCGTAAAGTACAATTCCAATTAGCCAACAAAGAAGTTGACAAAGCCATTGCAGAATGCGATAAGCAAAAAGGTTCTGTAGGTAATGTAATGAAGTCTGGTTTGACTAAGTACAAAGAGATGATATCTAATACAGAATTAGATACTGATCAAAAAGTATTAAACATTCAAAAGGAAATCGAAGAAGCAACCGCTTTGGAATTACCTATGTTAGAAAAGAATTTAGTATTCTTATCAACTATCGCATCAGTAGCAACCTTATTAGGTTTGTTCGGTACGGTATTGGGTATGATTCGTTCTTTCTCTAAATTAGGAGAAGAAGGTGGTGGAGAAGCTGCACGTGAATTATCTCAAGGTATCTCTGAGGCCTTGTATAATACAGCGTTAGGTATTGGTACTTCAGCTGTCGCTATTGTTATGTACAACGTCTTTACTACAAGAATTGACGGAATTACATATGGTATTGATGAGTCTGGATTTACTTTAACTCAAAGCTTCGCTGCTAACTACAAATAGTAATATTTAGTAGTAACAAACAATATTAATAATTAAGGAGTCAAATCCTTAAAATTTAAAAGACTATACAATGGGTAGAGCCAAATTACCTCGTAAGAGTACCAATATCGACATGACAGCCATGTGCGATGTGGCCTTCCTTTTATTGTCTTTCTTTATCTTAACAACGAAGTTCAAACCTTCTGAAGCAATAGCAGTAGAAACACCAAGTTCGGTGTCTTCTAAAGTTGCGCCTAACAAGGATTTTGTATTAGTTACCATCGATAAAGACGGCAAAGTATTTCTTACAATAGATGATAAGCAAAAGAGAGAGACTATCGCTAATTCTTTAAATGCAACTAGAAATTTAGGAATTGACGTAACTGCTTTTAAGAATGCAAGCTTTGTGGGTGCCTCTTTTAGCGGACTAAAAACTTTCTTATCACTCTCTGAAGAAAATAGAAAAGGAGACCAACTTCCTGGCATTCCATGTAAGGATAGTACAGATAATGAATTGATCGTTTGGATGCAAGTAGTAAATGAAGCTTATGCGGGTGCCAAATTGGATCTCTTGTTAAAAGGAGATAACGTTGCCAAGTATCCAGCATTTAAAAATGTACTTACTGCATTTAAGAGAAACAATATTCAGAAATTCCAAATGGTAACCAATCCTGAAAATGCACCAGCAGGTTCGGAATTGTACAATAAATCCATGAGTGGAGAAAAACAGGAAAACTAAATTATAAACTAATTAAAAGCTATTTACTATGGCAGAATTAGATACCTCGTCGGGTGGTGGACATAAGAAAGGGCCTGGGGTCAAAAAAGGAAAAAAGCTATCAACGCGTGTCGATTTGACTCCGATGGTGGACTTAGGTTTCCTTTTGATTACCTTTTTCATTTTTACCACTACCATGAGTCAACCTACAGCAATGAAGTTGATTTTGCCTGATGATAAAGTAAAACCTGAAGAGCAAAACAAGGCAAAGGAATCAGGTGCTTTAACCATCATAATGGGAGATGACAATCACATATATTATTATGAAGGTCAATTGAAGCCAGATGCTTCTAATTTTCTTTCAGCATCTTATAACGGCGAAAATTCTATTCGTGAAATAATCATGAAAAAGAAAGTGCAAGTAAGAAGTATTGCACAAGACCCAAGTGATCCTGAAAAGGATTTAGTGATTGTTATTAAACCAAGTTCAAAATGTAATTACAAAAACGTAATTGATATTTTAGATGAAATGTCAATTAACGTGGTAAAAAAATATGCACTAGTAGATATTTTTGACATTGAAGAACAATTGGTTCAAAAATCAGACGCGAACGCAAAATCTTCTAGCAATTAAAAGCATTTAACAATGGACATAAATAAAATATTAACCGCCGATGCACTGGATCTCATTTTTGAGGGAAGGTTTAAGGAGTACGGTGCTTATCAGCTTAGAAAAACATACAATGATCGTCTTAAAAAGGCATTGATTGGAATGTTTGCTTTTACCGTTTTATTAGCAGCTGGTGCTATCTGGTCTAATTCTGCAAAGAAAACTAAGACTGAGATAGTTGTTACAGATGTTTCTTTAACAGATGTGACACAAGAAAAAAAGCCACCGCCACCGCCACCTCCGCCGCCAAAGCAAGAACCACCAAAAGTGGAAATGGCGAAATTTACACCTCCTAAAATCGTAAAAGATGAGGAAGTGAAAAAGGAAGATGAGATTAAAGAAGTAGAGAAATTAGAAGATGTAAAAATTGGCGCAGTCAATCAGGAAGGTATTAAAGATGATGGTTTAGTAGCACCTACTGAATCAGTAGTGGCGGTTGCAGAAGAAGAGACTGATAAAATCTTTACAGTAGTACAAATTCCGGCTGAATTCCCTGGAGGTCAGCAAGGATGGGTTCGTTACTTGGAAAGAACTTTAAACAGAGACTTACCTGTAGAAAATGGAGCACCTGCTGGAAAATACTCTGTAGTCATTTCTTTCGTCGTAGCTAGAGATGGTTCTATCAGTGATGTAAAATCTGAAAACGATCCTGGGTATGGTACAAAGGATGAAGCTGTACGTGTAATTACTAGAGGTCCAAAATGGAAGCCAGCTGTTCAGAATGGTCGTAATGTAATTTACCGTCATAGACAAGCCATTGTGTTTGTTGTATCTGAAGACTAAGCATTTTCTAAATTAAGATAATCATAAAGCCTCCTTCCGTTTATTCGGGAGGAGGCTTTTTTCTAGTATAAAGTTTACCTTTGCTTTCTATGCGTGAAAATTTAAGTACTTGGAACGATACCATCGTAGCACTTGCTTCTGCTCCAGGATTAGGGGCTATTGCTGTTATTAGACTAAGTGGTCCAAAATCAATTGAGCTAGTAGCATCCGTATTTTCTAAAAAGAACCTAGGTTCAAAGGCTTCGCATACCGTTCACTTTGGTAAAATAACAGAAGGGCTTCAAGTCATAGATGAAGTGGTGGTTACCTTATATAAAGCACCTAAGTCATATACAGGGGAAGAAGTGGTAGAAATTTCCTGCCATGGTTCACCCTTTATACAAGACTCCCTACTTCAATTATTTATTTTAAAAGGAGCTAGGCTAGCAAAGCCAGGTGAGTTTACCCAACGTGCTTTTTTAAATGGCAAACTAGATTTAACACAGGCTGAAGCAGTAGCTGATTTAATTGCTAGTAATACAGAGGCTTCTCGCAAAACAGCCCTCTATAATTTAAAAGGAGGCTTCTCTTCCGATTTGCAAGTGATGCGTGAAAAATTAATAAAATTTTCAGCACTCATAGAATTAGAATTAGATTTTTCTCAAGAGGATGTAGCCTTTGCGAATAAAAAAGAATTAGAAAAATTAGTAGCGCAATTACAATTAAAGACAAATTTATTATACGATTCATTTAAGCTAGGCAATGTTATTAAAAATGGAGTGCAGGTAGCCATTGTAGGCAAACCCAATGCTGGAAAATCGACCTTACTAAATACATTACTCAATGAGCATAGAGCCTTGGTAAGTGAGATACCCGGCACCACCCGTGATACAGTAGAAGAGTATTTGACTATTGAAGGGGTATTGTATAAATTAATTGATACAGCAGGTATAAGAAGTAGTACTTCCGATTTAATAGAACAAATGGGTATTGACAAGAGTATTGAAAAAATTGCGCAGGCCGATATTGTTATTGCTTTATTTGATGCAAGTACCACTACTGCCAAGCAGATTATAGATTGGCAGGCCGCCGTTGGAAACGATAAAATGATACTAGTGGGCAATAAGGTAGACCTAGGAATTGACCCTTCTTTGCAAAACAATGATGCTTTGAAAGATATTGTTTTTATAGGAGCCAAGGACAAGAATAATATTGAAGCGCTTAGAAAAGTACTAACGCAAAGGGTAGTAGGGGATGAACTTAATAAAGAAGGCACCATTGTTACCAATGCTAGACATGCCACTGCACTTAAAAAATTATTATTTGCCTTAGTGGATATTGAAACGGGGCTTGCCAATAATGCCACCGGAGATTTACTAGCCATTGATATTAATCAAGCCCTACATTATTTGGGTACCATTACGGGGCAAATTACCAATGACGACCAGCTAGACTTTATTTTCTCTAAGTTCTGTATTGGAAAGTAATTGCTATACAAAACTAAATACCCAAGAACTAGCAAACTTCATAGAGCCATTTTAAATAGGGTTTATTTAATCAATGAATCCATTCAGGGCTAATCGAAAATAGAATTATTCAAATGTTTGAAGGCCTCCATCGCGCCCAAGTATTCACAGGTTCTAGCCCCCGCTTTATTGGCATTGCTAATGATAGTTTTCCAATCTTCCATTGAAACTAAGTTTATATCATTTACAGACCTCTTATTCAATTGATATAAAACAGCGCCTACAAAAGCGTCTCCAGCCCCCGTTGCATCCACTGCTTGTATAGGAATACTTTTAATAATTTCAAGGTGATCACCTATGCAAAGCAGTGTACCTTCCTTGCCTAAAGTAATGGCAAATATTGCCTTTGTTTTTTTTCTTAAATAAGCTGCTGCAAGTGCCACGGTATCAGCGCCAGTAATTAATAAAGCCTCTTCGTCACTTAGTTTAAAAAAATTGCACCCTTCAATAAAGGCACTACACTGCTGTATAAAATAAACGCTGTTGTTTTGAAAAAGTAAATGTCTGTAATTGGGATCAAAGCTTATTAGACAATCCGCTTGTTTTGCTTTAGCCAATAAATCAAGATAAGTACTTTGAAGAGGGCCTGGTAAAAAAGCAGTGGCCGATCCAAAATGTACAATACTATATTCTTTTAAGTTTAGCGCTGCTAAATCATAGGTGGTTAATTCTTTATCCGCACCTCTATTAAAATAAAAATCTCTTTCGCCGTCATTCATTAATGATACAAAAGCAAAAGTTGTAAAATGAGCTGGGTCCTTAATCATAAAACTTGTATCCACCCCCGTATTTTCAAGTAGTTCTATAAGTTGTTGTCCAAAGGGGTCGTCACCTACCTTGGCTGCCATAGTTACCTTGCCTCCTAGTGCAGCAATAGCCGCTGCAACATTGGCGGGAGCGCCTCCTGCTTTTTTTAAAAAATGTTGGCCATTAGATAAGGATACATTTACATCGGTGCAAATCATATCAATTAATGCCTCTCCAATACAAAGTACTTTCATCTATTATTTTATATAATTAAATATAGTCATTTTTTAAAAGGGCTGTATCTTTGTATAGTATAAATAATACGTTCATTCATGTCTATCGAAGTTAGTTATCAAAAAGCGCAGGTCTTAGAAGCCTTGCGTTATCACTTTATAAAGCAGCCAGAAATTAAAACACTTATGATAGTGGTGAATGTCTATGCTATTCTTACAGGGGTGTTATTGTTCCTAAAAAAAATTAGACCAGAACTATTTTTATTAGGCTCGATACTTTGGATTGTGCTGCTGCTTTTATTTTGGTATTTGATGCCCAATATTTTTTATAAAAAAACGGCCTTGTTTACCTATACCTGGGATTTTAATTTTGATACCCAAAAGGCAAGCCTTCAATCATTGCAAGGAGAGGCCAGCTGGAACTGGGAAGAATTAACCCATTACTTTGAAAGCCCTCATTTTTTCCATATTTATTTCGGTCCTAAAACTTTCTTTATTATTCCCAATGAAAATATGACCAGCGATGAACAGCAAGCATTAAGGGCTATCTTAAAGAAGAAATAAACGCTTATTTATTCTTTAATGAATTATTCTTAGCTAAGGTTATCCACTTTTTACTATTTATACCTATTGAAAACCCCCATTTTACTACTAATTGTTCGCTTATATATAGGCCTATAAAAACCCCTATTTCCGCTATTTATAGCCTAGAAAAGCCCTAAAAAGCCCAAAATAGACCTACCTTGTAGGGGTACTTCAAAATGTGTAAACAAAAAGGCAAATAAAATACCTCGTTTTTAACAAAAAGTATATTTTTGCGCCGTAAACAAAAACTATTTACAATGTCAGACATCGCTACAAGAGTTAAAAAAATCATCGTTGACAAATTAGGTGTAGATGAGGCAGAAGTTACAAGTGCCGCTTCTTTTACAAATGATTTGGGAGCAGATTCTTTAGACACAGTTGAATTAATTATGGAATTTGAAAAAGAATTCAATATTTCAATTCCTGATGAACAAGCAGAAACTATTACTACCGTTGGTCAAGCTGTTGCTTATTTAGAAGAGCACGCGAAATAACTAAATTCATTTAGAAGTTTCAAGCTGAATCATCGGCATATTTAAATCCGCCTTTTTGAGCCTTTGCTTTAAAGGCGGATTCTTATTTTAAAACCATTAACATGCAAACTAAACGCATTGTAGTTACAGGAATTGGCACTTTAACACCTATTGGAAATAACCTAGCTTCTTACTGGGAAAACTTAATCAATGGTGTATCGGGTGCGGATATGATAACACAATTTGATGCTTCTAAGTTTAAGACAAGATTTGCATGTGAAATTAAAGGCTTTGATCCAGTAGAATTTATGGATCGTAAAGAAGCTAGAAAACTAGACCGCTTTGCTCAAATTGCATTGGTAGCTAGTGACCAAGCAGTGACAGATGCGGGTATTACCAAAGACAATGTTGACCACGATAGAGTAGGTGTTATTTTTGCAAGTGGTATTGGTGGCTTAACCACTTTCACAGAGGAAGTAACCAATTTTGTGCAAGGAGATGGTACCCCAAGATTCAATCCGTTTTTTATTCCTAAAATGATATTAGACATTGCCGCTGGGCAAATTTCTATGAAGCATGGTTTTCGTGGACCCAACTTCGCCGTAGTGAGTGCCTGTGCTTCTAGTACCAATGCCATAGTCACTGCTATGGATAATATAAAATTAGGCAAGGCCGATATTATTGTTACCGGTGGCGCAGAGTCGGTGATAGGTATTGCAGGTATGGGTGGATTCAATGCCATGAAGGCGATGAGTGAAAGAAATGACGACCCTAAAACAGCAAGTCGTCCTTATGATAAAGACAGAGATGGTTTTATCATGGGAGAAGCTTCTGGCGTTTTAATATTAGAAGAATTAGAGCACGCCCAAAAACGCGGTGCTAAAATATATTGTGAAGTAGTGGGCGGTGGAGCTACTGCAGATGCTTATCATTTAACGGCCCCGCATCCAGATGGATTAGGCGCTAAGAATGTAATGATCGCTGCTTTAAAAGATGCAGAAATGCAGCCATCAGATATTGATTATATCAATACGCATGGTACTTCTACACCACTTGGAGATATTGCAGAAACCAAGGCTATAACAGCAGTGTTTGGCGAGCATGCGTATAATTTAAATATTAGTTCTACTAAATCCATGACGGGTCATTGCTTAGGTGCAGCAGGAGTGATTGAAGCCATCGCTTGTATTCAAGCCGTGGTGCATGATATTATTCCTCCTACCATCAACCATTTTACAGACGACCCTGAATTAGACCAAGGCCTTAATTTTACTTTTAATACAGCGCAAAAAAGAACAGTGAATGCAGCCTTAAGTAATACTTTCGGATTTGGCGGACACAATGCCTGCGTGATTGTAAAAAAATACAAGGCCTAATTTCAAGTGAAAAGAATACAAAATTTACTTTCCTTTTTCAAAAAATCGGATTTTGAAAATAATTTAGCAGCACTCATTGGCTATAAAACAAGGAGTATTGTACTTTTTCAAACGGCTTTGAATCATAGATCGGTTAGAGAAAATCCTGCAGAAAATAATGAAAGACTTGAATTTTTAGGCGATGCTATTATAAGTTCGGTGGTGGCCGATTATTTATTTAAAAAATATCCCTACAAAGGAGAAGGTTTTTTAACCGAGATGCGCAGCAAGATGGTTAACAGACAACAACTAAATCACATTGCAGTGCAAATGGGCCTGCGTAAAATGACGCGTTTCAATAAAATGGATGGGTCCTTGAAAACAAGTCAAATTTTTGGTAATACTTTAGAAGCCTTGGTGGGCGCCATTTATTTAGATAAGAAATATGATTTTACTAAACTTTGGATTTTAGAAAAAATGATTCAGCCTTATTTGTTCATGGACGATTTAGAACAAATAGATATTAATATAAAAAATAAAATTATTGGCTGGGCTTTAAAGCAAGGCAAACAAATAGATTTTGTATTAGCAGGTGAACAGCTAGAAGGAAGAAGAAGATTATTCACCATTAATGTAGTGCTAGATGGAGAAGTGGTCACTGCACAAAAAGGCTATACTAAAAAAGATGCCAGCCAGTTAGCGGCACAAAAAGCCATTGAAATTTTAGGGATCTAATTATATACTTTGACAAAGTTCAATAAGTACACCATTCGTTTCTTTAGGATGTACAAAACAAATCAATTTATTATCAGCGCCTTTTTTGGGAGTTTCACTTAAAAGGGTAAAGCCTTGTTTTTTTAATCTTTCCATTTCCGCAATAATATCTGGCACTTCAAAAGCTATATGGTGCATGCCTTCCCCTTTTTTATCGATAAATTTCGCAATGGGGCCTCCCGGGTCGCTACTTTCCAATAGTTCAATTTTGGTGCTTTGTTGAAGAAAAAAGGCGGTATTAACGGCTTCGCTTGCAACAGTTTCTGTTTTATAGCAAGGGCTTCCTAAGAGCTGTTCAAACAAAGGGATGCTGGTGGCTAGGTTCTTTACCGCGATGCCAATATGTTCTACTTTATAATCCATGGTTCTGTTGTTTTACGAATTGGGAAAAAATTACCTTTAATGCTTAACGAATTCAACAAAATCAAGCCTTAAGCTTTAGCTTTGTGCTTTAGAAAAAATCAAATTCCGATATGTTAAAATTACCAATTTATCTTGATCATAACGCAACTACCCCCATGGATCCTAGGGTTTTAGAAGCGATGTTACCTTATTTTGTCGAAAATTTCGGTAATGCGGCTAGTCGTAACCATTCTTTTGGATGGCATGCAGAGGAAGCAGTGGACTATGCACGTGAGCAAATTGCCCAATTAATTGGCGCCGATCCTAAAGAAATTATATTTACTTCTGGTGCTACTGAAGGTGATAACCTAGGTATTAAGGGGGTTTATGAAATGTATGCAAGCAAGGGTAATCATATTATTACTTGCACTACAGAACACAAAGCTGTTTTAGATACTTGCAAACACTTAGAAAAATTAGGTGCAGAAGTTACTTATTTAGAAGTTCAACCTGATGGTTTAATAGATTTAAAACAATTAGAAGCTGCCATGAAGCCTACTACTATTTTAGTAGCTATTATGTATGCTAATAATGAAATTGGTGTGATACAACCGGTGAAAGAAATTGGAGCTATTGCTAAAAAGCATGGTGCGCTTTTCTTTACAGATGCAGTACAATCAGTAGGAAAAATTCCTGTGGATGTAATTGCAGACGGAATTGATATCATGGCCTTTACTGCACATAAAATGTATGGTCCTAAAGGGGTAGGTGCTTTATATGTGAGAAGAAAAAATCCACGTGTAAAAGTAACTGCACAAGTAGACGGCGGTGGACATGAAAGAGGAATGCGTAGCGGTACTTTAAATGTACCAGGTATTGTCGGCTTTGGAAAAGCTTGCGAATTAGCTCGTTTAGAAATGGCTGCTGATACAGAAAGAATTTCAAAATTAAGAGACAAGTTAGAAAATGCATTAAAAGTAATTGACGAGACTTATGTAAATGGTAATCCGGCACACCGTTTACCACATGTAAGTAATATCTCTTTTAAATATGTGGAAGGGGAAGGTTTGATGATGGGCTTTAACAAAGACATCGCTTTATCTTCTGGTTCAGCTTGTACATCGGCTTCATTAGAGCCTAGCTATGTTTTAAAAGCATTGGGCTTAGGTGATGATTTAGCTCATAGCTCTCTTCGTTTTGGTTTAGGAAGATATACCACTGAAGAACAAATTGATTACACAATTAAAGCGGTAACCGATACAGTTTTAAAACTAAGAGAAATGAGCCCACTATGGGAAATGTTTAAAGAAGGGATTGATATTGACTCAATTCAATGGGCACATCATTAAAATAAGCTTAACATAAGTTCTTGAATTTTTTTAATAATTTTGAAAATATAAAATAAAAATAAAATGGCATATTCAGATAAAGTAATCGATCATTATTCTAATCCTAAAAATGTAGGAACATTAGATAAAGCCTCTAAGAGTGTAGGTACTGGTTTAGTAGGTGCGCCAGAGTGCGGAGACGTAATGCGTTTACAAATAGAAGTAGATGAAGCAACAGGTCTTATTACCGATGCTAAGTTTAAAACATTTGGTTGTGGTTCTGCCATTGCCTCTTCTTCTTTAGCTACAGAGTGGTTAAAAGGAAAAACAATTGACGAAGCAGTTAAAATTGACAATATGGATTTAGTAGAGGAATTAAATTTACCTCCAGTTAAAATTCACTGTTCTGTTTTAGCAGAAGACGCAATCAAAGCAGCTATCAACGATTTCCGTGTGAAGAACGGATTGGCTGAATTAGTATTTGAACAAAGCCACGTTTAGTTTAGGTCTTCTATTTATTACCTATGAGCGAAGTAGCCCAAGAGAATTCTATTTATGTAAGTGCTAAGGCAAAGGCCAAGGTGTTGCAGTTAATGCAAGACGCTGGCGTTACCAGCGATGCTAGTTATTTTTTAAGAGTAGGGGTCGTTGGGGGTGGTTGTTCTGGCTTAAGCTATAAACTAGACTTTGACAATGAGGTTAAGCCTATGGATCAAGTCTTTGAAGACAATGGCATTAAGATTGTTACCGATTTAAAAAGCTTTTTATACTTAGTGAATACCGAATTGGAATTTTCAGATGGTTTAAATGGAAAAGGCTTTTATTTCAATAACCCCAATGCCAGTAGAAGTTGTGGATGTGGTGAAAGCTTTGCTGTTTAATTTCAACAAGTCCTTGTATAGACTAACCCTATAGATCATAAGATTATTATAATATTGAATGCTCCGTTAACACGGGGCATTTTTTTTGTAGCTTTGAACCATGTGGGCAATTTGCAAAAAAGAATGGGCGCAGTATTTCAATGGCTTAACAGGCTATCTAGTCATTGGCTTTTACTTAATCGTGAATGGGCTTGTTTTATTTGTACTTCCTAATTTTAATGTTCTCGATTTTGGATATGCTTCCTTGCAAGCTTATTTCGACTTTGCTCCTTGGTTTTTATTACTCTTGGTGCCTGCCATTACCATGCATAGTTTTTCTGATGAGTATAAGCAAGGCACTTATGAAATCATTAGAACCTTACCTATAAGTCCGCTTCAATTAGTAGCAGGAAAGTTTTTGGGAAACTTATTCATTGTACTGGTAGCCATTCTACCTACTTTATTGTATGCATTTACTTTAGACACCTTAAGTGATATTGGGGGAATAGACTGGGGAGCTACTTATGGCTCCTATTTTGGTTTATTATTTTTAGCGGCTTCTTATACGGCCATAGGCATTTACATAAGTAGCATTACTAAAAATAATTTAGTGTCTTTGTTGGTATCTATTTTGGTTTGCCTCTTATTATTTAAAGGCTTTAATCTACTTAGCCATCTTGCTGTATTTACTAATGGTACTAATTTTTATATAAGCAAGCTGGGCTTAGAGGCGCACTATATCAATATGAGTAAGGGCCTGCTTACAGCGGAGGATATTATTTACTTTTTATCGATTCTAGTTTTATTTGCCATTGGAAGTATGGAGAATATAAAAGGCAAAGTAAAATATATTATTACAGTAGCTATTCTAATTAGCTTCAATGTATTTTTCTCTATTTATAATTTTCAATTAGACCTTACTAAGGAACAGCGCTATACTTTACATGAAAGCACAACAGAAATTATTGCAGCAATCAATAAACCTGCAAGAGTGCATCTTTATTTAGGCGGAGATATACCCCCTTATTATAAAAATATTGCCCTCGCCACTGCAGATTTACTTGAACGATTTAAACAAATTAATCCAAAGGCTATTAGTTGGACTATTGAAGTGCCTGGAGAATTGTATAAAGGCGATGCCTTGTACCAGTTTTATGATAGCTTGTCTAAATTAGGATTGCCTATTCAAAGAATACAATCTGAAAATGGAGCTTCTGATAAAAGAGTAGACCAACTAATGATTCCAGGTGCGCTTATAGAAGTGGAGGGCCAGTCACCCATCGTCATTGACCTTCGCAGTAGTAAAAAATATTTTAAACCTTACAATATTGTAAAAGATATTCCTGAAGAAGATAAGGAGGCCACTGCCAATGCCGCTATTGCATTATTAGAATATAAATTTACACAGGCCATATATCTAATGAATAGAACAGTGGTGCCCAATATTGCTTATTTAACGGGCAATGGAGAGCCTGTTAATTTAACAGTGAATCATTTAGGAGAGTCCATCATGCATCAGTATAATTTAGCTGTATTTGATTTAAAGAAAGGCTTTCCCGATGCTCAAAAAATTAAAACCCTAATTATTGTAAAGCCCACCCAAGCTTTTACAGACTTAGATAAATTAAAATTGGACCAGTATGTAATGGGGGGAGGTAATATTATTTGGGCCATTGATAAGTTATATGCCGAATATGATAGTTTACAAAAAACTGGTGGTTCTTATACCGCTTATGATAGAAATTTAGCTTTAGATGATTTACTTTTTAAATACGGAGCAAGAATTAATTCCAATTTAGTACAAGATTTAAATTGTGCAAAACTACCTATGGTGATAGGTAATGAAGAAAATGGAAGTCCCATTATTCAAAGAATGCCTTGGCCTTATTTTCCTTTTTTAAATGGTAATGAGCAAAATCCCATTGTACAAAATTTAGATAGGGTCTTAACCTATTTTCCTTCAAGTATTGATACTATTGCAGTGGCAGGTATACAAAAAACAATTTTACTAAGTACCGACTCTAATAGCCGTATACTTAGTTCGCCTAGTTTGGTAGATATGAATAGTGGTAAGAGGGAAGGAGAATTGGAAAGTTTTCAAAAAAATCATTTACCCGTAGCGGTTTTATTAGAAGGTAAATTTCCTTCCTTATTTTCTAATAGACTTTCTACTCTAATGCTTGATAGCATCAAGGCTTCCACTAGAAATGGTTTTTTAGCAAAAGGGATAGCAAATTCAAAACAAGTCATTCTTTCAGATGCAGACATTCTTACTAACCAAGTAGATGTAAAAAGAGGGCCCCTGCCCATGGGCATGATTCCTTATGAAGAATATCAGTTTGCGAATCATGATTTTTTTGTCAATACGATTGCTTATTTAAACGAACCCATTGGTTTATTAGATTCCCGTCGAAAGGTGCAAATACTGCGTTTATTAAATCGTCAAAAAGTAGAGGAAAATAGAATACTGGTGCAAATTGTTTTAGTATTAGGCCCCTTATTGGTTCTAGGTCTGTTCTATTTAATATGGACAGGGTATCGGAAACGTCAATTTGCTATTTAGTAAGTATGTTGTAACTTTATACTATGACAACAGATCAATTAGTTTATTTTGTTTTTGGAGCGGTCATTCTTATTGCTCTAGTCCTAGACCTAGGTTTTTTAAGTAAAAAAAATGCCATCATTACCATGAAGCAGGCATTGCGTCAAACTTTTTTATGGGTATTGTTAGCACTTGCTTTTTTTGTGTTTATGTGGGTAGAGGAAGGTCAAAAGTTAGCTTTTGAATACTTGAGTGGCTATTTAATGGAATGGAGTTTAAGCATTGATAATATTTTTGTTTTCATATTAATATTTAATTCCTTTCAGGTGAAAGAAAAACATATACCAAGGGTTTTATTAATTGGTATATTAGCCGCTATTTTATTTAGAGTCATTTTCATTACAGTGGGTGTGGCCTTAGTGGCTAAATTTGCATGGGTACTATATATTTTTGGTGCCTTCTTAGTGTATACTGGTTATAAAATGTTTAATGCAGACCAGGAAGATAATTTCGATCCACATCACTCTAAAATATATCTATTCTTAAAAAAATTCTTACCTCTTGGAAGTACCGATGGCGATGGCAAGTTTATCATTAAAGACCAAAATAATAAACCTTTGTATACCAGCTTATTTGTAGTGGTGGTGCTTTTAGCAGCTATTGATATTGTATTCGCCTTAGATTCAATTCCTGCAGTGATGGGTATTTCAAGAAGCAGTTTAGTTATTTATACTTCTAATATTTTTGCCATATTGGGACTTCGTTCATTGTTCTTTTTATTAAGAGGCGCTGTGAACCAGTTTGAATTTTTACAACAGGGTATTGCCATTGTTTTAGTATTTATTGGTATTAAAATGCTAGGCGAACACTATGTAAATATTTGGCTAGATAAAAACACACAAGTTTTAATTTCTTTAATGGTTATTATATTTTGTATCACTGGTTCTATTTTTTATTCGATTTTTGTTAACAAAAGAAATTTAGAGAAAAAAAATTCACCAGCTGCTCCCTAAAAACTATCTTATATTCGCACCACATTATACATTACCTATGAATGGGAGAAAAGTAGCCATCATTATTGCGCTCATTATATTTATCGATCAAGCTATTAAGTTTTATATTAAGCTTAATTATTTTATAGGGGAAGAGCATATCATCATTGATTCATGGGCAAGACTGCATTTTATAGAAAATGAAGGCATGGCCTGGGGTTTAAAATTCGGAGGTGGTTTTGGAAAAATTATCTTGACTTTATTTCGCCTAGCAGCCGTTATTTGGGGAACTTTTTTAATTAAAGGTTTTATTGAAAAGAAATACCATAATGGTTTTATTTTTTGTGCTGCCTTAATTTATGCGGGTGCCGTAGGTAATTTAATTGACTCTATGTTTTACGGCCTTATATTTGAAGCAAGCGTACCTTATACGACCATGGTAGCGCATTTATTTCCAGTAGGTGGTGGCTATGGAAGTTTTTTACATGGGAAAGTAGTAGACATGTTTTATTTCCCCCTCATTCAAAATGCACATTTTCCTAGTTGGTTCCCTATTTGGGCAGGGGAGGAATTTGAATTTTTCAGACCTGTATTTAATTTTGCCGATGCATCCATTAGTACCGGGGTCATTACCTTGTTTATCTTTCAGAAGAAGTTCTTCAGCGATACAGACCAGCCTCAAGCTTAGTTTTTACGAACTTATCCCCTATTACTCAAACCAAAGCAAGCCTGGCCTTTTTTACAAGCTTATTCGTACCTTCGTGCCCTAAAAATGAGCTAGGATAAAGCGTTGTATGAGTAAAAAATACCCAGAATTTAGTGGATTAAATCTCCCTCAGTTGGAGGCAGAGATATTGGCTTCTTGGAAGTCCGAACAGGCTTTTGAGCAGTCGGTCTCTTTAAGAGAAGGCAAGACACCCTTTGTTTTTTATGAAGGGCCTCCAAGTGCCAATGGAATGCCCGGTATTCACCATGTAATTTCCAGAACATTAAAGGACATGGTATGTAGATATAAAACAATGCAAGGTTTTCAAGTAAAAAGAAAAGGCGGATGGGACACTCATGGTTTACCTGTTGAATTAGGTGTAGAAAAAGAATTAGGTATTACGAAAGAAGATATTGGAAAGAAGATAAGCGTAGAAGAGTATAATCAAAAATGTAGAGAGGCCGTACTTCGTTATAAAAAAGAATGGGACGATATCACCAATAAAATGGGATACTGGGTAGATTTAGATAATCCCTATATCACTTTTGAAAATAATTATATTGAAACGCTTTGGTGGATATTAAGTACGCTTTATAAAAAAGGGTATTTGTATCAAAGTGTAAGTATACAACCTTATTCACCAGCAGCAGGAACAGGATTAAGTTCACATGAACTCAATCAGCCAGGTACTTACAAGGATGTAAAAGACACTTCAACAGTGGCTATGTTCAAAGCGGTAGAAAATGCAGGTAGCCAATTTTTATTTGATGCAGTAAATAAAGCAGGTTCTGCCGCTGCCTCGAAAGAAATATTTTACATGGCTTGGACTACGACGCCATGGACCCTTCCCTCTAACTTAGGACTCACTGTGGGCCCCCATATTGAATATGTTTTAGTAGCAACCTATAATCCTTATACAGCCATACCTGTGAATGTGGTGATTGCTAAAAATTTAGTTTCTAAATATTTTAAAGAGGAAGGTGAAGGTGTAGAAATTTTTGCAGAAGGCGATAAACTTATTCCTTGGAAAATAATAGCTACTTGTAAAGGAGCTGAGTTAAACGGACTTCGTTACGAGCAGTTAATGCCTTTTGAGGCCAATGATTCAAAAACTTTTGAAGGAGATCCTTTTAAAATAGTACTAGGTGATTTTGTAACCACTGAAGATGGAACAGGTATTGTACATACTTCTCCTGCCTTTGGTGCAGATGATTATAAAGTAGGACAAAAAAATAATTTAGGCATTCTTACATTAGTTGATAGAGAAGGAAAATTTGTAGAAGGCGTGGGAGAATTTAGTGGCCGCTTTGTAAAAAATTACAAAGACGAGAAAGACTACCAAGATGTAAACGTAGATATTTCTGTAAAACTGAAAAAAGAAAACAGAGCCTTTAAGGTAGAAAAATACGAACATAATTATCCGCATTGTTGGAGGACAGATAAGCCCATCCTCTATTATCCATTAGATGCATGGTTTATTAAAACCACGGCTGTGAAGGATAGACTAGTGGAATTAAATAAAACCATTAATTGGAAACCCAAGAGCACGGGAGAAGGTCGTTTCGGCAACTGGTTAGAGAATATGGTGGACTGGAATTTATCTCGTAGCCGTTATTGGGGCACGCCTCTTCCTATTTGGAGAACAGAAGATGGAACAGAGGAAGTTTGTATTGGATCGATTGAAGAATTAACCAAAGGATTTTTAGCTGCTAAAGAAAAAGGTTTGAATAAGGCAGTGGATTTAAAAATAGTGGATGGTAAATTAGATGTGGATTTACATAAACCTTATGTGGATCAAATTGAACTAATTAGTGCAAGCGGTCAAGCTATGAAACGTGTGTCTGATTTAGTAGACGTGTGGTTTGATTCAGGCGCCATGCCTTATGCGCAGTGGCATTATCCATTTGAAAATAAAGATTTTATAGACAAAGGACAAGCCTTCCCAGCCGATTTTATTTGCGAAGGCGTAGACCAAACACGCGGATGGTTTTATACTTTACATACTTTAGGTGTACTACTGTTTGATAGTGTTGCTTACAAGGCGGTGATGAGTAATGGCTTAGTCTTAGATAAGAATGGCAATAAGATGAGTAAGCGACTGGGCAATGTGGTAAACCCTTTTGAAACCATTGAAAAATATGGTGCCGATGCCACTCGTTGGTATTTAGTGACCAATGCTTCTCCTTGGGATAATTTAAAATTTGATATGTCTGGTATACAAGAAGTGCAAAGAAAATTCTTTGGTACTTTATACAATACCTATCAGTTTTTTGTTTTGTATGCCAATGTAGATAATTTCCATTTTGAACAAGAAACCATTGCTTTAGACCAAAGACCAGAGATTGATCGTTGGATTATTTCTTCTTTACATACTTTAGTACAAACAGTGACGACTTCCATGGACGATTTCGAACCCACCACTGCAGGTCGTGCCATTGAAACTTTTGTGGATGAGCATTTAAGCAACTGGTATGTAAGATTATGTCGTCGTCGTTTTTGGAAAGGTACATATACGCAAGATAAAATTGCTGCTTACCAAACCTTATATGAGTGTATTGAAACCATTACAAAATTAATGGCTCCTATTGCACCCTTTTTCTGCGATCAAGTTTTCAGAAATTTAAACAGCGTTACTAAAAAACATAATTATAGTTCTATTCATCATGCTCCTTTTCCTATTGCAGATACTACAAAAATAGATACTGCTTTAGAGACAAGAATGCAAATGGCACAAGATATTTGTTCTTTAGTTTTATCTATTCGTAAAAAAGTGAATATCAAAGTGCGTCAGCCTTTGCAAAAAATACTCATTCCTGTTTTAGATCCAACCACAAAAACGGCCATTGAATTAATGGAAGAATTAATACTTGCCGAGGTAAACGTTAAAGAAATTAATTATATAACAGAGACCGAGGGGGTGATTAGCAAAAAGGTAAAAGCCAATTTCAAATTGTTGGGCGCCAAATTAGGTACCAAAATGAAACAAGCCTCAGCAGTAATTGCCAATTTATCTCAGGCTCAAATTACGAGCTTGGAAAAAGAGGGAAAATTGGCCTTAGACATCGATGGAGAGACTATAGAGTTGCTAATCAATGAGGTAGATATTATAGCAGAAGATATACCTGGCTGGAGCGTGGCTGTCAAAAATGCCCTTACGGTGGCCTTGGATATCACCATTAGCCCCGAGTTATTGAAGGAAGGATATGCTCGTGAGCTCGTAAATAGGGTCCAAAACATTAGAAAAGAGAGCAATTTTGAGCTTACAGACAAGATTTTGCTTGAAATTGAGGATAATACAGACTTGAAGGAGTCCATTATTCAATTTTCGGGGTATATTTGCCGCGAAATTCTCGCAGTCCAGATAGACTTCCTACCGGTCTTGAAAGAGGGGGTAGAAGTTGACATAAATGATCATAAATTAAGAATTTCAGTTAGACAAAAAGGATAAATATGCCTACAAAAAAACCAGCACCCAAAAAGGCGGCCCCTGCTAAAAAAGCAGCTCCTAAAAAATCGGCACCCGTAAAAAAGGCTGCTCCTGCTAAAAAAGTAGCTCCTAAAAAGGTAGCGCCTAAAAAAGCAGTTCCTGCTAAAAAGGTTGCGCCTAAAAAAGCGGCCCCTGCTAAAAAGGTAGCTCCAAAGAAAGCGGCCCCTGTTAAAAAGGTGGTTCCTAAAAAAGCAGCTCCTGTAAAAAAACCGGTACCCGTTAAAGCACCTTTAAAAAAAGCAACTCCTATTAAAGCTCCTATAAAAAAAGCAGTTCCTGTAAAGGCGCCAGCAAAACCAATCGTTAAACCTGTCGCTAAGCCAGTTGAAAAATATGTTCCTCCTGCAAAGCCGGTTCCAAAAATTCCAACGCCTCCTGTAAAACCAGTGCGTAAAGTGGCAGAGCCTATCAAGGATATTAAAGTTCCAAAAATTGGCGCTAAAAGTAGTGTGCCTTATCAACCAGGCTATGTTCCAATGGAAAGAAGAAAAGAAGTAGAAAGATCTACGGAGACTTTGGTAAAATATTCTGATGCAGAATTAAAAGAGTTCAAAGATTTAATTTCTAAGAAAGTTGAAGCTGCTAAGAAAGAGTTAGTTTACTTACAAGGTATTATTACACGCAAAGACGAATTAGGTGGAGATAATGACGACGCTCGTTACATGACCATGGAAGATGGTAGTGTTAGTATGGAAAGAGAGCAGTTAGGTCAAATGGCTTCTAGACAAATTACTTTTATAGACCATTTAGAAAAAGCCTTAATGCGTATCGAAAATAAAACCTACGGTATTTGTAGAGTAACAGGTCGCTTAATAGACAAAGCCCGTTTACGTGCGGTGCCACATGCTACCTTAAGCTTAGAAGCAAAATTAGGATATGTAAAAAATAGCAGCGATCAGTAGAATATCAAAAGAGAAGATCAAAAGAGTAGATTAAAAGTAGCTACTCATAAAATGAAACATTCAATTGTTCTATATAAAAACCCCGATAAAATTTATCGGGGTTTTTTGTAAATATTATTTCTAAAACTTTTGTACTTGTTTTAATGTATACTTATTTCACTTCTTGCATTTCAATTAGCTTACGGTAATATCCGTTTTGCGCAATGAGTGCATCATGATTACCTCTTTCAACAATATCTCCTTTTTGTAGAACAATAATTTCATCTGCGTGTCGAATAGTGGATAATCGATGTGCAATCACAATAGAGGTTCTATTTTGCATCATATTATTAATGGCTTCTTGCACTAGCTTTTCGCTTTCAGTATCCAGTGCAGAAGTAGCTTCGTCTAAAATTAAAATAGGAGGGTTCTTTAAAACCGCACGGGCAATGGTTAAGCGCTGACGCTCACCACCACTTAGTTTGCTACCTCTATCTCCAATGATACTTTGAAAGCCGCCTTCTTTTTTAATAATAAAATCATAAGCATTGGCAATTTTGGCAGCTTCTATAATTTCAGCCTCCGTGGCACCTGGTTTACCTAAGGCAATATTGGCAGCAATCGTATCATTAAATAAAATAGGTTCTTGCGTTACAATGCTTATTTGATTTCTTAAGCTATATAAGCTATACTCTTTAATATTTTTCCCATCAATATATAAATTGCCCGAGCTTACATCGTGGAAGCGAGGTATTAAATCAGCTAAAGTACTTTTACCTGCGCCAGAGGAACCCACTAATGCGACCAGCTTTCCTTTTTTTACAGTTAAATTAATTTGGTGTAATATGGAATCGCCTTGATAGGAAAATCCAACATTTTCAAAACAAATATTGTCCTTAAATTCTGATAATTGTATGGGGTTTGTAATTTCATTCACAGTAACAGGTGCTTCCAAAATTTCATTCAAACGATCCAGGGTAGCAGTACCTCTATTAACATTATAAACTGCTTGGGACAAAGCTTTTGCGGGGTTTATAATCTGAGAAAATAATGCGACGTAAGTAATGAAGGAGCCAGGCGATAATATATCTCCGCTTAAAACCAAATTACCGCCAAACCATAATACACCGGACAAAATGGTTACACCTAAAAATTCAGAAATAGGCGATGCTAAATCACGACGGTAAGAAATTCTATTTTTAATCCCAAATATATCATCAATGAGTCCGTAAAATTGCTTCTTAACTTTTTGTTCTGCATTAAAGCCTTTGATGATTCTTAATCCAGTTAAGGTTTCTTCCATTTGACTCAATATCTCACCCCATTTGACTTGCGCTTTATTTGTTTGTTTTTTTAAACTTCGACCAATACGTCCTACTACAAAGCCTGCAATTGGAAGTAAAACAAAAACAAACAAAGTCAATTTAAAACTTATAAAAAATAAAAAGATTAAAATACCTATGATGTTAAGGGGTTCTTTTATTAACCCTTCTAAAGCACCTACTACTGAATATTCTAATTCAGCTATATCATTGGAAGATCTACTTAATATATCGCCTTTTCTTTGTTCGGTAAAGTAGCCAATGGGAAGCGCTAATATTTTATTATACAGTAATTTTGAGTATTTCCTAGTTACCTCATTTCTAATAGGCGCTAAAAAATAATAAGACAAATAAAGAAATAAATTTTTAAAGAAAATGGATACAATGATAAATAAGCAAATCCAACCTAATGCATATGATTTGCCAGATTTGGCAATTATATTTTGTAAAAAGCCATAAATTATATCTTTAATTCCATTGGAATTCATGGCGTTAACAGGTAAGCTACTCAATGAACTTTTGCTATCGTTAAAAATGAGGTCTAAAAAGGGGGTGAGCATCCCAAGGGAGAAAAGGCTAAATACAATTGAAAGTGTAATAAAAAGGCCATACCAGGTCATTTGTGCCTTGTATTCCTTAATATAACTAATGATGCGAAAAAATTTCTTCATAATAAAACTATTCCACGAAATAATCAGCAAAGTAACTAATTTTACAGTGAATCAACGATTTTGATTATGGAGGAAGGAAAAAGACAAAAACAGGTGGCCGGGGCCATTCAGAGCGCCCTTAACGATATCTTTTTAAAATTAGGGCTTACTAATTTACAGGGAGGGATGATTTCCATCTCTTCTGTGAAAGTGACCCCTGATTTATTAGAGGCTAGAATTTATTTGAGTTTATTTCAGGTAAAGGATACAGAAGCCTCTTTTAAGAAAATTCAAGCACAGGCATGGGAAATCAAGAAGCATCTTTCTGATACCATGAAGCATCAATTAAGACGCATTCCTGTATTGCAATTTTACTTAGATGATACATTGGATTATGTTTTTAAAATGGATGAGATTCTAAAAAATTTATAAGTGCATTTTTTATTTGCATGGCGTTATTTTAGAGGAAAATATAATTTTCAAGCAATTCAAATGATTGCCTGGGTAAGTGTTGTGGCCATTGCAGTAGGTACGGCTGCCCTTATTATTGTGCTAAGTGTTTCCAATGGATTTACAGAAGTAGTCAAAGGTTTGTATGCCGACTTTTATGCCGATGTACGCGTGACACCTGTGCAGGGTAAATTTTTTACCATGCAAGATGCGCCTTTTGAAAAAATAAAAAATATAGAAGGGGTAAAGGCGGTAAGTAAGGTTGTAGAAAGTAGAGCCCTACTTGTGAAAGGCGATTTGCAATCGGTAGTGCTCGTGAAAGGAGTAGATAAAAATCACAGTAAAATAAATAATATCGCTAAGTACATGAAGCGAGGCCAATATGTAATGGGCAATATGGAAAATCCCATTTTATTATTAGGCATTGGCGTCGAACAGAAGCTGGGATTGTTTCGTTCATTTATTGGTGACACTTTACAATTATTTGCTGTCAATAGGTCGGGCAAGGGTTTTACCAATATCAATCAATTAAATAATTTGACGGCAGTGCAAGGCGGTGCCTTTTCCGTGCAACAAGAATTTGACGACCAGTATATTTTTACCAATTATGCTTTTGCACAGTATTTATTTGATTTAGATTCAAATCAATATTCTGCTATTGAAATTTCGGTCATGCCCGATAAGTTACCGGAAGTCATGAACACCGTTAATAAACAATTAGGCCCTGCTTTTCAAGTAAAAGATAAGTACCAACAAAATGCCGACCTCTATAAAATTATGCAAATGGAAAAGTGGATCATCTTTGCCATTCTTGCCTTAATTATGATAGTGGCTTCTTTTAATTTGGTAGGGGCTTTAACCATGCTCGTTTTAGAAAAACAAAAAGACATTCATGTGCTGCATGCCATGGGCGCTAGGCCTTGGGATATTCAAAAAATATTTTTAATGCTATCGGGTATTATGGCCTTTATGGGCGCCTTTATTGGCGGGGGCTTGGCTAGTTTATTTTGCTGGTTGCAAAACAAATTTCATTTTATAAAACTGGGAGGTAATTCTTTTGTAATTGATTATTATCCTGTAAAACCCATGGCAGAAGATTATATAGCCATTATTCTTTTAGTAGTTGTCATTGCGGTGGCAGCAGGATGGATTCCAGCGCGCAAAGCTTCGGCACGTCTGTTCGAAAAAATAAGTTAATGAAATGACATGATAAATTAGACTTAATTTATCATGATAGGAGAAACTAAAAAAAATTAAAAAGAGATTAAATATAGAAATTTATATTCTATAAAATTTCTATAATTAAAATGACATAATAAATTATTTATAATTTATTATGATGGGAAAAAGTAAAAAAATCAATAAGAGATTTATTAGAGATTAAATACAGGAATTTATATTCTATAAAATTCCTGTATTTAATAATCGCCCATAGTTTCTTCTAGTTGTCCTAATGCTTTTGTAAGTTGCTCGTCGTTTGGTGCAATACCATGCCACTCATGACTACCTTCCATAAAGTCAACACCCTTACCCATTTCAGTTTTCATTAAAATACAAATAGGTTTACCTTGTCCTGTTAGGGATTTAGCTTTGTCAAGTGTAGTAACTATATTTTCCATGTCATGTCCGTCCATATGTAAAACGGTCCAATGAAAGGCTTTGAATTTATCTTCTAAACTATCCAATGATAATACTTTACTTAAAGGTCCATCAATTTGTTGACCATTCACATCCACTGTAGCAATTAAGTTGTCTACTTTATTATGTGCAGCGAACATGACCGCTTCCCAAATTTGTCCTTCTTGTAATTCACCATCGCCATGAAGGCTATAAATTGTTCTATTGTCTTTATTGTATTTTTTAGTTAAAGCCGCACCAATGGCAACGCTTAATCCTTGTCCTAAAGAACCACTAGCAATTCTTATACCTGGTAATTTTTCGTGTGTAGTTGGATGACCTTGTAGTCTTGAATTTATTTTTCTAAAACTGGCTAATTCTTTTATATCAAAATAACCAGACCTTGCTAATACTGAATAAAAAACCGGAGAGATATGACCATTCGATAAAAAGAAAAGATCTTCATTGATACCATCCATTGAAAAGTTAGTATCAATTTTCATGACTTTAAAATAAAGGGCTGTTAAGAAATCAGCACAACCTAATGAACCACCTGGGTGTCCGCTTTGTTGCGCGTGTACCATTCTTACAATATCTCTTCTAATTTGAGAGGCAATCTTTGTTAATTCTGCAGTTGATTTATTCATAGCTATAGGGTTGAGGGCAAAGATAGAATTCGTAGGCTAATTTGCACTGAAAATTTAGGAAAAAGCCCAAAAAAAGACTTATCAACAATAGCTAGGATTTATTAGCTTTGTAGCCTCAATGAATATGTATGTCAGAAGAATTAAAGAAAGTAACAGTTAGTGCCGAAGCAGGGATGAAAAAGGCCATTAATCATTTAGAAATTGAAATTTCTAAAATTAGAGCGGGCAAGGCTTCTCCTTCTATTTTAGAGGGTATCAATGTAGATTATTATGGTACACCTACAGCCATTAGCCAAGTGGGTAACGTGCAAATATTAGATAGTAGAACCCTGAGTATTCAACCCTGGGAAAAAAATATGCTACCCTTAATTGAAAGAGCCATCATGGCTGCTAATATTGGTATTACCCCGCAAAACGATGGAATTCAGATTCGTTTGTTTACACCACCCTTAACTGAAGAGAGAAGAAAGGAATTATTTAAAAAGGCAAGTGCTGAAGGAGAACTAAGTAAGGTATCGATTCGCAATATTAGACGTGACCATATTGAGCAAGTAAAGAAATTACAAAAAGAGGGTTTGAGTGAAGATATTTGTAAAGGAGCTGAAGATGAAATTCAAGTTATCACCGATAAGCATATTGCCCTAGTAGAAAAACATTTAGAATCAAAGGAAAAAGAGATAATGACTGTTTAAGAAACTATCATTCATCTTGAACTTTATAAAATCGTCTTAGATTTATAATACTTTATAAGCCCTAACACTAACTGCGTTGGGGCTTATTTACTATATACACGCCTGCTAGTATTATAAGTAGGCTACCTATTTGTAAGGTTGAAATAGACTCGCCATAATACAGGCCCCAGGCCACTGCAATAACAGGAATACCATAGGTAACCATGGAAGCGAAAATAATACTAGACCTTTTAATAAGCATATAAAATAAAATAGAGGCAATAGCAGTGCCTACTACTCCTAAAACAATACTTGCCATGGTAGCCTGTTGGAAACCTGGGCTATTAAATGACATACTAAAATAACCCGTTAAATAAAGTATAAAGGCGCTTGGTATAATTAAAAAAGCAAAGGCCACAGAGGCAATATCAATAGCGCGCATATTATTTAAATACTTACCTACCACATTTACATTTAAGCCATAAAAAAAAGTGGCTACTAAAACCAAAGAGGCAAAGGAGAGGTTTTTAAAACTAATATTTTTACCTGCAGCAAAAAGTAAACAAAGACCGATGAAGCCAATAATGACCCCTAGCATTTTTTGTTTATTAGTAGAGGTATTAAAAAAAGATAAACCCACTAGTATGGTAAATAAGGGGGTGAGTGAATTTAAAATGCCTGCTAAGGAACTATCGATATTGGTTTCTGCAATACAAAAAAGGTAGGAGGGAATAAAATTGCCTAAAAACCCAGATAAAAATACAATGCCCATTTTTTCTTGGGGAATTTTTTTAAAGGCAGTTATTGCAAAGGGCAGTAAAACGAGTCCAGAAAATAACATTCTTAAAGAAGCTACTTGATAGGCAGAAAGTGCAGTGAGCCCTTCTTTGATAAGGATAAAGGAACTACCCCAAACGATGGAAAGGATAGAAAAAATAGCCAGATTAATCAGCTTTTTGTCCATGCACAAATTTTTGGGTAAAGATGCTTCATTTTAGCATAAAAGTGGATAAATACTTGCTCAATTGACCATAAATTAATGTCAATTCCTTTTCTTTGTAACAATGAATCAGCCAACTAATTATTCGATTAAGGTAGACCAATTTGAAGGGCCTTTTGACCTCTTACTTTTCTTTATTGAAAGAGATGAAATGGATATTTACAATATCCAGATTACTAAAATTATCAACGATTTTTTGCATTTTATTCAAGACCAAGAAAAGGTGAATATTGAACTAAGTAGTGAATTTATTTTATTCGTTTCTACTTTAATGCGCATTAAGGCCAAATTATTATTACCAAGAAAAGAGTTGGACGCCTTAGGTAATGAAATTGATCCAAGACAAGAATTAATTGACAAAATTTTAGAATACAAAAAGTATAAAGAAGCGGCAGTGCAAATGGCCGACTTAGAAGCGCTTAGAATGTTAATGATGAAGAGAGGTAATATTCAAAAAGAGATGTCACTGGTGGGAGAAGAAGCAGCGGAGGGCACAGAGCTACAAACAGTTACTTTATTTAAATTAATGAAGTCGTTTGAAAAAGTAATGACTCGTTTACAAGAGCGTCAAAATAGACCGGTGCATACAGTGGTTAGATATAATTACACCATGGAAGGCAGCAGGTCTTATTTATTAGACATTGTAAAAGAAGGCAAGACGGTGGCATTTGAAAAAGTATTTGATATTTGCCAAGACAGGGTACACGCCTTATTTTTATTCTTATCCATACTTGAATTATCTCAACAAAAATACATGAAGCTCATGGTGGGTGAGGGACGTAATAATTTCATCATTGAATGGAATGAAAACAGAGAAGACGATTTAGAACCCGGCCATGTAGATAATTTTGATTCTTATGAAACGCCTAATTTAGAATCTTTCAAAGATGATCCGATTCAAGAAGAGGAAAGAAAAGAAGAGAACTTAGGAGATTTCGATCCAAGCTTAAACTAAAAAGGTTGAAACTAAGGGTAGCTTAATTTTTATTAGTGTACTTGTTTTAGTAAACTTTATACCTCAGACATAATCTGCTTACCCAGTAAGGCTTTCACGGCATCGGCAATAGCTAATGCATCGTAATGACACTCATGGTATAATTCTTTTAAGCTTCCATGTTCAACAATACTATCAGGAATACCTAGCATGGTAATTTTGCTATGGTAATTATGTTCGTTCATGAATTCTAAAATAGCAGAGCCCATACCTCCTACAATAGTAGCATCTTCTATGGTAATGACCTTATCATATTTTTGGAATACTTCATGTAATAATGCCTCGTCAATGGGTTTTACAAAACGAATATCGTAATGTGCAGGGTCAATGCCTTCTTCTCTTAAATTTCTAATAGCTGTTTGCGCAAAATTTCCAGGATGCCCTAAAGATAAAATAGCAACCTCTTTTCCGTCTTTTATTTTTCTACCTTTACCAATGGTAATTTCTTCGAATGGTTTTTGCCAATCAATGGTAACGCCTTCTCCTCTTGGATAACGAATTACAAAAGGAGATTGTATAGTAGGAAGTTGAGATGTATACATGAGATTGCGCAATTCAATTTCATTCATTGGTGCTGCAATAATCATATTAGGAATACATCTAAAAAAAGCAATATCATAACATCCATGATGTGTAGGCCCGTCTTCTCCTACAAGCCCTGCTCTGTCTAAACAAAATACCACAGGTAAATTTTGTAAGGCTACATCGTGAATAACTTGATCATAGGCTCTTTGCATGAAGGAAGAATAAATATTACAAAATGCTTTAATGCCTTGTGTGGCTAAGCCAGCACTTAGGGTAACTGCATGTTGTTCGCAAATACCTACATCAAAAGCCCTGTCTGGCATGGATTCCATCATAAACTTCAAAGAGGAACCACTTGGCATGGCAGGGGTAATACCCATAATAAGCGGATTAGTTTTTGCGAGCTCCACAATAGTATGTCCAAATACATCTTGGTATTTAGGTGGTTGAGGAGTTTCAATTTTTTTCTTAAAAATCTCACCAGTTAATTTATCAAACAAACCTGGCGCATGCCATTTGGTTTGATCTTTTTCTGCAAGTGCATAGCCCTTACCTTTCACGGTTAGAATATGTAAAATTTTAGGACCCGGTATTTCTTTTAAATCTTTTAAGGTATCTACTAAGTTAGAAATATTATGTCCATCAATTGGTCCGAAATATCTTAATTGAAGTGCTTCAAATAAGTTGCTACTTTTAGAGACCATACCTTTCAATCCAGCTTCTACCTTGGATGCCATGTCTCTAGTAAAGGTTTTGCCAATAGGTAGTTTACCCATCAACTCCCATAGCTCATCTCTAAATTTATTATAAGTAGGAGAAGTGCTAATATCTGTTAAGTATTCTTTTAAGGCGCCCACATTGGGGTCAATGCTCATACAGTTATCATTCAAAATAATAAGTACATCACTATCTGCTACACCCGCATGGTTCATGGCTTCGAAGGCCATACCCGCTGTCATAGAACCATCTCCAATAATGGCTACCGATTTTCTATTTTCTTTTTTATACTTAGCGGCCATGGACATACCTAAAGCAGCAGATATAGAAGTAGAAGAGTGGCCTACGCCAAAAGTGTCGTACTCACTTTCAGATCTCTTTGGGAAACCACTTAAGCCATTGTATTTTCTATTGCTTATAAACTCGTCGCGACGGCCTGTTAAAATTTTATGTCCATAAGCCTGATGACCTACATCCCATACTAATTGATCATAAGGTGTATTGTACACATAATGAAGGGCTACGCTTAATTCAACCACCCCAAGGCTGGCTGCAAAGTGCCCTCCGTGAACGCTCACCACGTCAATAATATACTGGCGTAATTCATCACAAACCTGATGCAGTTTCTCCCTGGAAATATCTTTTAAATCTTCCGGGGAGTCAATAGTTTTTAATAATGGTCCAGCCTCAATATGCATCAGTTCTAATTAGAGTGTAAAAGTAAATTAATAACATAAATATACCGCAAAAGTTTAAATAGAATTTAGGGCTTGCCGTATAGCCTAGAAATAGACCATTAGTCAATATAATAGGCTCAAAACCTAGTTTAAAGAGGTAAATTTGAACTAGATGAAAAAGCAAAGCTCACTATATTGGATTTGTCAGATTGCAGGCTGGTTTAGCTATGGCTTAACTATTCTATTTTTTGCCTCTATTTTAGACAAAGAATTGAACCCCATATTTTATCCAAGATTAGCCATTAACTTATCCATAGGCATTTTGTTAACCCATTTGTTAAGGGAGACCATGCACCGTTTTTCTTTGCGTCCGCCCATGCCCTCTAATCAATGGTGGAAATTAGGTTTTTTATTATTTGTTTTTTCTATCATTAATAGTTTCTCTACAAGTTATTTAGCAGATGTATTAAAGCTATATGAGCCAGGAAGAAATTTTTCTTTATCAAGAAGATTTTTATTTAGTATCATTTTTGATACGCCCATTTTTTTAGTATGGATGTCGGTTTATGTATTATGGCATTACATTGAGTTTACCAATACAGAAGAAATTAAGAAAGTGAGATTGGAAACCATGATTAAAGAATTAGAATTAAAAACTATTAAGTCTCAAATTAATCCTCATTTTATATTTAACGCTTTAAATAGTATTAGGGCCTTGGTAGATGAAGATCCGAAAAGAGCAAGACAGGCCATCACAGAGCTTAGTAATATTTTAAGATGTAGTATTCAGGTAGATAAAGTGGAAATTGCAAGCTTGGAAAAAGAGCTTGATATTGTGAAGGATTATTTAGCCTTGGAATACATACGTTTTGCAGATAGATTAAAAGTGGTATATGAAGTGGAGTCTAAAACTTTATCTCATCAAATTCCACCCATGATGTTACAAACCTTAGTGGAAAATGCCATCAAACACGGACTGGGCAAGCAACCTGGCGATTGTACTATAAAAATTATTTCTACAGTAGAGAATGATAAATTAGTTTTGATTGTACAAAATACAGGTCTACTTCAACAAACGGAGAAGGATGGCTTTGGTTTACAAAGTACCAGAGAAAGATTAAATATTTTATACCGTGGCCAAGCCATTTTTGAAATATTTCAATGCGCGCCGAATGAAGTGACTGCTAAATTAGTTATACCTATTTCACATTAAAATTATAGAGACATGCCCATTAAAGCCATTATAATAGACGACGAAAGATTAGCTAGAAATGAGTTAAAAAAATTACTAGAACAACATCCTGAAATAGAAATTATTGATGAGGCTAGTAATGTGGACGAGGGGGTAGAGAAAATAGATTTAGCACATCCGGAATTAATTTTTCTAGATATTCAAATGCCAGGCAAAACCGGCTTTGATTTACTAGCTGAATTAGAGAAATCGCCTAAAGTTATATTTACCACCGCTTACGATGAGTTTGCTTTAAAAGCATTTGAAGTGAATGCGCTAGATTATTTATTAAAACCTATCGACCCAAAAAGATTAGCAGACGCCATTCAAAAACTACAAGCGGAAATTCAATTAGAACGCGCAAGTTTATCGGGTAATACGCGTGGGCCTTTATCGGAAAGCGATCAGGTTTTTGTAAAAGATGGAGAGAAATGCTGGTTCGTTAAACTAGAAGAAATTAGATTGTTTGAAAGTGTAGGCAATTATGCTAAAGTATACTTCTCTTCTAATAAGCCACTTATTTTAAAGTCCTTGAATGCCTTAGAGGAAAGGTTGGACGAGCATGTATTTTTCAGGGCCAATCGTAAGCATATTATTAACCTGCACTGGATTGAAAAGATAGAACCTTATTTCAATGGAGGCTTATTAGTGGAGTTAAAGGGAGGAGAGAAGATTGAAATTAGCCGTAGACAAACAGTGAAGTTCAAAGAAATGATGAGTTTCTAGTAGTAATTAAGAACAGATTATTTATTCAAGCTATGAATAGCTTCGGCCATTGCCTTAATTAGGCTTGGGTCCTTTTCTACTGCATTTCCAATCACAATAATATCGGCACCTGCTTTGCAATTTTCAATGGCTTTTTCTGGCGTAGTAATACCACCACCAATAATTAAAGGGGCTTGAATATGTTTTGCCACTTCTTGTATCATCGCAGTAGGAATGGGTCTTTGCGCACCACTGCCCGCATCCATATATATTAATTGAAGGCCTAGCATTTCTCCTGCCATAGCTGTACATATAGCAATATCGTTCTTATTTGAAGGGATGGGGTTGGTATTAGATATATAAGAAACGGTAGTAGGAGAACCGCCATCAATTAACATGTAACCTACTGACATAATTTCTAATCCACTTTGTCTAATAAAAGGAGCACTTACCACATGGTGCCCAATAAGTAGTTCCGCATTACGACCAGAGATTAAAGACAAGTATAAAAGCGCATCTGCTTTAGCAGTGATTTGATCTGGAGAGCCCGGGAAAAGAATAACTGGAATACTGCATTGTTTTTTAATAGCCGCAACGGTAGTATCTAGTGTATCTGTAACTACCAAGCTACCTCCTACAAAGAAATAGTCCACTTTTGACTTAATAGCTATTTCAATGGTTTGGTGTAGGCTTTCATTATTAAGCTTGTCTGGGTCTATTAAAATAGCCAGTGCTTTTTTTGCATTCGCCTTACCTTCCTGTATGATATTGTATAGAGTATGCTTCATTTCTTAGACCCCCGTAAGGTGCAGCTTTTTATTGGAATCCTCAAAATTATCCAATTTAATTGTATGTATTGCAAGCAATCTGTATTTATTACTAAAAAAACCTAAAATGGGCAGGTTTTTTTTCTCAGAAACTAACATAGGTTGGGGATAAATCACGGAAATCAAGCCGGATAAGCTGTTTAATTTAATCCACATATCTTTTCCACAGCTGTTGATATTTCCATGCCTGTAATCTCGTTGTAGAAAGATATTTTCGTATACCCAAGAAGGTTTTTGAAAAACCCATTGGGATAACCCACTAACATCCAAAAATAGAACAAAGACCATGGCTACTACAAAAACAAAAAAAGGCTTAGAGTTTTCTCGCCGATTTACTAAAGAGAATGTTTCTCCATTCGATCAATTTGAATACGACTACAGAGATAGCGTTATCAAAAATCCAAACGGAGAAAAAGTATTTGAAATGACCAATGTGGAGGTGCCGAAACAGTGGAGTCAAATTGCAACAGATATTCTTGCACAAAAATATTTTAGAAAAGCAGGTGTGCCACAACCAGATGGTTCATTAGGTCGTGAAACAACGGTGAAGCAAGTTGCACATCGTATGGCAAATTGTTGGAGAGTGTGGGGAGAGCGTTATGGTTATTTCGCAACTGAGAAAGATGCGCAAGTATTCTATGAGGAATTAGTATATAGTATATTAAATCAAGCCTGTGTACCTAACTCGCCACAATGGTTTAATACAGGATTGCATGAGAGCTATGGTATCACTGGTGGTGCACAAGGTCACTATTATGTAGATCCTACAGATAAAAAATTAAAAAGATCAACAAGTGCCTACGAGCGTCCTCAACCACATGCTTGTTTTATATTAAGTGTAAGTGATGATTTAGTGAACGAAGGGGGTATCATGGATTTATGGACAAGAGAAGCAAGAATTTTTAAATATGGTTCTGGAGTAGGAACAAACTTCTCTCAAATTCGTGGAGCGAATGAAAAATTATCTGGTGGTGGTTCATCAAGTGGTTTAATGAGTTTCTTAAAAATTGGTGACCGTGCTGCAGGTGCTATTAAATCTGGTGGTACAACACGTCGTGCTGCTAAAATGGTTTGTTTAGATTTAGACCATCCAGAAATAATGGATTTTATTAACTGGAAAGTAAAAGAAGAAGATAAAGTAGCTGCTTTAATTGCGGCTGGTTATGATAATAGTTATGAAGGAGAAGCCTACGCAACAGTGTCTGGCCAAAACTCAAACAACTCTGTACGTATTCCCAATAGCTTCTTTAAAGCATTGTCTGAAAATGGCAACTGGGAATTAAAAGCAAGAACAGATGGTCGTGTAATGCAATCAATTCCTGCGCGTGAAGTATGGGATCAAATTGCAAATGCTGCTTGGCGTTGTGCCGATCCAGGAACACAATATGACACTACTATTAATGAGTGGCATACTTGTCCAAAAGGTGGACGCATCAATGCCTCTAACCCATGTTCAGAATATATGTTCTTGGACAATACAGCTTGTAACTTGGCGTCTATCAACTTGCGTAAATTCTTCAACGAATCAGATAATTCATTTGATGTAGATGGTTTTGAATACACCACAAGATTATGGCAGACTGTATTAGAAGTATCTATTTTAATGGCGCAGTTCCCTTCTAAAGAAGTAGCACAATTATCTTATGACTACAGAACCACTGGTTTAGGTTTTGCGAACTTGGGTTCTATGTTAATGGTAAGTGGTATTGCTTACGATAGCGAGCAAGCTCGTGGTGTAGCTGGTGCTATCACAGCAATCATGACGGGTGTGGCGTATAAAACATCTGCAGAGATGGCTTCTTTCTTAGGTGCCTTCGATAGATATGAAGAAAATAAAGAAGACATGTTACGTGTAATGCGTAATCACCGTGCTGCTGCTTATGATGCAGAAGATGCTTATGTAGGTATTGAAATTAAACCACAAGGAATTAAAGCTCAATATACTCCTGATTATTTATTGAAAGCTGCTACAAAGGCTTGGGATGATGCAGTTCAATTAGGAGAAAAATATGGTTATAGAAACGCACAAACTACTGTTATTGCTCCAACTGGAACTATTGGGCTTGTAATGGATTGCGATACCACAGGTGTTGAGCCAGATTTTGCTTTAGTGAAATTTAAAAAATTATCTGGTGGTGGGTACTTTAAAATTATCAACCAATCGGTGCCACAATCATTAAAGAACTTGGGTTATTCTCAAGCAGAAAATGATGCCATTGTAAACTTCGCTGTAGGACATGCAAGTTTCGTAGGGGCGCCACATATTAATAATGAGTCTTTATTAGCGAAAGGATTTACAGCAGAAGAAATTGCAAAATTAAATGGTGCTGCTAAATCTGCATTTGAAATCGGATTTATTTTTAACCGCTTTACTTTAGGCGACGCTTGTTTAACAAGATTAGGTTTTAAAGAAGAAGTATTTGCTGACTGGAGTTTTAATTTATTAGAAGCCTTAGGATTTACAGAAGATCAAATTGACGAAGCCAATGATTATGTATGTGGTACTATGACTGTAGAAGGTGCACCAGCATTGAAAGATGAGCATTTGTCTATATTTGATTGTGCGAATAAAAATGGTAAAAAAGGCGTTAGATATATTCATGCACATGGACATATTAGAATGATGGCTGCTTGTCAACCATTCTTATCTGGTGCGATTTCTAAAACTATCAACCTTCCGAACGAAGCGACTGTTGAAGAAATTGCAGATTCTTATTTAATGAGTTGGTCATTAGGTTTAAAAGCGAATGCTATTTACCGTGATGGTTCTAAATTAAGCCAACCATTAAGTACTAAGTCTGATAAGAAGAAAAAAACAGACGCTACTGCTGAAGAGGAATTAACTGTGAATGGCGGTTCTCAATTAGTGGACTTAAGTAAATTGAATGTAGATGAGTTATTAGAAGAAGTTCAAAAAAGAATGGCTGCTTCTACCGACACTAAATTCAAGCGTCAATTGTCTCGCATTGTAGAGCGTAAATCTTTACCTGCGAAGCGTCGTGGCTTTACACAGAAAGCTAGAATTGGCGGTCAAGTATTATTCTTAAGAACAGGAGAATACAACGATAACACTTTAGGTGAAATATTTATTGACTTAGCAAAAGAAGGTTCTACACTTCGTAGTTTAATGAACTGCTTTGCTATCTCTATTTCTGTTGGCTTACAATATGGGGTGCCTTTAGAAGAGTTCGTAGAGAAATTTGTATTCACTAAGTTCGAGCCTTCTGGAATGGTCGATCATCCAAATATTAAAACCACTACTTCTATCGTTGACTTTATATTCCGCTCTTTAGCTTATGAATATTTAGGCAGAACCGATTTAGTACATGTATTAGATAAGCCTACAGTAGAGAACTTAGGCGAGGAAGGAGATATTACACTAGTAGGCAAGCCTGAACTAAGTAGCATTCGCGTAACAGCACCAGTAGCCGCTCCAGTAGCTAAAGCAGCTGTAGCCGTAGAAGCGAATGGTTCAATGGACAATGTTACTGCAGCAGCTAAGAGCATGCAAAGCGATGCGCCTGCTTGTAGCACTTGCGGACATATTACAATAAGAAGCGGTACTTGTTATAAATGTTTAAACTGCGGTACAAGCATGGGCTGTTCGTAAAACCTTTCTTATGATTTTTTTCAAAAGGGTCCCACAAAACGGGGCCCTTTTTTATTTTAAAATCCCGTTCATAAAATGAGGGGGTCTTTTTTGCATTTCATTCAATTTTTTCTTTAAATTCATTCTTTAATTACAATAGCAAAAACGATTGCCTTATGTCTAATTTTGAAGTAAAAGTTTCTCCCAAAAAATACGATGCAGTAATTGTGGGTTCAGGTGCCGGTGGTGGAATGGCTGCCTATGTATTATCAAAAGCGGGATTAAAAGTTTGTTTATTAGAAGCAGGTCCAGAATTTGATCCTGCTAAAAACTCATCACAGTTAAAAAATCCTTGGGATTCACCTCGTCGTGGAGCCAGTACAAAAATGAGACCCTTCGGTGATTTCGATGCCTCTTTCTGGGGTTGGGAAATTGATGGAGAGCCTTATACGCAAACTCCAGGTAGCGATAAGTTTGAGTGGTGGAGAGCTAGAATGGTTGGAGGTCGTACGAACCATTGGGGTCGTATCTCCCTTCGTTTTGGACCAAAAGATTTTAAGCGAAAAAGTATTGATGGTTTAGGGGATGATTGGCCAATTGGCTACGAGGACATTAAACCTTATTATGATAAAATTGATAAATTAATTGGTGTATACGGAACCAATGAAGGTCGTGAAAATGATCCTGATGGAATTTTCTTACCTCCTCCAAAACCTCGTTTACATGAATTAATGTTTAAGAAAGCGGCTACAGGCATTAATATTCCTGTGATCCCTTCTCGTTTATCTATTTTAACTAAAAAAATTAATGACGAACGTGGGGCTTGCTTTTATTGCGGTCAATGTAATCGTTCTTGTAAAGTATACGGCGACTTTTCTTCTTCTTCTGTTTTAGTTCGACCAGCTATATTAACAGGCAACGTAGATTTAATCACTGGTGCGATGGCACGTGAAGTCATGACAGACAATGAAGGAAAAGCAACAGGGGTTTCTTATGTCAATAAATTTGACAATCAAGAATATCAAATTAATGCTAAGGTGGTTATCCTTGGAGCAAGTACTTGTGAAACCGCTCGTTTGTTATTGAACTCAAAATCAACAAAACATCCAAATGGTTTAGCAAATAGCTCTGGCGTTGTTGGACATTATTTACACGATTCTACAGGTGCTGCAATGGGTGGTGTGATACCTGCTTTATTTGGACGTAAGCGCTACAATGAAGATGGAGTGGGTGGAATGCACGTGTATACTCCATGGTGGTTGGATAATAAAAAATTAGACTTCCCTCGTGGTTACCATATTGAATATTGGGGAGGTATGAGCCAACCTGGTTATGGTTTTGGAATGGGTATGCAAGGCATGAATGGTAAGTTTCAAGTAAATGGTAAAACCAAGGAAGCAGGTGGATATGGTGAATCATTAAAAGAAGATGTTCGTTTCTTTTATGGCGCGAATGTAGGAATGGGCGGACGCGGTGAAGCAGTACCTAGCTTTGATAATAAATGTAGCATCGACCCTGATGTGGTAGATAAATATGGTATTCCTGTGTTGAAATTTGATTGTAAGAATTCTGAGTATGAAGTGAAGCAAGCAAAACACATGAAAGAAACCTTCCGTGAAATAATGCATGAAATGGGTGCCGTTATTACTTGGGGCGATCAAGATGATGCAAGTAATAAATACGGTTTGTCTAATCCAGGAAATATTATTCACGAAGCGGGAACAGTGCGTATGGGTGCCGATAAAAAATCAGCTCCATTGAATGCATTTGGACAAGCCTTTGATTGTAAGAATTTATTCTGCGTAGATGGATCGGTATTTACTTCTCAGGCAGATAAAAATATTACATGGACCATTTTAGCATTGTCTATGCGTACTTCAGAATATGTATTAGATCAACTACAAAAACAAAATATATAGTTTTGAATTTGAACTAATACTAAAACCAAAATTTATAAAATTTTAATTTAAAATATTATGGACAGAAGAAAATCCATCAAAGCGATGATATTAGGTACAGTTTCAACAGCTGTGCTAGTAGAAGCTTGTAAAAGTTCAGCCACTACAGTAGCTGAAGTGAATATGGACGACCGTATGCAGGAAGAAAAAGATTATTTAGTGAAAGTAAAAGCACAGCCTAATTTTTTCACTGAACATGAAATGGCTACCATTACTTTACTATCTGATATTATTATTCCAAAAGATGCAGTAAGCGGTTCTGCTACCGATGCCAAAGTACCTGAGTTTATCGAGTTTATTGTAAAAGATATGCCCGATCATCAAGTACCAATGCGTGGCGGTTTAAAATGGTTAGACCTACATAGTTATAAAAAACATGCTAAGGCCTTTACAGAATGTTCTGGCAAGGAGCAAATAGCCATCGTAGATGAAATTGCTTATCCTCAAAAAGCAGCCCCAGAATTAGCACAAGGTGTAAGCTTTTTTAATAAAATAAGAGACTTGGTAACCACTGGTTTTTACACTGCAGAAATTGGTGTGAAAGACTTAGGCTATATGGGTAACGTGCCTAATATGTGGGCGGGTGTACCAGATGAGGTATTAAAACAACATGGTTTAGCTTATACTGAGAAGGAACTAAAGGAATGTATATAGTCATATCGAACTTAAAAAAAGGCTCCATATTTTGGGGCCTTTTTTATTTTAACAAAAGCATGAGAAAAGATACCTATTCCTAGCTCACAGCTCGCTTCGCTCGAAAGTTCGCTGCGTAATAGTATCTTTTCTCATTATATATTAACCTCTAATCATTTATAAAAAAAAGCCCCTCGAAATTTGAAGGGCTTTTTTTATACTGATAATTCTGTTTAAAATAAATTGGAACAGGTATATTTTCTTATTTATTTTTATTTATGAAATTGTACTTCCAGGAGCAATCGCCTCTGAAGGTTGAACAAAGTATAATTTACCATTCGCATCTTCTGCCATTAATATCATACCCTTGCTTTCAACACCGCGCATTGTACGAGGGGCTAAATTTGCAACCACCACTACTTGCTTACCAATAATAGCAGCTGGGTCAAAATGCATGGCAATACCAGATAGTATGGTTCTTTTTTCAGTACCAAGGTCTACTTCTAATTGTAAAAGCTTATCTGCTTTTTCCACTTTCTTTGCATCAATGATGGTACCTACGCGTAAATCTATTTTTCCAAAATCATCGAAAACAATTTCAGGCTTCAAGCTTTTGTCTTTCGCATCTGCAGGGCCTGCAGCTGGCGTAATATTATCCATAGTTGTTTTTTTAGCGTTGAGATTGCTTTTTAATTGAGCTAGTTCTGCTTCAATTTCTTCATCTTCTATTTTTCTAAATAATAATTCAGGGGGACGTAAGCTATAACCTACTTTTAATAAATTAAAACCACCAGCGTTTTCCCATTCTAGCATTCTATCCACTACTTTCATCATGTAGCACATTTTTTTAGCCGTGAAAGGTAAAAATGGATTTATTAAAATTGCAAGGTTGGCACATAGTTGCAAGCAAGCATGCATGGTGTTATCAATCTTGGCTTGCGCTGTAGGGTCGGTATCTATATTTTTAGCAAGTATCCATGGCTCCTTTTTTTGCATATATTGATTGCATAAGCGCGCTAAATTAATGACTTCAAACTGTGCTTCTCTAAATTTATACTGCTCTAATAATTCAGTAATTTTTTCCTTGCTTTCTTTAACGCTAATTAATATAGCCTGGTCTTCATCATCTAAAAATTCAATATGAATAGCAGGTACTTTTCCTTTGCATAATTTATGCATTAGCACCCAGGTTCTATTTACAAAATTGGCGAATATGCTTACTAGCTCTCCATTTACAGAATCTTGAAATCCTTTCCAAGTAAATTCACTATCCTTTGATTCTGGTGCAATGGCGGTTAAATAAAAACGAAGACTATCGGCAAGGCCATTACCTCCATTGTCTTTTTTAATCCACTTGTTTATAAAGTCATCCATTTCTATACTCCAACCTTTAGAAGTGCTCATCTTATCACCTTCTAAATTCATAAATTCATTCGCGGGTACATTCTCAGGTAAAATATTTCCATGCAATTTTAACATGATAGGAAAAATAATACAATGGAAAACAATATTGTCTTTACCAATAAAATGAACCAGCTTCGTTTCTTTATCGTTCCAATAAGGAGTCCAATCTTTTCCATTATTAAGTGCCCATTGTTTGGTAGCACTGATATATCCAATAGGCGCGTCAAACCAAACGTATAAAACTTTTCCAGCGCCAGAGGCTAGTGGTACTTTTACGCCCCAGTCTAAATCGCGGGTAACTGCTCTTGGGAGTAAGCCACCTTCAATCCAACTTTTACATTGTCCTACCACGGCGGCTCTCCAATCTTTTGCATGGTCGTTTAAAATCCATTGGCGTAAAAAATCTTCGTGTTTATTTAAAGGTAAATACCAATGCGTTGTTTCTTTTTTAATAGGCGCTTGCCCACTTAAAGTACTTACTGGATTGATTAATTCTTCAGGACTTAAGCTCTTACCACATTTTTCACATTGGTCGCCATAGGCTTCCGGATGACTACAATTAGGACAAGTACCTTTTATATATCGATCCGCTAAAAAAGTAGAAGTAGCTTCATCAAAATATTGTTCAGAAGTTTTAGTTTCTAAATCGCCCTTGGCTTCTAAGTCTTTAAAAAATGCACTAGCAGTTTCGTGGTGTAAGGGGTCGCTAGTTCGGTGGTAAATATCAAACTCAATGCCTAGGTCTTTAAAATTTTGCTCAATAATAGGATGGTACTTATCAATAATGGCTTGAGCCGTGGTACCTTCCTTGGTGGCTTGAATAGGAATAGCCGTTCCGTGCTCATCGCTTCCGCAAACAAAAACCACATCTCTTTTCTGCGCTTTTAGGTAGCGGACATAAATATCTGCTGGCAAATAGGCGCCTGCCAAGTGGCCAATATGTTTCAGTCCATTTGCATAAGGAAGGGCTGCTGTAATCAAATATCTTTTAGGCGTGTTCATTGCAGCAAAAGTACTTAATATTGTGGTATGATTCAACCGTCTCATCTTCAGCAGGGCGACACCATTGGCATTGTATGTCCATCGGGATATATCCCCTTGGAAAAAGTGCAAGTTTGCATTCAAACCCTTGAAAAATGGGGCTATAAGGTAAAGTTGGGAACCACTGTTGGGGCAAAAAAGGACAGTTTTTCAGGTACCGACCAGCAAAGGGCAGAAGACCTTCAAACTATGCTTGACGATGCCTCTGTGAAGGCCATACTCTGCGCCAGGGGTGGTTATGGGGCAAGTAGAATAATAAATACAATAGAATTTAAGGCTTTTAATAAGCAGCCTAAATGGGTAATTGGATTTAGCGATATCACTGTTTTACATGCGGCTATTTTACAGCAAAATTGTATGAGCATACATGGTCCCATGGCGGCTGCCTTTGCGAAGGGAGAAGCGGGTGAGCTTTATATAGAATCTTTGAAACAAGTATTAGAAGGTCATAAAACTAGTTATACAATACCCGCGCATACCATGAATACTTTAGGGAATGCAAAAGCAGCACTGGTGGGCGGAAATTTATGTATACTAGCACATTTGATAGGTTCGAAAAATGCCATAGATACAAATGGAAAAATTTTGTTTATAGAAGATGTGGGGGAATATCATTATAATATTGACCGCTTAATGATACAATGTAAAAATGCAGGTATGTTTGATCATTTAGCTGGTTTAGTGATAGGAGGTTTTACCGATTTAAAAGACCCATCTTCCGACTTTGGAGCCACGGCTTATGATATAATCAAAGAGCATACTTCAGCATATACTTATCCTATTTGTTTTGATTTTCCCATTAGTCATGGCCTTCCAAATTATGCCATAAAGCAGGGACAGGAATACAACCTCTCCATATCCGGGCAGGATGTAAGTTTGAAGGAAGCCTAATTTTTAGATTTTTCTAAACTTTTTACTAAACAAGCGTTAATATTAACTTTTGGAGATTTTGCAATCTAATTATTGTATTAAATTTGTGTTATAAAATTGAAAACTATGAAGAAGTCTTTTTTAACTATTTCGGTGTCCTTATTATTAGGTTTGCAATTTTTATTTGCACAATCTTATGAAGTAGCGGGTATTGAAAAATCCGATAAGGAAGATATGCAGTACGAAGTTTTAGGAAAAGTAGGAAGCCGTTATTGGATTTATAAAAATGTGGGGGGTGTTGCCACTATTGCACAGTATAATGATAAAATGCAACTAGTGAAGCAAAACGATTTATCTTTTATTAAAACCACCCAATTAAATGGCATTGAATTTATAACCAATGCCAATAATGTATATGTATTTTTTCAGTTCCAAGTAAAGGCAACAGTCTATGCTGCCGTGGCTGAATTAAATGCTGATGGCTTATTAGTGGGTAGTCCAAGAGTAGTTGATTCTGCTGATAAAATTAGACCAGGCTCTGGTGTGAAAGTTTTTAATTTATTAGAAAGCGAGGATCGTCAAAAAATAATTATTTTTAGTGTAAACACAACAAATGCGAATGCCATTAAAGTAAGAGCTATTACTTTAAATAAGAATATTGAAAATATTAATGAAACAGAAATAAGTATTAATGCAACTGATAAAAAATCTAGCTTATCAGATTTTGCATTAGATAATAATGGTAATTTATTTTGTTTAAGAAATGCGACGCAAAAGGGTATGGCGCCAGCAGTAAGCTTATTGTATTTATCGGCAAGTGGTGCAGAGGTAATTGAATCTTCTATTTTAAATTATAGCTTATTATTAGATGATATAAGAGTTAAGATTGACAATAAAGCAGGACGAGTTATTTTGAACTCTTATTATGCCACAACTCAAAAAGGAAATATCGAAGGTTTGTATTCTTATGTTTGGGATATTAATGAAAAAAAAGAAATACTCACCAACTCTAATAAATTTACCGATGCGGTAAGAGGCTTAGTAACCAATAAAAGAAATTTAAAAGGTGCTTTTGATATGTTTTACTTAGATAAAGTAAGTACACAGGCCGATGGTAGTTTTGTTGTCATAAGTGAAGCTGCAGCATCCTATTCAAATAGAAATATGTTTTCAAGATGGGATTATTTTTACGGAGGCCTTTTTTACAATCCCTTTATGTTTAACTACTGGAACAGGCCTTTTGGTTTTTATCCATGGGGTAGATTGGGCTGGGGCCCTAGCCTCTTTATGTGGAATAGATGGATGAACCCTTATGCTTCATTTGGTTATCCAAGTGTTACTTATAGTGCCAATAATATTGCCCTTTTGTCCTTTGATATCAAAGGGAATTTACAATGGGTAAAAACAATTGATAAAAAACAAACCGATCGAAATGTGGATCAGTTTATTGGCTATGGCAGTATAGAAAATGAGTCGGGTATGAGTTTTGTGTATCATCAAAAACAAAAAGGAGTAAATCAATTAATAGTGAATACGCTTTCGAAAGAGGGTCAATTGGTAAAAGGAAATTCTATTATTTTGAATGAAAAAAATTACGAGTGGATGCCAAAAAGCTTAAAGCAAGTGGGTGAGCATGAAGCTATTTTGCCTTATCAATTTAAAAATAAAATTGGATTCGCTAAAATTCAAATTAAATAGTAACTGGTGGTTTTTTTATTCAAAGACAGGTCCGATCTTAACTTAATTTTTTTATTGCTATTAAGTGTTGCAGTGCATTTCCATGTGTGGATGCAACCCCCCATAATTATTGCGAATGAATCGGATGGTTTATTGTCTTATTTATTGCTGCACTATATTCAACCTTTGCCGCCTTTGGTATTAATAGTGTTATTTCATACCATTATACTAAGTCAGGCCATTCGATTAAATATTTTGCTGAGTAATTTTAAAATGTTTCAGCAAATTAGTTACATACCTGCCTTTACCTATATTATTTTAACAGCCATGTTCCCTTATTGGGATGTTATTAGTGCTGGATTAATTGCCAACTCTTTAGTTATCTGGATACTTGTAAAGTTGCTACGCTTATACGAACAAAGCCAGCCTAAAACCTTAGAGTTTAATATTGGTTTAATTGTGGGGCTATCCATTATATTGCATGAGCCCATTGCTATATTAATAGCCGTAGTTTTGTTTGCGCTTCTTATTATAAGGCCCTTTAAACTAGCAGAATGGTTGGTTTTAATAATGGGTATTCTACTTCCCTTTTATTTTATTTTTACCTATGTTTTTTTAACTGGAAATATTAACGACTTCAGACAATTCTTACCCAAATTGGACTGGAAAAATCCTTTGGTTCAACCTAGTTTTAATGTTGTTTTAGCCTTAATTGTAATGGGCATTCAATTAATAGCAGGCTTTTTTTATTGGAATGAACAACAAACTCGCTTTGTCATACAAGTTAGAAAATATTGGGGTGTCTTATTCTTACTACTTATTCTTACTTTTTTTCAACCCATCCTTTTTTCAGTACAAGGCTTATATGCTTCGGCTATTGCCATAGCGCCCTTGGCCAGCTTTATCAGTTTTGCCTATGCTACCCCTAAAAGGCTGCTCATACCCAACCTTTTATTCTGGGCAGCGGCAGCTGTTATTGTGTATAACCACCTTGGCTAAGTGAAGAATTTAACAGCGTCTTTTTAAGGGTTTTTGGTACCTTTGGCACTTAGTTTTAAGCATTAAAAAATTTAGCTATGAAGTTTGGTGTATTAGTTTTCCCGGGATCGAATTGCGATAGAGATATGCAAGATGCATTAGAAAAAGATTTGGGTTATCCTGTTGAAATGCTTTGGCATAAGGATAGCGACCTATCTCATTTCACCACAGACGATTGTATCGTGCTTCCAGGCGGATTTTCTTATGGAGATTATTTACGTTGTGGGGCGATTGCTAAATTTAGTCCGATGATGAAATCGGTGATTGAGTTTGCTAATAAAGGGGGTAAGGTATTGGGGGTTTGTAATGGCTTTCAAATTTTATGCGAATCTGGTTTATTGCCCGGCGCCTTATTGCAAAATGCCAACCAACAATTTATATGCAAAAATGTATTTATTAAAACAGATAAAAGTGAGGCTTTAAAAATACCTATTGCACATGGAGAAGGTAGATATTATGCAGACGAAGCCACTTTAACGCATTTAGAAAAAAATAATCAAATATTATTTCGCTACTGCGATGAGAAAGGAAAACTTGGAGGTGCAGCGAACCCTAATGGATCCACTATGGATATTGCGGGTATATGTAATGATAAACGTAATGTATTTGGTATGATGCCGCATCCTGAGCGTGCTACCTCAAATGCATTAAGTAATATAGATGGAAAAAAAGTGTTTGAAATACTAGGATTGAAAAATTAGAAGCAAATTTTTTGCGATATAGAGTTTTAACAATGTAGAATAATGAATATGAAAAAAATAATAGTCTTGTTTTGTGCTGTAGTATTTGCATTCAATGTAAATGCTCAAAAAACGAATCCAGTAAAATGGAGTTTCACAGCTGTTAAAAAAACCGACAAACAATATGAACTAGTAGCCACAGCAACAATAGATGCCTCATGGCATATCTATTCTCAGTTTGTAAGTGGCGGGCCTATTCCTACCAATTTTACTTTTAGTAAAAACCCGCTTATTCAATTAGCGGGTAAAACAAAGGAAAAAGGGAAATTGCAAAAAATGTATGATAAAAATTTCAAAACAGAGCTTAGTTTTTTTAGCGATAAAGTCGATTTTGTACAAACAGTCAATTTAAAAGTAGCTAGTAAAACTAATTTAGTGGGCGTGGTAGAATATAGTGTTTGTAACGATGATCGTTGCTTACCCCCAGTAAAGGTTCCTTTTGAAGTGGCCTTGAATTAATCCAATTTTAATTTTCTATTTTGAATAAAATACTGGTCTTCTTTGCATTTTTATTTGCTTCTTTAACAACTTTTACAACGCAGGCGCAAAGCCCTGTGAAAGCTATAGCCCAAGCGGTATTAGTAAACGATAGCACTTATACTATTAAAGCAAATATAGAAATTAAAGAAGGCTGGCATGTATACGGAACGAATCCAGATGGCTTAAATGCACCTGAATTAAGTTCAAAAATTGAAACAGCTAAATTTCAAAATAAGCCTAGTTTTTCTATTAATCCAACAGAAGAAAAAGATATTTTATTTACCAAGGCCTTTGTTTTCAATAAACCATTTGAGCTAACGCAAAATATAATCATTGGTGGTTTTCAACCCGATAGTTTGCAACTTATAATGGTATTGAATGTGGCCAAGGCCGATTCATTTCTTAGTTTGGAAATTCCATTATCGGTAGCACTTGCGAACGGAAAGAAGGTAGCTGGTTTTCAAATATTATTACCTGCTGGCGCCACCGAAGCCCCAAGCGATGCCTGTGGTGCAGCCACTGCAACAACCAGTAGCAGTTCAAGTCCTTGGGAATTATTATTGCTTGGTTTTCTAGGAGGTTTAATTGCCTTAATCACCCCTTGTGTATTTCCGATGATACCTGTAACGGTTTCGTTTTTTACTAAACGTTCTAAAACTAGAAAGCAAGGCATTAAAAACGGATTATTATATGGGGTAAGTATATTTTTAATTTATGTATTAGCTAGTTTACCCTTTCATATAGTAGGTAATGTGCAACCAGAAATTTTTAATAGTATTTCAACCAACCCTTGGTTGAATATTATTTTCTTTATCATATTTATATTTTTCAGTATTTCCTTTTTTGGTTTTTTTGAAATTAGTTTACCTAGTGGTATAGCCAATAAAGCCGACTCCAAAAGTGGATTGGGTAGTTTAGCGGGTATATTTTTTATGGCTATCACCTTGGCTATCGTTTCTTTTTCCTGCACGGGCCCTATCTTAGGAACCTTATTAGTAGGCTCTTTACAAGGAGGCGCTTGGGCTTTAACCTATGGCATGGCAGGTTTTGGTTTGGCCTTAGCCTTGCCATTTTCTTTATTTGCAATATTCCCACAATGGTTACAAAGTTTACCTAAATCAGGTGGCTGGTTAGATACTGTTAAAAAAGTATTGGCCTTTTTAGAATTGGCATTAGCGTTTAAATTTTTATCCAATGCCGATCTAGTACAACATTGGGGACTACTTAAAAGAGAAGTATTCTTAGGTATTTGGGCTATCATTAGTATTGCACTTGCACTTTATTTAATAGGAAAATTATTATTGCCTCATGATGTTAAAGGCGAGAAAATTTCAAGCGGTAGAAAAATAGGCGCTGTTCTAGCCTTCGCATTTGGTATCATTTTAATAGTGGGCATGGCGCCCAAGAATACTTATTTATTAAAATTCTTAAGTGGCTTCCCCCCTCCAACTCATTATAGTGTATTCTCCGATAAAAACGAGGCACATGGCTTGCAAGCAAATGTGGTGAACGATTATGAAAAGGCCCTGCAGTTATCTAAACATGAAAATAAACCTATACTAATTGATTTTACAGGATGGGCCTGTGTGAATTGTCGTAAGATGGAAGAAAATGTTTGGACCGATCCTACGGTGATGAGTTTTATTCAAAATAATTTTATACTTGTTTCTTTATATGTAGATGATAAGGCGTTACTTCCTGTTGATAAACGCTTTACGTATACTACTAAGACAGGAGATAAAAAAGAAATAACAAGTGTTGGCGATTTATGGGCCACTTTTCAGGCTGAAAACTTTAATCAGTCTTCGCAACCCTTATATGTAGTCATGAGTCCTGATCAAAAAATATTATCCAACCCGGTAGGTTATACGCCCAATGCTTCGGAGTATTTGAATTGGCTACAATGCAGCATCAGCAAAGCTAAATAGCTTACTGGTATGGCCTACAGGCTCATGCCACGCTCGGTCATCATCTTCCTTAAGTTAATTAAACCATAACGCATTCTACCTAGTGCAGTGTTAATGCTGCAGTTGGTCATTTGTGCAATTTCTTTGAAACTTAAGTTGGCATAATGTCTTAATACAATAATTTCTCTTTGCTCTTCTGGAAGTAGGTCCACTAGTTCTTGAATATTTTTATGCGTTTGACTGCGGGTCATTTTATAATCGGCAGGATGGTCGGCATGCTTGATAATTTCAAATAAATCCTGGTCATCACTTGTTTTAATAGTAGGAGTACGTTTTACTTTTCTAAAATGGTCTACTACAAAGTTGTGAGAGATGCGTAATGCCCAAGGTAAAAATTTGCCTTCTTCTGAATACTTTTTTTGTTGAAGGTTGTCTATAATTTTTATTAAAATTTCTTGAAATAAATCTTCTGCTAAGTAGCTGTCTTTTACCATGAATAAAATGGCATTGTAAATTCTGTTTTGGTGACGCTCTAATAAGGCATCAAAGGCACGAGAATTGCCGTCTTGAAAAGATTGAATGAGTTCGTTGTCTGTGATTTGGATTTCTTTGTTCATTGTTTTTAGGGTAGGTTTCGATGGGTTAGTAGAGGCAAATTACTCTCAATAGGTATTGAATTTCCATTTGTGGAAAACAAGAAAATCATTTAAAAGCTATCCACATTTTGGATTAAAAAAGGGGGTACAAATTTCTACAACTAAATGGGCTAGAATCTGTTATTTTGCTATATGGCAGTGACTAAAAAAGCAGAAAAAGCAGCGCTAGCAAACAATGACATTCAAGTGGTGGGTGCAAGGGTGCATAATTTAAAAAATGTGTCTGTTCAGTTCCCGCGTAATCAGTTTATAGTGGTGACAGGGGTTTCTGGAAGTGGCAAGTCGTCGCTTACCATTGATACCTTATTTGCCGAGGGCCAAAGGCGTTATGCGGAGAGCTTATCTTCTTATGCCAGACAGTTTATGTCCCGTATGGGCAAGCCCGATGTAGATTATATAAAGGGGCTTTGTCCAGCTATTGCCATTGAGCAGAAGGTAGTCACCCGTACCCCAAGAAGTACAGTGGGTAGTATGACCGAAATTTATGATTACCTGAGGGTATTTTACGCGAGGGTGGGAAAAACCTATTCTCCTATTAGTGGTTTGGAAGTAAAAAAGCAGGATGTGCAGGATGTATTGGAATTTATACAAAAAGGAAAGACAGGAGATAAGATGGTTATTATTGTTCCCTTTAAACAACAAGCCAAAAGAGATATACAAGAAGAGCTTAATATATTATTACAAAAAGGTTTTGCTAGAATTTATTTAAGAGCCGGTGGTACATCTGAAAATTTGAAATCTACAACAGCTGCATCTAGTATTCTAAGAATTGAGGATGCACTCGCCATGACTAAGGCTGAAATTACAAAAACTATTAAGGCCCATGATGTATATGTTTTAATTGACAGAGTGGTGGTGAAAGCATTTGATGAAGATGATATACATAGAATGAGTGATTCTATAGGTACTGCCTTTTATGAAGGAGAAGGGGTTTTATGGGTGGAGCAAAACGAAACTATTTTAAAAACTTTCAATAATAAATTCACTTTGGATGGAATGGATTTTGATGAGCCTAGTCCGAATTTATTTTCTTTCAATAACCCTTATGGAGCTTGTCCAACTTGTGAAGGCTATAGCCAGGTTTTAGGTATTGATGAAAACTTGGTCATCCCCAATACCAATTTATCGGTCTATGATGGAGGAGTAGCACCCTGGAAGGGAGAGAAATTAGTTTGGTGGAAGGATCAGTTTATAAAAGAAGCTGGCAAGGCGGGTTTTCCAATTCATCAACCCATTAATAAATTAACTAAAACCCAGACCACTCAATTATGGAAGGGTGTGGGCAAGGCATTAGGCATAGATGATTTTTTTGAAGATGTAAAAGCGCATTTATATAAAGTACAGTTTAGGGTAATGTTGAGTAGGTATCGAGGAAGAACCAACTGCCCTGATTGTGAAGGTTACCGCGTGCGCAAGGAAGCCTTGTATGTAAAAATTGCAGGTAAGCATATTGGAGAATTATGCGCCATGCCTGTAAAGGATTTACAAGAATGGTTTACAGGATTGAAATTATCAGAACATGATAAACAAGTAGCCAAAAGGTTATTAATTGAATTAGAACAACGCATACAAACTTTAATGGATGTGGGCTTGGGTTATTTAACTTTATCGAGGCTTGCCAATAGTTTAAGTGGTGGAGAAAGTCAAAGAATACAATTAACCAGATGTTTGGGATCAAACTTAACGAACTCATTATATATTTTAGATGAGCCAAGTATTGGATTGCATTCAAGAGATACCGAAAGACTTATTAAAGTATTACAAAACCTAAGAGACTTAGGTAATACGGTGGTGGTAGTAGAGCACGATGAACAAATTATGCGTCAGGCCGATCATATCATTGATATGGGTCCCCTTGCAGCGCATCAGGGCGGAGAAGTAGTGGCCGTGGGCAATGCGACAGCACTTATAAAAGATAAAAATAGTTTAACAGGAAAGTATTTAAGTGGTGCATTGAGTATACCTATTCCTGCTAAAACAAGAATTTCTAAACACTTTATAAATTTAGAAGGGGCCTACTTGCATAATTTAAAAACGATTGATGTACAATTTCCACTACATAGTTTATGTGTAGTGAGTGGGGTGAGTGGAAGTGGAAAAACCACCTTAGTGAAACAAGTATTGTACAATGCATTATTAAAAGCCAAAACACTTCCAACAGAAATAGTGGGAGGTTATAATGCCATTAGTGGCGACTTACACTTGATTGATCAAATAGAAATGGTGGACCAGAACCCCATTGGAAAATCATCGAGATCTAATCCGGTGACTTATATCAAGGCCTACGATGCCATAAGAGATTTATATTCTAAACAAGCCCTTTCAAAAATAAGAGGTTTTTTGCCTAAGCATTTTTCTTTCAATGTAGATGGAGGCAGATGCGATACTTGTAAAGGAGAAGGAGAGCAATTAGTAGAGATGCAGTTTTTAGCAGATGTGCATTTAACCTGTGAGGATTGCGGAGGAAAGAGATTTAAAGAAACAGTTTTAGAAGTACAGTACAAAGGAAAAAATATTTACGAGGTATTAGAGATGAGTGTAGATGAAGCCATTGCATTTTTTAGTGAAGAAAAAAATATCGTATTTGCGATTAGTCCCTTACAAGAAGTGGGGCTAGGCTATGTTAAATTAGGGCAGAGTAGTAGTACTTTAAGTGGTGGAGAAGCACAGAGAGTAAAGCTAGCTAGCTTTTTAGGAAAAGGAAAAGCCAGTAATAAAATGTTATTCATATTTGATGAACCTACTACTGGACTTCATTTTCATGATATCCATAAATTATTAAAAGCTTTTAATGCTTTAATAGACCAAGGACATTCTTTAATAGTAGTAGAACATAATACCGATATTATTAAAGTAGCCGACTGGGTTATTGATATGGGACCAGAGGCAGGTGAGGGCGGAGGTACCGTCGTTTATGCAGGTGTACCCAAGGGTTTAGCTAAATGTAAGGCTTCTCAAACTGGGAAGTACTTAGACTAATTTTGTGTTATTTGTTTAAAATCGGAAATCACAAATTGTGATGTCCAATAAAGATAAAATAGTTTGAATTGTTTTATCTAATCCTATCTGCGCTTTTCACTTTCATTTCGTCTTTGTAAATATTAACCATAGCCATTATTTGCAGTACGGGTATGATAAATAAAGCAAGTGAAGGAAGGGTGAAGCCACCACCTGGGTTGGCTACTACTATTTTATAAACGAAGTATCCGACAAGTACCGATAATAAAAAATTCACTATCACTACTTTTAATTGAAGCATACGGTTGCCGTATAAAAATATTGTAATAAAAGAAAGGCAGGCGCTAAAGGCCAAAGATATAAGCGTGCTATAGCCTGCACTACCATTAATTTCTAAAGCAAAAGGTGTGGGTGTATAATAGAAAGGAAAACGCAGTACAGAAAAGGCTGCAGCGCAAGCAAGTAATAACCAAATGGTTTGTATTCTTTGTATCATAGTATAAAGTTAATCTATTTCAAATAAAAAAACCTCCGGGTGAGGGAGGTTCTTTTTATACTGATTAAACTCATTAAAGTTAAATGCTGAGCTTATCCTAATTCTGGATACAATACAAATTGCTCCATAAACTTATTTACTTCTTTCTTAGTATCTGATAATACAGTTTCGTTGTCTGCATTCATTAATACTTTATCAATAGCTTCTACTACAAAAGGAATATGCCCTTCGTTCATACCGCGTGTAGTAATGGCCGCCACACCAAAACGAATACCAGAAGTCACAAAGGCCGATTTATCATCGTAAGGCACCATATTCTTATTAGCAGTAATATCGGCATGTCCTAAAACTTGCTCTGCTTTTTTACCACTAATATTTTTATTGCGTAAATCAATTAGCATTAAATGATTATCGGTACCACCACTAATAATTTCGTATCCTTTCGCCACAAATGCAGCAGCCATAGTTTTCGCATTTTTTTGTACTTGCTTTTGATACACCATAAATTCATCAGATAGAATTTCTCCAAAGGCAATGGCTTTAGCAGCAATTACATGTTCTAATGGCCCGCCTTGGGTTCCAGGAAACACGGCCATATCAATGACATTGGACCATAATCTTAAATTTCCTTTTACATCTTTTAAGCCTAAAGTATTCTCGCCATCTTTAGCCATCATAATAACGCCACCACGAGGTCCACGTAAAGTTTTATGCGTAGTAGAGGTAACAAAATGACAATGATTAAATGGAGAACTTAATAAACCCTTTGCAATTAATCCTGCAGGGTGTGCAATATCGGCAAGTACAAATGCACCTATTTCATCGGCTACTTTTCTTATGCGTGCGTAATCAATATCTCTACTATACGCACTAGCTCCACAAATAATTAATTTAGGCTTATGTGTTCTTGCTTGACTTTCTAACATTTCATAATCAATCAAACCTGTTTCTTTTACGACACCATAAAAATGTGGCGTATAAATTTTACCAGAAAAATTCACAGCACTTCCATGTGTTAAGTGACCTCCCATGCTTAAGTCCAGTCCTAAAATGCCATCACCATTTTTCAAGATGGCTAGCATCAGCGCAGCATTGGCTTGTGCCCCACTATGTGGTTGCACATTCGCGTACTCAAGTCCAAAAACTTCTTTTAAACGGTCTATCGCTAATTGTTCTGTTTTATCTACAATTTCACAACCACCGTAATATCTTTTTCCAGGATATCCTTCTGCATATTTATTGGTCATGACGCCTCCCATGGCTTGCATTACTTGTAAGCTGGTAAAGTTCTCAGAAGCGATTAGTTCTATGCCTCTTCTTTGGCGTGCTAATTCTTGGTTGATGATGTCAAAAACAAGGGTATCTCTTTGCATATTTCTTTATTTTAACTGTTCTATTTTGCAAAAATAAATCATTAATTAGCCTAGTCAAAGCCCAAGTTTCAACACTTGGGTACCTAATATCCACATTTTCAAGCGCTTTGCTTAAAATTGACCAATTGAGGCGCAAATTTGTACCATTACTAACAGTTATTTGCTACTTTTATCTCCCCCTAAAAAGTAAACTATGAAGGCTATTATACCTGTTGCTGGAGCTGGCGCAAAACTCCGCCCTCATACCTATACACAGCCCAAGGCGCTCATACCAATTGCAGGTAAAACCATACTTAGTTTTATTGTGGATCAATTAAAAGAAGTGGGCATCACAGAATTTATTTTTGTGGTAGGTTATCTAGGGGATAAAATTAAGGATTATGTAGAGGCTACTTATCCAAATTTAACCACACACTTTGTTTACCAAAACGACAGACTAGGTACCGCGCACGCCATTGAATTAGCCAAGGCCATTGTAGGAAATGATGAAGTATTTATTTCTTTAGGCGATACCATTTGCGAGTTTGATATTAAGGAAGTAATGGAAAGTCCTTACAGTATGTTAGGCGTAAAAAAAGTAGATGACCCAAGACAGTTTGGCGTAGTAGAAATGAATGAAGAATATTTTGTGGAACACGCTATTGAAAAACCAGCTATTCCAAAATCGAATAATGCATTAGTAGGTTTATATAAAATAAAAGAGTCGGCTTTATTATTTGAATGCTTTCAACAATTATTTACCGATAATATAAAGTCGAATGGAGAATACAATTTAACCGATGCCATTGACTGCATGATAAAAAAAGGAGTTCAATTCAAAGGTTTTAAAGTGAAGCATTGGTATGATTGTGGTAAGAAAGAAAATTTATTAGAAGCTAATGCAGTACTGCTTAATAAAACAGGGGGTTTAGCGGTTATGCCAGAAACTTATCCTAATAGTATTATTATAGCGCCTGTAAGTATTGCTGAAGGTTGTGTGATAGAAAACTCCATCATAGGGCCACATGTAACTATTGGAAATAATACCACTATTAAAAGTTCGGTGGTCAAAGAAAGTATCATTGGTTCTTACACCACACTTGATGAAGTGGTTTTAGATAATTCATTAATTGGAAGTGATGCGGCGGTGAAAGGTTTAAGCCGTACTTTGAATATTGGAGACAATACAGAAATTGATTTCGGATAATAATTTCTTTTTGGCATTAAATTTTTTCTATGCTTTTCGAAAATAGAATTACAAGTTTATTTAAAATTGACTTACCCATTATTCAAGCCGGAATGGTTTGGGCCAGCGGTTGGGAATTGGCCAGTGCAGTGAGTAATGCAGGTGGTTTAGGTATTATTGGGGCGGGTAGTATGTATCCGGAAGTATTAAGAACCCATATTCAAAAAACAAAAGCAGCCACAACTAAACCATATGCAGTTAACCTGCCTATGTTATACCCCGATTTACAAGCACATATTAATATTATCATTGAAGAGAAAGTGCCCATTGTTTTTACAAGTGCAGGCAATCCTAAAACATGGACAGCTAGTTTGAAAGCTGCAGGATGTATTGTGGTGCATGTAGTAAGTAGTGCACAGTTTGCTTTAAAAGCCGAGGCAGCTGGTTGTGATGCAGTGGTAGCAGAAGGTTTTGAAGCGGGTGGACATAATGGAAGAGAAGAAACGACCACCTTGGTTTTAATACCAATGGTGCATAAAGCAGTAAAAATTCCAGTGATTGCTGCAGGAGGTATTGCCAATGGAGCTCAAATGTTAGCAGCATTTGCTTTAGGTGCTGAAGCGGTGCAAATAGGTTCAAGATTTGTTTGTAGTACTGAAGCCTCTTCACATATTAATTTTAAAAACGCCATTATTGAATCGAAAGAAGGGGCTACAGAATTAGGATTAAAGTCATTAGCGCCTGTTCGCCTTTTAAAAAATAAATTCGCTAACGAAATTTTAGCTTTTGAAAAACAGGGTGCTAGTAAAGAAGCCTTAGCGGAAAGCTTAGGAAAAGGAAAAGCGAAGAAGGGCATGTTTGAAGGCGATATGGAAAATGGAGAACTAGAAATTGGGCAAGTCACTGCCATGATAGATACTATACAACCAGCAGCTGAAATTGTGCATGAAATTTGGAAAGATTTTCAAGCAGGTGTGGATCATTTAAAATCACTTCCATTCAGTAGATCTTTTTAAGTAGAAAATTTTAGGGTAGCCCTTTTTGAGTAGCACTTTTTAGGGAACTAAAATTTAAGCGTCTTAATTATGCGTCTTTATGTAAGTACATTGAATTTGCTTGCGCCACACAAGTCATCACTATATCATTAATACAAACATGTTTAGGTAAATTAGCTACATACCAGGCGCTATCGGCAATGTCTTCTGCTTTTAGTGGTTCGTAACCAGCATATACTGCAGCAGCTTTTGCAGCATCACCTTTAAATCTTATTAAAGAGAAATCTGTTTCCACTGCACCTGGGTGAATAGCTGTTACCTTTATTTTGTATTGCAATAAATCAATTCTTTGTGCCTTGCTAATAGCATCTACTGCATGCTTGGAAGCGCAGTATACATTACCATCCTTGTATACTTCTTTGCCTGCAGTGCTACCAATATTAATAATATGCCCTTGGTTTTTTATTAAATAGGGAAGGGTTGCTTTAGAAGTATATAATAAACCCTTTACATTGGTATCAATCATGGTTTCCCAGTCTTCGATATTGGCATTTTCAAATGAGTCTCTACCTAAGGCCAGGCCTGCATTGTTCACGAGTAAATCAATAGTCTGCCATTCAGTAGGTAAGCCACCTATTTGTTGAAATACGGCTTCTTTGTTTTGTACATCAAAAATTAAAGACAAAGTTTTCACTTTATATTTTTGCTCAATGGCAGTAGCCACCGCTTCTAGCTTTTCTTTTCTACGAGCAGTTAAAATTAAGTTCCATCCACCTGCTGCAAATTTTTCTGCAATGGCTTTTCCAAAACCTGAACTAGCGCCAGTGATTAATATTATTTTTGACATGGTATTATATTAAATTAATTATTTAAGTGAATTGTTTGAATGAGTTGTTATCTTTTAAATAGCGCATTGATGCGTCCTTTTTCTACTAGTCTATAGTTTAGTAATGCGGCTGTGGCTATTAATACCCAAACTTCTTTTGAAAAATGTTGAGGTAGCCAGTAGCTTGTTAAAACTAAGCCTATAATAGAGGCAAAGAATACTAATCCAATTTGTCCGATGGCTTTTGAACGAATAAAGTAAAAAACAAGGGCGATAAGATATAAAGGATGCATCCACATTAAATTATAATTCTGGAAACAGGCGGTATGTTTTGAAATCATACTCATGTATACTATTAAACTACCTCCTGCAGTAAAAGTTATTAAAAGTAAAACATCAATTATTTTAGCTATGCGCTGTGTAATTAAGCTATTCCATTTAGAACAGAAGGCATATACTATTAATAAAATAATTAAAATATAAAAAGGGCTATTACTACTCACTGGCTTTTCGCTAGCATAGGTTAAAACATTTTCTTTAATTACTAGGCGCCCAGTAGTAGCAATTTGCTCATGCAATAAAAAAGGTAAAAAGCCTGCTTGGTTGTCGCTTGGTTTTTGATCGGAGTAGGCGCCTAGTAATAAATCTATACCTAGGCCAATCCAAGGTAGGCCTTGCTTGTAGGGTGCACTCACCACTTCCGAGCGATATGACTTTACACCAATAGCAGTTGCTTGGAAATTAGTATTTTTAAATAGGCCATCCTTTACACGGGTAGTGCAGTTGTCGGAAATAAAATTATATAAATAAAAACGGTTATCGCCCATCATATTTACTTGAAGGGCTGTATACCATTTTATTTTTTCTGCATTACTTAATTTTAAAACCTGCTCGTATACATTTCTTTTTTCGAATTGGTATTCGTTTAAAAAGTCGCTGTAGTTATTAACGGAAACAAAATAAAGTAAATCACCTTTAAGAAATTTGGCAATAAAATTAGGTTCGTTAAAATTAAAAGTACCGTAGTTAAAAACAATATCGGTTTGGTTCACGCTATCTACTACTCTGACAGCAGTATGTCCCCAAATGGTATAAATATCTTCGCCAGCGGCACAAGTAATAATACTAAATTGTATACGGGGCTTGAAGGCGCTGGTATCTTGTCCCATTGCTTCTTGCCCCATTGCCTGCCTATTAAATAGGCAAGATGTGAATAGTAAAAAAAGAAAAATATATTTTTTCAAGGCCCGGTTTATAATGCGTTTATTATTTCTTACTATAGTTAGGGGCTTCTCTAGTAACTTCTACATCATGTGTATGACTTTCTCTCATACCTGCATTGGTTATTTGAACGAATTTTGCGTTTTGTAAATCCTTTACAGTTTTCGCACCGCAATAACCCATACCTGCTTTTAAGCCACCTACAAACTGATATACAATTTCATGTAAGTTTCCTTTGTAAGCAACACGACCTTCAATTCCTTCTGGTACATATTTTTTTGAATCAGACTCGTTCTCTTGAAAATATCTATCACCACTTCCTTGACTCATGGCACCAATACTTCCCATTCCACGGTAGCCTTTAAACTTACGCCCTTCATATATAATAGTTTCTCCAGGACTTTCTTCCGTACCTGCAAATATGCTACCCATCATCACACAATTGGCGCCAGCAGCTAATGCTTTAACCATGTCTCCTGTATAACGAATACCGCCATCAGCAATAATTGGAATATTTTTTCCTTTCAATGCTCTTGCAGCTTCCATAATAGCAGTTAGTTGAGGAACACCTGCACCAGCTACAATTCTAGTAGTACAAATAGAACCTGGTCCAATACCTACTTTCACTGCATCGGCACCTGCATTCGCCATAGCAAGTGCACCTTCAGCGGTAGCCACATTGCCTGCAATAACTGGTAAGTTCTTATATGTTTTCTTTAATAATTTTAATGCCTCAATTACACCTTTGCTATGACCATGAGCGCTATCTAATGAAACGATATCTACGCCTACGCTTTGTAAAGCAGCAGCACGATCTAATAAATCTTTGGTGATACCTAAAGCAGCGCCTACAAGTAAACGACCAATTTTATCTTTTACTGCATTTGGGAATGCACTTAATTGTAAAATATCGCGATAAGTAATTAAGCCAATTAATTTTCCTTGTTTATTAACAACAGGTAACTTTTCAATTTTATATTGACGAAGAATTTTTTCTGCTTTTCTTAAATCGGTTCCTTCCGGCGCTATGACTAAATTTTCTTTAGTCATCACTTCGCTTACTTTTCTTTTGCGATCGGTTTCAAAACGTAAATCGCGATTGGTTAAAATACCAACTAGTTTATTCGTTTTATCAATAATAGGAATACCACCAATTTTATTTTCCTTCATTAATTTTAAAGCGTCTCCAATGGTAGCCGTTACTTCTAAAGTAATAGGGTCAACAATCATTCCACTTTCGCTACGCTTTACTTTACGCACTTGCTCTGCCTGCCTTTCAATACTCATATTCTTATGTAAAATACCAATGCCGCCTTCCCGTGCCAAAGCAATCGCTAATTGGGCTTCTGTAACAGTGTCCATTGCAGAAGATAAAATAGGAACATGTAGTTGAATGTTCTTGGTAAGTTGCGTGTGAATTTTTACTTCAGAAGGAAGTATTTCAGAATAAGCGGGCATTAACAATACATCGTCAAATGTCAAGCCTTTACCAAAAATGCGGGAGTTGTTTGTAGTATTTCTTGTTGCCATAGGCAAAGATAGGGCCTTGGCTTATTTAGGCAAAATCCTTTTTTTAGCAGATGGCATACCTATTGCCTGCTAGTAGCTGAATTTCACCTTTCATTTCAAGGCTTAAAAGTAGGTTTGAAAGCATACTGGCATTGATTTTTAACTCATTAGCAATTAATTCCCTATGAATGGGGCCATGGGCTTCAATATGCGCAAGTACGCTTTTTGAATCGGGCGAAAACGGAAATTCTAGTTCTTTTTGAGGGTTATTTTGCGCGGCCATTGGCCAGCCCATCTGTTCTAGTAGGTTTTCTACATCGTGGTATAAATGCGCTTTATTTCTTTTAATTAAAGCTAAACAACCTTTACTTTTTGAGTCGTGAATTTTACCGGGCACTGCAAATACCTCTCTATTATAATCAAAAGCTAAATTAGCTGTTATCATACTGCCTCCTTTAATGGCGGTTTCTACCACTATAGTTGCGTCACTCATTCCAGCTACAATTCTATTTCTTTTAGGAAAACAGTAGGGAAGAATAATACTTTCTTTTCTGGATTCAGTAATGAGCCCACCATTATGCATAATATCAATGGCCAATTTTCTATGTTCCAAGGGATAGATTTGATCAAGCCCATGCGCGAGTACACCCCAGGTAGGAATTTTATAGGTGAGTGCTGTTTGGTGGGCGATGGCATCAACTCCTAAAGCCATTCCACTTATTATACCAATATTTAAATGGCTAAGCCCTTCCATGAGTTCTTTTATAATTCTATTTACTTGAACAGTATGTTGCCTTGTACCCACCACACTTATTAAATAGGGCAGGTTAAAATTTTCATTTCCTTTTAGATATAATAAACTAGGTGCGTCATCGCAATGTAATAACCTATTGGGGTAAAGGTTATCCTTTAGGGTGATACATTTAATATTATGCTTCACCATAAAATTTAATTCGGAGCCTGCTTCTTTTAATGGCCAGGGCCCAAGCAAAATATTTTTTTGAACAAGATTTAAATTAGTAAACGCATAATTTTTCTTCTCCCTTTGTTTATAAATAGACAGTCCACTTCCATAGTGCTCAAGCATGTTTTTTCTTTGCCGCTCATTGAAACCTGGCAGCATGGTAAAGGCTATGGCATATAATATTTCATCAGACATGTCCCAAACATCTGAATTATAAGAATACTAAAACAGCGTATTTATACGTAATATATTAAGGAGTATAATAATTAAAGAATAATCTATAAAGAATAATCTAGACTTAGTATGAGTAATAAAACTTAGATTACTAAATCGACCCCATATTATGGAATAGTAATGGTAAAGCTAGTGCGTCTATTTTTAGCACGGCCCTCCTCGGTATTATTGGTATCAATAGGTTTAGTATCGCCTAGACCCTTGGTGGAAATTCTATTAGCTGCAATACCTTTTTTAATTAAATAACTTGCAATAGAGCCTGCTCTTTTTGAAGACAAGACTAAATTTTGTACGCTATCTCCTTTATTATCTGTATGTCCTTCAATCAGAATTGCTGCACTAGGAGTTGTTTCTAAATAGGTGACAACTGCGTCTAATTCTATAAACGATTTTTTATCAAGCGTTGCTAAATTAATATCAAAAAATATATTTTTAAAATTTTTAGTAAATGTTTTTACAATAGGTGCTAAATTAAATTCAAGGGTTTTGCTTGCTAGATTATTTATATTTTCTAAGGATAAAATGGTGCTAGCAAATTCATGACCTTTACTATTGACTCTAATGCCAATACTATCTAAGTACGGTAGGCCTAAAATAAAATAGCCATTACTATCCACTTGGATTTGCATTGTACTATTTTCTTCAGCAGGGTTCATTAATACTACTTCGCCAGAAAGTGGTTTTTTACTTTCGGCATCTGTAATGAATCCTTTTACATAAAATGTTTTATTGGGTCGGGTGCTTAGTGCTAATGTTACTTTATAAATATCTAAACCACCTCTGCTATCGGCTCTGTCACTTGCTATGTATCCCTCAAAGCCATTTCCTGCCACTGCAATACTTCCTTCATTGTCAAAAGTATTAATGGGGTAGCCTAAATTCATTGGGCTTGACCAATTACCGTCAATTTTTTTTCTAATCACAAATAAATCGGCACCGCCAAAACCAGGCCAGCCATTGGAACTAAAGTATAAGGTTTTATTATCGGCATGTATAAAAGGGGCTTGTTCATCACCTGTGGTATTAATAGTAGGTCCCATATTGATGGCTTCTTCCCAGTAACCTTTTTCATTTTTGTAAGTAACATAAATATCAATACCTCCATATCCTCCAGTTCGGTTACTGCAAAAATATAAGGCTTGTCCATCAGGTGCTATACTGGGAGCACTATCCCAATAATCGGAATTTATATTTTTACCAAGGTTTTTAGGTACTGACCAACCAGTTTTTGTTTTGGTGGCTTTGTAAATATCGTATCTGCCGAAGCCTTGTTCATTATAGTCTGCAGCATAGTAAAGGGTATTTAAATCTTGGGTTAAACTCATGCTTCCTTTTTTCTCTTCAATATTTAAATCATCTGCTAAAGCGGCGGCTTTAGAAAATGTATTGTTTTTAAGGGTGCTTATATAAAAATCTTCTCTTTTAAAATTACTACGACGCATAAATAAGAACAAACTGTCTTGCACGGTAATGCTAGGAAAGTACTCGGCGTCGATAGTGTTAATACTATCACCAGCATTGTCTACTTTAATTTCTTTTTGAATAGGATGAGATGCAGCAAAGCTACATATAGCAAGCAGTTCAGCAGCTTTGTTTTTTAAATAAGATGGGACTAAATTTTTATTTTGAAATTCTTGAACAATTTCTGCAGCCTTTGTATAGTTTCCTAAAATAGCGTATTGCGATGCGTATTTTACAATATAGGGTATAAAAATAGTACTATCTATTTGCATTAATTTTTCAAATGCATTAATTGATTTTTGATATTGTTTGGCTTCTGCATACACTTGATAAAGAAATAAAGTGGCCTCTGCATTACGCTCATTTTTTTTCAACAAATTTTCTAGTAAGATAATTGAGGAAGCAAAATTCTTTTGTTCAAAAGCAGCCACGGCTTTTTCGTAAATTTTTATATCATCATTCTTTTTTTGCGCCAATACCTTGGGCATATTCCAATAAAGCAAAACGAAAAAAAATAAGATGTAATTTTTTTTACCTTTCATATACATAACCGTAAGTATTGTAAATATACAAATTAGGGTACTTGTATGTACTTATGTAATTGTGCGCTTAGTTCCCATTTAGGGTGGGCCTTTATATACTCAATGACTAAAGGCGTTATTTCATTTGACTTATCCCATTCGGGCTGTAAGTATAATTTGCAATTAGGCGCTACTTGTTTGGCATAGGTTTCGGCCCATTCAAAATCGTGGGTATTGAAAATAACTACTTTTAATTCTGAAGCAGCTTGAATACTTTCAGTAAGGGGTGCTTTAAATTTTTTCGGTGAAAGGCAAACCCAGTCCCAGTTTCCAGACATGGGGCTAGAACCTGAAGTTTCTATGTTCACTTCAAAACCTACTTTTTTTAATGCAGTGGTTAAGGCGTCTAAATTATATAGTAGTGGTTCACCGCCGGTTATAATGGCCAAACGGGCAGGATGTGCTAATGCACTAGATACAATTTCATCAACGGAAAAAACAGGATGTTTGCTTGCATCCCAACTTTCTTTTACATCACACCAAACACAACCTACATCACAACCAGCCAAGCGAATAAAATAAGCAGCCTTGCCTTGATGGTATCCTTCGCCTTGCAAAGTATAAAACATTTCCATCACTGGATATTGGGTAGCTGTATTCAAATTAAAATGTATAAAATTATTTAAAGGCCTTGGTAGGCCTTTATGGTATTTTTTAAAAGTCCTGCAATGGTCATAAGTCCAACACCACCAGGTACGGGCGTGATGGCAGATGCTTTTGCGCAGGCTTCTTCATAATGTACATCGCCCTTAATTCTAAAACCTTTTTTAGCAGTGGCATCTTCAACGCGGGTAATACCTACATCAATAATAACAGCTCCTGGTTTAATCATATCGCCCGTTAAAAAATTAGGAACGCCTAAGGCAGCCACTATTATATCGGCGCCTACACAAATTTCTTTTAAATTTTTTGTGTGGCTATGACAAATAGTTACCGTGCAATTGCCTTGTGCAATATTGCTACTTAATAAAATACTCATGGGCCTTCCTACAATATTACTACGCCCTATGACCACTGCATTTTTTCCTTTGGTTTCAATATTAAAATGCTCAAGCATTAAAATAATTCCATAAGGAGTGGCTGGAATAAAAGTATTTAAACCTTGCACTAGTCTTCCCACATTCACAGGATGAAAACCATCTACATCTTTAGCAGGGTCAATGGCTTCAATAATATTAGATTCTTTAATATGTTTTGGAAGTGGTAATTGAACTAATATACCATCGCAATTAGGATCTTGGTTTAGCTCGGCAATCTTTGCTAATAAAACAGCTTCTTCCACATCTGCCTCCATTCTATATAAAGAGGAACCGAAACCTGTTTCTTCGCAGTTCTTCACTTTACTAGCAACATAGGTTTCACTCGCTCCATTATTACCTACCAATATGGCGGCTAAATGAGGCATTCTTTTACCAGCTGCTTTCAGGGCCTGCGTTTGCTCCAAAAGGGTTGCTTTTACAGCGGCGGCGGCTATTTTACCATCTAATACTAACATGTAGCAAATTTAGTTCTTGTGAATTGCAGTGCTGTAATTTTTTTTTAACATTCCATCCCCTGTATCTTTGTGGTCTTAATATAAAGTATGGAACAAAACCCGAACCAGCCCTTAAACATTGAAATTAGTGAAGAAATTGCCGAAGGATCTTATGCGAATTTGGCCATTATCACCCATAGTAATGCTGAATTTGTAGTTGATTTTGTCAATGTCATGCCAGGCACACCTAAGAGTAAAGTAAAAAGCAGGGTCATCTTAACCCCAATGCATGCCAAAAGATTTATGAAGGCCTTGGTAGAAAATGTAGAAAGATATGAAGCTGCCAATGGAACCATTGCAGATATGCTTCCAGTAGAAATTCCGATGAATTTTGGAGGTCCTACTGCACAGGCATAGTTTATGTGTATAAGTTCTCTAGATGTTGAAAAGTAGAGCCATTATTTTTTATATTTTTTAAACGATAATTATAACTTTGACGCATATCCAACCCACATGAATCCTTCAGTAAAAATATTCGCAGGCACTGGCTCTCAAGCCTTAGCAGAGAAAATTGCCCAACGTTTCGGCGCTCCCATTGGAAAAATTAATATTCAAAAATTTAGTGACGGAGAATTCCAACCTATTTTTTTAGAAAGTATTAGAGGAGACTATGTTTTCTTAGTGCAAAGCACTTATGCCCCTTCTGAAAATATTATGGAATTATTAATGATGATTGACGCTGCTAAAAGAGCAAGTGCCTATAAAATCATTGTAGTTATTCCTTATTATGGTTTTGCAAGACAGGATAGAAAAGATAAACCAAGAGTAGCTATTGGGGCAAAATTAATTGCTACTTTATTAGAAGCAGCTGGGGCACACCGTGTAATTACAATGGATTTACATGCTGCACAAATTCAAGGATTTTTTGAAGTACCCGTGGATCACTTAGACAGCTCGGCTATATTTATTCCTTATATTCAACAATTGAAATTACAAGACCTAGCCTTTGCAGCACCCGATGTAGGAAGTACCAACAGAGTGCGTGAGGTAGCCAATTATTTCAATGCTGAAATGGTTATATGTGATAAACATCGTAAGCGTGCTAATGAGATTGCAAGTATGGTAGTGATAGGAGATGTAACAGGAAAAGACATTGTTATTGTAGATGATATTTGTGATACAGGCGGAACCTTGGTAAAAGCGGCAGCACTTTTAAAAGAGAAAGGAGCTAAAACAGTGCGTGCCATGATTACCCATCCAGTACTTAGTGGTAAGGCCTATGAAAATATTGAAAACAGCGTTTTAGAGGAATTAGTAGTTTGTGATACCATTCCTTTAATGCAACCTTCTAAAAAGATACAGGTTTTAACCGTAGCCGATTTGTTCGCCATAGCCATTAGAAATGCCTATGAAAACAAGAGCATTACCAGCCTATTTGTACATTCCCAATTAAAGGCAAGAAGCTAATAATCAACTAGTTATCAAATAAAACGAAATAGTAAGGAGAGACTTTGGTTTCTCCTTTATTATTTCATACCTTCGCCGTCCAAATTATTTATACAAAATAAAAAAAATCAGTAATGAAAACAATTACAATCGAAGGCCACTTGAGGACCGAAAATGGCAAAAAAGCCGCCCGCCAGCTTCGCTCTCAAGAAAACGTGCTGGGTGTAATTTACGGGGGTGCTCAGGAGGTTAATTTTTATGCTCCTGCAAAGGCTTTTAAGTCTTTAGTGTACACAAGTGAATTTATGTTAGCACAAGTAACAGTAGAAGGAAAAACGTACAAATGCATTTTGAAAGATTTGCAATTTGACAAAGTAACCGACTTATTATTACACGTAGACTTATTAGAATTAGTAGACGACAAAAAAGTAGTAGCTACTTTACCTTTAAAAATGATCGGTACTTCTGTAGGTGTTAAAGCAGGAGGAAAGTTAATTGTAAAGATGAAGACTTTAAAAGTGAAAGCTTTTCCAAAAGATTTAAGAGAGTTTATCGAATGCGATATTACGAATCTTGAATTGAATGGCAATATTCGTGTGCAAGATGTAATAGCTCCTAATATGGAACTTATGAATCCTCCACGTATACCAGTAGCTTCTGTTGTATTAACACGTGTGTTAAAGCAAGAAGAATCTGCTGCTCCTGCCGCTGGCGCTGCTGCACCTGCTGCCGCTGCTGCTGCACCTGCTGCTGCAAAAGCTGCTCCGAAGAAATAAGCACTTATTTACTAAGTATAATGAATCCCTTCTCGAGCAATCGGGAGGGGATTTTTGTTATACATGCTAGCTTGTTTTTGCTTAAATTTGAAATTGAATCGTATAAAACAAATGTCAAAATTTTTAATCATAGGATTAGGGAATATAGGTCCCGAATACGCGCACACTAGGCATAATATTGGCTTTGATGTGCTAGATGCATTTGTGATAAAGCAGGGAGGCTTTTTTAAATCGGACCGACTAGCCGATGTTGCTGAAGTAAAATGGAAAGGCAAAACATTTATATGTATTAAGCCCACCACCTTTATGAACTTAAGTGGTAAGGCTTTTAAATATTGGATGGACAAAGAAAAAATAGAAGTAGAAAACACTTTAACCATTGTAGATGATTTAGCCTTACCTATTTCAAAAATAAGACTACGCGCCAGCGGATCCGATGCAGGGCACAATGGTTTAAAAGATATTCAACTTACTTTAGGTACCGATGCCTATCCTAAATTAAGATTTGGTATTGGTAGTGATTTTAAAAAAGGACAACAAATAGATTTTGTTTTAGGCAAATGGAATACTGCAGAAAAAAAGATAGTAGATAGTAAAATAGTAAAATGTGTGGAAGTGATAGAGTCGTTTGCAAGTATTGGACTATCTAGAACTATGACTATGGCTAACGCATTAGAAATAACCGAATAAAAATTTAAAGTATGAGTATATTTTGTATTGGAAGAAATTATGTAGCGCATGCGCATGAACTAGGTAATGAAGTACCCACTTCACCAGTGATATTTATGAAACCTTCTACTGCTGTTTTAGCAGAAGGGAAAAACTTTACCATTCCTTCTTTCACCAACGATTTACATTATGAAGGTGAACTAGTACTTCGTGTAAGTAAGGAAGGTAAAAATTTAAAGGCGCCCAATGTATTAGACTATTGCGATGCCATTACAGTAGGCATTGATTTTACTGCAAGAGACCTTCAAAATAAATTAAAAGAAAAAGGGTTGCCTTGGGAAAAAGCAAAAGCATTTGATGATGCTGCTATATTAGGAAAATGGACACCCTTAACTGCTGCTATTGTTGCAAGCCCTATTCATTTTTCATTGCATAAAAATGGTGCCATTGTACAAGACGGAGATTCATCTTTAATGATATTCCCGTTAGCTACTATTTTAGAAAGTCTTACAGAATACTTTACCATTTACCCTGGAGACCTTATATATACAGGCACACCAGTAGGGGTAGGGCCTACCAATAAGGGAGATGTATTTGAGGGCTATTTTGAAGCAAATCAAGTATTTAGCGTTAAAGTGAACCCTTAATTCTCAAGAATTTTAACTAAATTTGCCACCCCTTAAAAGGGGTAATAACCATTCGGCGAGGTAGCTCAGTTGGTTAGAGCACAGGATTCATAACCCTGAGG
>JBILDC010000001.1:0-184256 GCA_044352855.1 Sediminibacterium sp. | reverse complement strand
CCGCCTTCTAAATCATTCTTTTCAGCAGTAGCTTTATCAATGGTTTCTAATTTTCCACCTAGTTTTTCAGCAGCTTTAGAACTTTTTACTAAGTCAGTAGTGCCTAATTTTGCTTTTAGTGTCACAACCATGGTCATTTCCTTACCATCACGCTTAATAACTAAATTCATTTTATCTCCTGGCTTATAACGAGAAACTTGTTCTTGTAATTCAGGAGAAGTTTTTACAGCCACTCCATTTATTTTAACAAGTATATCCCCTTTTTTAATACCTGCTGCTTTGGCAGCGCCTCCGTCTAATACATCAGAAATTAAAATACCGTCTCCTTCTTTATACTTTGTATTTAGGTCTACTAGTATCTTCTTTAATTCTTCATCAGACAATCCGTCTTTAGGATAGCTAATACCTAAATAAGCTCTTTGCACTGTTCCGTATTTTACAATATCGGTAACTACTTTTTTCACCATATTTACAGGAATAGCATAAGCATAACCTGCATAAGAACCAGTAGGAGAGGCTATGGCAGAGTTTATGCCAACTAACTCACCACTGGTGTTTACTAAGGCACCGCCACTATTACCTTGGTTTACTGCAGCGTCTGTTTGTAAAAACGATTCTACCGGTTTATCGCTCTGTCTAGAATTAATATCGATAGACCTATTTTTTGCACTAATTATTCCTGCTGTAATAGTTACATCTAAGTTTAAAGGATAACCAATGGCAAGCACCCATTGTCCTAATTTAATTTCATCGCTATTACCATATACTAAATAAGGTAAACCACTTGCTTCAATTTTAATCACTGCAATATCACTACTTGCATCGACTCCAATAACTTTTGCTTTATAGGTTTTCTTGTTCGTTAGCGTTACATTAATTTCATCGGCACCGTTCACTACGTGGTTATTGGTTACAATGTATCCGTCTGCAGTAATTAATACACCACTTCCACTGGCTCTTTGTTCTGGTTGGATTCTAGGGCCACCAAAAAAATCGCCAAACATATCTTCCTCTCCGAAAAAATCAGAAAAAGGATTTCTTTGTCTTCTTTGATTCGACTCTACTTTTTTAGCATTGGTCTTTGTTTTAATATGCACCACGGCAGGAGAGGCTGCATTGGCAGCAGGGGTAAAGTCAACAGTAGTGGCTGGTGCGCTACCATTAAAAAAACTTGCATAATTAGCAGGCAGTTTACCATCGGTTTCAAAACTTGAATTGGACGATGAAATTTTTCCATAAGCCCACATACTTGCCACGGTAGTAATAGCACTAATGCCAATAATGGCTGCTACATTTTTTAAGTTCATATTCATACTTTTATTTTTATAGTAAAAAATGGGTTCTATTCATACTTTGCAAATTTGATACCAATTCAGGTACAAATTAACGAAGCTGAAATTTTGTCACAAAACCGTTTAGTCAGCTTTAACAAAATATTTACGAAAATATTCGTTTTTACTTAATTTTACTTAAAAATTCAAGGGTATCTACACCATCGGCATATTCTAATAGGCTTGGCTTCTGGGGGCCTCCGAAGGCAATCCCGTTTAGGCCAACAATACATTGAATTTCGGAGCTGTCAATGGTGGGTAATTTCCCAGGTGTGTAGAACTGGTAGTGAATTTGAGAGAGAGCCGCAAAAGCAGAAGGGTTCTCACTTAATAATATACCGCCAGTATCCATGTAAAATTGACGGTTCATCATAAGTAGGGCTAACTGATAGTCATAATTATGTTTATACTTATGCTCATCCCCTAAATAGTTATATTTTTTCATGGCCTCTAATAAGGGTATAAAATCATAGCCCTCAGGCACCCAAATTTGGGTCACATTTCTGCAACCCATTCCAAAATACAGCAGCATATCGTCGGCAAGTAAATCTAATTCTGCCTTGGACTCCTGCCCATTTAAAATGGCAACAGAGGTTTTATTCTTTCTAATAATATGTGGGTATTTGCCAAAGTATTGTTCAAAATAGCGTCCTGAATTATTACTACCTGTAGCAATATAGGCATCGCAGTTTTTAAGTTGTTCTTGTTGAATAATTAAGTTTTCAAATGCGGTGTTAATTTCAACAAGCGATTCAATCACATACTTCATAAGTATGGTATCTTTTGAGGAAAGCTTCACCACGGCTGTATGCCCCGCTATTAAAGTACTGAGTAAATCATGAAAACCCACAAGAGGAATATTGCCTGCCATTACTATTCCTACTTTTTTGCCAGTGGGCGTATCTGAAAGGCTAGGATAGCTATTCGCCCAGTTTTTTAGAGCGTCTAAGGATAAAAAAGAATCTCTAATTTGAGTGATGGCATGATCCATAAAAACCGGTAAAAACCAAGAATTTTGTTGAAAAGCCTTTTGTTTAGCTAATTGTAAGGCCTCATTTTTGGGGTCAAAAAAGGTCTCGCCTAATGTAAAAAAATGCTCAATTCTTGCTTGTAAGTTCATGCTTGTTCTTTATATTTGTACTGCAAAATTACGTTACTAATTTTTAAATAATTTTTTATGGCTATCAAAATTACGGATGAATGTATTAACTGCGGTGCTTGTGAACCAGAATGTCCAAATAATGCTATCTATGAAGGTGGTGTTGAGTGGGCTGTTGCCGATGGTACAACCGTTAAAGGTTCTTTCACTTTATTAGACGGATCTTCAGTAGATGCTGGACAAAGAATTGCGCCAGTAGCTGCCGATACCTATTATATTACACCCAATAAGTGTACAGAGTGTCAAGGTTTCCACGAAGAGCCTCAGTGTGCTGCTGTTTGTCCAGTAGACTGTTGCGTACCAGATGAAATGTATGTAGAAACAGTAGAAGTATTGTTAGCTAAAAAAGACAAACTACACGCTTAATAATCAATTAGAGTTATTAATAAGAGTCATTTTTAAAAAGGGAATTAATTTCCCTTTTTTTATGCCTTCTATTAAGTAAATTTGAGACAACAATTTCCCTACATGAAAAAAAAGGTAGCACTAGTTACAGGCGGTTTAAGTTCTGAAGCACAAATTAGTTATAAGAGTGCTAAGACAGTTATGAGTGCCTTGGACAAAAATAAATATGATGTGTATTTAATAGACATTCATCCTACGGGTTGGTGGTATGAAAATATAGTAGGGGAAGAAGTGGCCGTGGACAGAGCCGATTTCAGTATTATGGAAGGAGGTCTTAAAATTAATTTTGATATTGCTTTAATGTGTATTCATGGTACACCGGGTGAAGATGGAAAAATGCAAGGCTACTTCGATTTAATTGGTATGCCTTACACAAGTTGCGATACAGCTACCTCGGCTTTAACTTTTAATAAAAGATACACAGTCGCCGTGGCTGGTTTTGGAGGTATTGCGGTAGCAAAGTCATTGCATTTAATTTCTTCTACTCAGCTTACACCGGATCAAATATTATCTCAGGTTACACTTCCACTATTTGTAAAACCAAATAACGGAGGAAGTAGTTTAGGTATTAGTAAAGTAAACACCGCTTTAGAATTAGCGCCTGCTTTAGAAAAAGCATTTAAAGAAGATACACAGGTTTTAGTAGAAGAATTTATTAGTGGAAGAGAATTTACTATTGGGGTATTTAAATCAAAAGGAGTTACCACTGTTTTACCTATTACAGAAATTACTACAGAAAACGAATTTTTCGATTTTGCAGCAAAATATGAAGGCAAGAGTGAAGAGATAACGCCTGCAAAAATTACCGAAACTATGTTCAAGGATTTATCTGAAGCAGCCAAGCAAGTATATGCTACTTTAAATTGCAGAGGGGTTGTGAGAATAGATTTCATTTATGATGAAAAAGCGCAGAAGGCCTTTTTATTAGAAGTGAATACCGTGCCAGGACAAAGCGAGGCAAGCATTATACCTCAACAAGTAAGGGCCATGGGTTGGAATTTAACGGATTTTTATGCAAGTATTATAGAAGATAGTTTAGCTTCGAAATAATGAGCACAGTTCATATTTATAAATAGCCTTTAAATAAAATCCGATATTTTGGAATTCATAGACAAATTATTAAAAAAGCCTTTATGGGTGAATATCTTAGCAGGTATTGGCGCTGTATTGGTACTATTAGTATTATTCTTCTTTTCCTTAGGTTGGATTACAGGCAATGGCAAGACGGAAAAAGTACCCAATGTTTTAGGCCTTGATATTACAGCTGCTGAAAAAAATATTAAAGCCCTAGGATTTGATTTGGTTTTACAAGATTCCATTTATGTTGACACCCTTGCTAGAAACTCCGTATTAAGACAAACCCCAGAAGCAGACGAAGTAGTTAAAAAAGGAAGAACTATTTTTTTAACTGTTAATCGTGTGATAGCACCGCAGGTAGACATGCCAAATTTAATTGGCTTCTCTTTAAAGAGTGCGCAAACTTATTTAAAAGTATTAGGCTTAAGAATTGGTACCATTAATTTAGTAGCCGATAGAAATAAAAATGTAATTGTTGAACAGTTAGTAGGTAATACACCTATTGCACCAGGTACCAAAATTGTATCAGGCACCTTAATTAATTTTACAGTGGGAGATGGGGGTGCTAGTATAGGCATGGAAGTGCCAGACTTAATTGGCTTAACAGTAGATATGGCTAAAATGAAATTAGTGAGTATGGGACTTTTGGTTGGAAATTTAATTTCAAACGGAGCTATACAAGACACAGCAACTGCCTTTGTAATTCAGCAAAATCCAGGAACTTATTCTTCCGTATTAGATTCTACGGGCATGCCTGTTAAAAATGTAACCATACAAGGGGTAGCCATTGACTTAGTCATTGATAAAGTAGCCCCTGTTATTATAAAAAGAGACTCCTTAAAGTAAGGCAACCACTATTTTAAAACTAATTATATAACTAATAACATTACTAGTATATTTTTAAAACAACAATAGATATATAAATAGGCCCAATTCAATTGTATCAATTCTATAAATAATTCACTTTAAATATAATAAAATGCAAACTATTACAGTAGAAGCTTTGAAAGCAAAATTAGACGCTGGCGAAAAAATTAATCTAGTAGATGTGCGCGAGCCACATGAGCACGAAGCATTTAATATTGGTGGTATATTATTACCATTAGGCCATGTACAAAGTTTACAATTAGACGATATAGAGGATATGAAAGAGGAAATCATATATGTCTATTGCAGAAGTGGTAATAGAAGTGGTCAAGCCTGCTTAATGCTAGAACCTTATGGCTTTAAAAATGTAGTCAATGTCTCTGGTGGTATGCTAGACTGGCAGGCTAAGTTCCCAGGTTAATTTTAATTACTTCAGATCTATCTTTAAACTAACCCAATAGTTTCTGCCTGCCATTGGGTAATAATTATTGGAAGTGATTACACTGCGTTCAGAGATATAACTATAAGTATATCCATTGGGTGCATATTGAACATCTAATAGGTTGTTTGCATAGAACTGTAATAAGATGGTAAATTTTGGTTTATTCAAAATAGTCCAATGCGCATTGATATCATTGATAAAATAAGAATCTAAAATTCTAGACTTGTTTTCTGTGTTGTCAAGGAATTGCATAGAGTTATATTTGGTTGTCCAGAAAAAACTAAACTTATCATTTGGTTTCCAGTTAAAAGTACGGTTCGTCGTTAAACTAGGCGATAAGGCGATATTGGTATTTTTATGCTGAATAGCGACTTGCGTGAATTGATCGTAATCGTCTACATATTCTGTAAACTCCTTAATCTTATTCTGACTAAATGTGATATTATAACTTGTATTATATTTTTTATTCAATGCATATTTGAATTGTAGTTCTATACCTGCTCTATAGCTTTTTGGAACATTGGTTCTAGTATAGGCGCCAACATCATTAATCTTACCTGTTAATACTAATTGGTCTTTATAATTCATGTAGTAAACGTTTGCATTAATAGCATATTTGGGTTTTTTAAACTCAAGCCCTGTCTCCCAATCTACTAGCTGTTCTTTTTTTGGCTGCTCTATTGAACTTGCTTCAAAATCGTCTCTATTGGGTTCTTTGTTGGCGACCGCAACACTGGTGTAGTAAAAAATATTTTTTGCTTGATAGCTTAAGCCCATTTTAGGGTTGAAGAAATTAAATTTTCTTTCAATGGACAAATTTGTATTTCTTGTAAAGCCATTCATTTGATGATTTACATTTCTATATTGTAGGTCTATAAAACTTTTAAATGTTTTTGTCAATTTTCTTTCCCATTTTACGTAGGTATTCATTTCTTTTTTAAGCGCATCATTATCATAGTATCTATAATCTGCTGGTGCAAGTCTTATATCTAGGTAGGGTAGTGTGCCATAGTGTAGTCCATCATAAATGCTCCAACCTCCACCTATTGTCAAATCATTTAAACTATCCACATAAGAGAGCGCGGCAATCTGTCCAAAAAAGTTATTATCTAACCATCTTCTTCTTACTAAATCAGAGGGTACATTCATTTTACGTGCGATATCAATAAAGTAATCTGAAAAATTGACACCTGCTTTATACTCTTCGTAATATCCTTTTCCAGTGGTTAAATAAAATGCAGTATTCCATTTCCATTGACTATTGATGTTCTTATTGTAAAACAATTGATAATGCGTTTGCGTATAATTATCTGTTTGATTCTCGTAAGGCGCATCTGCTTTTTCTGTTCCTGCTGGATTAAATGTTCTATTGGTGGCTAGTAATTCCTGAGGCACGCCATACCATGCTTGGTAGGTTTTTTCTTTACCACTAAATACATTCAATCTCAAGGAAGATTGATTGCCCCAATAAGTAGTACTTAGATAAAAGCTTTTCAAGTCGCTATTGGCTCTGTCAATAAATCCATCACTCATGATGGAACTGAGTCTTCCGTCTACAGTGAATTTGTTATTGAGTAGCCCCGATCCAAACACTACATTGTTTTTAAAGCTATTGAAAGAACCAGCTGTATTTTGTAAAGACAAATAAGAACTTGGATGGTAGTCGTTGGTCATTAAATTCACACTTGCTCCAAATGCCCCAGCTCCATTAGTAGATGTACCCACACCTCTTTGAATTTGTATACTATTGACACTGGAGCTAAAATCTGGAATGTTCACAAAGAAAGTACCCATACTCTCCGGGTCGTTATAAGGAATACCATTTAAGGTAAAATTAATTCTAGTTGCATCTGTACCTCTAATTCGAATGCCTGTATAACCAACCCCAATGCCTGCATCTGCATGCACAACCACTGAAGGCGTATTCTCAAGTATAAAGGGAAGGTCTTGCCCTACATTGTTCAATGCAATTTGCGCTTTACTGATATTCGTTTTTGCAAAAGGGGCTTGTTCACTTACTCTAATGGCTTTCACTTCCAAAGGGGGTAGGCTTCTAATACTGTCTGTATATAATTTAGTACTGTCTTTACTTTTTGGAGTAGGCAGTTGTTTTGATTGAGCCATACTACCAGCTACAAAAAATAATAAGGCAAATGTTCCCAATAACTTAGTCATTACTAAAGTTTACTTGTTTCAAAAAATTGATACTGGGAACAGGGAATAGCTATGAGAAGTGCGCTTGTTGCGTTGACCTTCCCTTCGCAGGCATTACCCTGTTCAGGTTCAACGGGTTTTTTCTCAGCTTTTTACAGCACCCCGAGGACGATGCAAAAATAAGCAGTAAAATGATACAAAGCGCTGTAACTTTATATTAATATTTACGTTTTAAGTAATAAACAACCTCAATTATGAAAAAGATACTTTTTGCCCTATTGTTACTTGCGGGCTTTGTAGTGAATGCGCAGGAGAATAAATCTATTGTATATGACGAAAATGCCCAACAAAGAAAGGTACCTAGTTTTACAGCTATTAGTGTGTCAAGTGCCATTGATTTGTATTTAACCCAGTCCAATAAAAATGAAGTAGCCGTAAGTGCCACTAATGATGAAATCAGAGATCATATTATTACAGAAGTAGTAGGAGGCACTTTAATTATAAGACTTGGAGATAAAGGAACTTGGTTTAGTTGGAGAAAATGGGGCAATTATAAAACCAAGGCCTATGTAAGCATTAAAGATATAGATGCATTAACAGCCTCAGGTGCTAGTACTGTACATTTAGTAAATACCATAGAGTCTCCTAAAATGAGAATTAAGTTATCAGGTGCTTCAGACTTTAAAGGAAATATAAAGGCAGGCGTTTTAATGTATCATTTAACGGGCGCTTCAGATTATAAAGGAGAAGTAATAGCAAATAGTATTGATATAGATGGAAGCGGTGCCTCTAGTATTGAATTAATAGGTAAAGTAGATGATTTAGCTATAGAAGTATCTGGTGCAAGTGATGCCAAATTATATAATTTAACTACAAAGGGTGCTATACTTCGTGCCTCAGGTGCTAGTAATATTGGTGTAACAGTTACAGAAATTTTAAGAGCCAGTTCAAGTGGTGCTAGCGATATAAATTATAAAGGCAACCCGACTGTAAAAGAATCTAATACTTCAGGCGCATCAAGTATTAGACGCAGGAATTAATATCAGATATAAACAGTAGCAATTAACAGCATTAATATTTAGTAAGTGTATAAAATAAAGTAAGCATAAAAAAGGAAACCTCATAAGTTTCCTTTTTTTAATTCAGTTACAGCAAAGTCGGCTGCTCTTGCAGTGAGTGCCATATAAGTTAATGATGGGTTTTGACAAGCAGAAGAAGCCATGGCAGAACCATCTGTTATAAATACATTTTTAGCTTCATGCATTTGATTCCATTTATTTAATACCGATGTTTTAGGATCTTTACCCATACGTGCTGTTCCCATTTCATGTATACAAAAACCAGGTGCAGGCATATTGTCATAAGATCCTACATTTTTAATACCTGCAGCTTCTAACATTTCAGCGCCACTATTTCTCATATCAATGCGCATCTTTTTTTCATTTTCTTTAAACTCGCAATCAATATGTAAGGCAGGTAGTCCCCATTTGTCTTTTTTATTTTTATCAAGCGTTACTTTGTTTTCATAGTAGGGAAGATGTTCACCCCATGAGCCCCAACCAATACTCCATTTACCTGGCTCAGTAACACTTTCTTTTAATTCCACACCAATCCCATTTTTTTCGCCCGTATTTCTTGAGGCCCCACCTTGATAACCAAAACCTCTTAAATAACCAGCAGAAGATCCTCCATCTAAGTTTCTAAATCTTGGAATATAAATTCCATTGGGTCTGCGACCATAAGTATATACATCTTGAAACCCATCATAGTCGCCATAAGCGCCTACGCCATAATGATGATCCATTAAGTTATGGCCTACTTGTAAACTACTATTACCAAAACCATTTGGGAATACTTCCGAAACAGAATTTAATAAAATATGTGCAGTGCCTAAAGTAGAAGCGTTTAAGAAAATTATTTTTGCAAAATATTCTTCTGTTAAATTAGTGTTGGCGTCTAATATGCGCACCCCTTTTGCAAGACCTGTTTCTTTATCGTATAAAATTTCGGTAGTAATAGCGTCGGGTCTTAAAGTTAAATTACCCGATGCAGCTGCTGCTGGAAGGGTAGCCGCGTTCGAACTAAAATAACCACCAAAGGGACAGCCTTGATGACATTTATTTCTAAATTGACAAGGGCCTCTAGTGCCAATTTTGGCAGTGTGGTTCGCCGATCTTCCAATAATCATGGGCCTACCCATTTTTGTTTTAAGATTTTGGGCAACCATTTTTTCTACCACATTCATTTCCATCGGTGGCTGAAATTCGCCATCGGGTAAATTAAATACACCATCTTTATTGCCACTTATGCCCGCAAATTTTTCAACATAACTATACCAAGGGGCAAGGTCATTATATCTAATTGGCCAATCAGTTCCATAACCATCTTTTGCATTGGCTTCAAAATCCAAATCACTTAAACGGTAAGATTGTCTGCCCCACATTAAGGAACGACCCCCTACATGATTACCTCTAATCCAATCAAAAGGTTTAGCAGCGACGTAAGGGTTTTCTAAATCGTTCACGAAGAATTTTTTGGATACTTCGTCGTAAGCATAACATTTACTTTGTATGGGAGAATTTTTTTTATCTTCTTCTGTTATTGCATTGCGATGTTCTAATTCCCAAGGCTCTTTTTCGGTACCTTGATAGTCCTTAATATGTTCAACATTACGACCTCTTTCAAGCACTAAAGTTTTTAACCCTTTTTCACATAGTTCTTTCGCGGCCCAGCCTCCTGAAATTCCAGAACCTACCACAATGGCGTCAAAATGATTTGATGATGGCATATAAGATTGCTTTAATTGAATCGATAAATTACAATTCAATTTACTTAAATTTTATTCAATATTTACAACTAATGATAACTTATGAATTTAATCGGAGATTTTTAGACTAGAACTTATACCATCAATTGCTTACAGTTAACTGTTTAATATAGTACAACCATCTTTTAATTAGGTTTTTTAAAAATAAAACCTAAAGCCTAAAGGGTTGCTGTTTAGTAAGCTATATCGATTTACCTCCTCCATTAGATTTGAACATTTATATTCTGTTGAGATATTAGCTCTAAACACATATATTTGGTTAGACAAGCGATTGCTATGCCCCAAATGCAATCAAATATAGAGCAGGATTTTTCTATGCTACAATGTCAAGTAGCGGAAGGGGATACTCGAGCATTTCGTCAAATTTTTGATGCTTTATTTTCAAAGCTTTCTAAGTTTTCCTTTTCCTTTGTTCAGTCTAAAGAAGCGGCTACCGAAATTGTAGATGAATTGTTTGTGCGCCTGTGGACTAATAAAACCCAGATTATTAAAATTAACGATCTAAGGGTTTATTTATATACTGCCACGAAGAATGCCTCTTTAAACTATATTGCAAAAAAAGCAAAACAAATTAAATCTGATCTAAATTGACAAAGAATTAGTAAATTTACATATTAGATTTATAAATGACTTATTAAAATTATAGTAATTATGATTAAATTAATGAGAGCTATTTTTACATTCATTTTTTTAGTATTAAGCATTATATCTTATTCTCAAAAAAATAAAGAAAATTTAGATAAAGAAATTCTTCGTTTGTTAAATAAATATTTTAGTAAAACAATTTCTTCATCTTCTATTTTATCTCAAAATTCTGGTGGTAATCCTATTTTAGCGACACGGGAATTTAAAATAAAAAACGATACTCTATTTATCTATTTTCAAGATAAAAAAGATTTTTTAACAGGCCTGACTTTAAGTGATACTAGCATTATTCCATTTAATGAGATTCATAAAGTAGTATTGCAAAAAGGTGTCGGTAATGATGAAAGTCCGGCAATAGCAGTTGAATTCTTTAAAAAAAAATATGAAAGATTATCAATTTCTAATAGTGGAAAAAATTATATGAAGGAATTATCTCAGATAAACGGAGCTAATATTTCTCAAAAAATGAATGGACAAATTGCAGGAGTAAATGTGGGTGGAGATAATTCCCCCGGGGGGATCCACAAAGTTCGTATAAGAGGAATAAGTTCACTTTTATCAAATAATGATCCACTTTATATTGTAGATGACGTGCCGATTAAGAATATAAATATAATTAATCCTGATGATATTGCTTCTGTTGAAATACTTAAAGAAGCTTCTGCAACATCATTTTATGGAGTTCGAGGAGCAAATGGTGTTGTATTGATTAAAACAAAAAAAGATTTAGAATCACTATCATCATATAATCAAATAATAAACGAAGATTTATCATTTTCAATCTGGGTCTTTGGAAAATTAGCTAAAGAGATAAAGAAATTAAATGATGACAAAAAATTAATACAAATTTTAAAAAATAGAACGAATCTGACTTTATAATAAAAATAATTTCAATTATACTGCGTTAGATAATGACCTAAACAATCCCTAAAAAACCCTCAAATTCCCCGTTCTGCGCTAATTCCACATCCACCCCAATAAACTTGTTTAAGAACCAATATTGACCTACCTTTGCCCTCCAAACATCGCGAGGTAGAGCAGCGGTAGCTCGTCGGGCTCATAACCCGAAGGTCGGAGGTTCGATCCCTTCCCTCGCAACATCATCCCGCTCCCGATTCCTATCGAGAGCGGATTTTTTTTGTAGTAAGTTTGCATTGTAAAAGGGGAAAATTAAAGGGTAAATCATTAATAAAGAATGAAAGCAGGGTTTGTAAACATATTTGGAAGGCCAAATGCCGGTAAAAGCACTTTACTGAACGCCATTATGGGCGAGAAAATGGCTATTGTCTCCTCTAAAGTACAAACTACCCGTCACCGTATTAAGGCCTTTTTAAACAAGGAAAACGAGTATCAGATTATCTTTTCAGATACACCTGGCATCATCGATCCTAAATACAAGTTGCACGAGAAAATGATGGGGGCAGTGAAGTCTGCCTTAGAAGACGCCGATGTAGCTTTATTGATGGTGGATATGCGTGACGATATCAAGGAATTAGATGAATTATTTGCTTCTTTAAAGCTAAAAGTACCCTGTGTGGTGGTCTTAAATAAGTCGGATTTGGCAGTAGGTACCCAGGTAAAAGAAGCGGTGGCCTTTTTTAAAGAGAAATCTTATTGCAGTAAAACAATTTCAGTTAGTGCGTTGAATAAGAGTGATATAGACAGGTTATTAAAACTTGTTATTGAAATGATTCCAGAAGGTGTTCCTTTCTATAGCGAGGACGATTTAAGTGATTTACCCACTAAGTTCTTTGTCAGTGAACTAGTGCGAGAAAAAATATACCAGCTCTTTGGAGAGGAGATTCCTTATCATACCGCTGTGCTAGTGAACTCATTTAAGCAACAGCCTTTATTAATTAAGATACAGGCCGATATTATAGTGAATAGAGAAACCCAGAAGGCCATTATTATTGGAGAGAAGGGCAAGATGATTAAGGAAATTGGTACTTTAGCAAGAAAGGATATTGAAGATTTCATTGGCTCTAAAGTGTACTTAGAATTGTTTGTAAAAGTGAAGCCTAAGTGGAGAGACAATGAGACAAAATTAAAAGAATTTGGGTACTAAGTTATTCAGTTGTTAATGTTTATATAATATATTGATAATTAATGAATTAAAATAGTATAATTGAATATTAAATTTACATTATTATGAGCTATACAGTGGCTATTGTTGGAAGGCCAAACGTAGGAAAAAGCACTTTGTTTAATCGTTTCTTAGAGGAGCGTAAAGCCATTGTGGACGATATTAGCGGTGTAACCAGGGACCGTCAATACGGGGTTACTGAATGGGCGGGTAAAACCTTTAACGTAATTGATACGGGTGGTTTTGTACCTGATTCTCGTGATATGTTTGAAACCGAGATTCGCAAGCAGGTAAAGATTGCTATTGAAGAGGCGAACTCTATCATATTCATGGTTGATGCAGCCGTAGGTTTAACAGACTTAGACGCCTCTATGGCCGATATGCTTAGAAGAAGCACTAAGCCAGTGTATGTATGTGTCAATAAGGTCGATAATTCAACACGTGCTTTAGAAGGCACTGAGTTCTACGGAATGGGTTTTGAGCATAACTACTTTGTGAGCTCTATATCAGGTAGTGGAACGGGGGAGCTTTTAGATGCCGTAACCAACGATATTAAGGTTAAAGAAGTAAGCAATGACGATGAAGAAGTAGCTGAAGGCGAGGAAGAGCCATTGGCCATTCCTAAGATTGCCATTATGGGCCAGCCCAATGTAGGTAAGTCTAGTTTATTGAATGCCATGATTGGACAGGATAGAACCATTGTAAGTGATATTGCAGGTACTACACGCGATACCATTCATACGCATTATACCATGTTCCAAAAGGAATTTATTCTAATTGATACAGCAGGTATTAGAAGAAAGAATAAGGAAAAAGACGATCTAGAGTTTTACTCTATTATAAGGGCTATTAAGGCCATGGACGAGGCCGATGTATGTTTATTAGTCGTAGATGCCACTAAAGGAGTTACGGCCCAGGACTTAAGCATATTTAGCCTTGCATCTAAGAAAGGTAAGGGTATCGTTGTATTAATAAATAAGTGGGATTTAATTGATAAGGAAACCAATACGGCTAGAGACTATGAGAAAGTAGTAAAGGACAAACTGGCTCCTTTTACTGATGTGCCTGTGCTATTCATCTCTGCAATAGAAAAAACCCGCATATTCAAAGCCATTGAACTAGCATTGGAAGTATATGAAAATAAGCACCGTAAAGTGCCTACTTCTAAGCTAAACGATATTATGTTGAAGGCTATTCTTAAGTATCAGGCCCCGGTTGTTAGAGGCCATGTGATTAAGATTAAGTTCGTATCCCAGTTACCTACCAGGGTGCCTAGTTTTGCCTTTTTTACCAATTTCCCGGATGATATTAAGGTTCCTTATCGTAACTACCTTGAAAATCAGCTAAGAGCCAACTTCAAGTTTACAGGGGTGCCCATAAGGGTTTATTTCAGGAAAAAGTAGAATTTCCTCTGTTTGGTAGCACTGTGTAAAAAAATAATGTTAAAATTTGGCATATTTGAAGGGTATGGCTATCTTCGCCCACGTATTTTTACAAAACTTAAAAAACCAAAAAATGAAAAAAGTTATCGCAATTTTCGCTATCGCTGCACTAGCTGCATGTGGTGGTGCTGCAACTGAAGCAACTACTGACACTGCTGCTGCTGCAACTGTTGATACAGCTGCTGCTGCAACTGTTGATACTGCTGCTGCTGCTACAGCTGATACAGCTGCTGTTGCAAAGTAATTTCAGAAGTTTATAAATAACTTCTTGCAAGAAGGTCCTTCCCGATTATATCGGGGAGGATTTTTTATTTTAAGGATTGCTGCATCCATAGTCGATTATGGGTTTTTGGCATTAATATTGCCTTATAAGGGTATACCTTAGTATTTCAATGGTAAATCAATGCTATGCTAAGCTGGTATGTCATTTTGACTTTAATTTAAATTGTATAGAGAGTGGATAAGACGTTTTTGTTTAAGGGGGAAGAAGATAATGAGTTTATACCTTTATTTTCATTTAATGAGCAGGGGGAAGAGAATGAGCCAGAAATGGTGATTGATTCTTTACTACCCATTCTGCCATTGCGTAATACGGTCCTATTTCCAGGCGTAGTCATTCCTATTACGGTAGGAAGAGATAAAAGCATTCAAGCGGTGAAGGCTTCTTATAATAAGGATAAATTAATTGGGGTGGTTTCTCAGAAGGATGGCAATATCGAAGATCCTACACCCGCCGATTTATGTCAAATAGGTACTGTTGCAAAAATCATTAAAATGATTAAAATGCAAGACGGAGGTACCACTATTATTATTCAAGGTAAAAAGCGATTTGAACTATTGGAGATGAAAGAAGAAGATCCTTTTTTCAAAGCCAGTGTTAAAGTATTGGTAGAAGATAAAGTAGAAAAAGAGAATCAAAATTTTCAAGCCTATTTATCCAATATAAAAGACTTAGCCACTCAAATTATTCAGTTGTCTCCTAATTTTCCATCGGAGGCGGCCATGATTTTAAAAAATATAGAAAGCCCTTTATTTCTAATCAATTTTGTAAGTAGCAATTTAAGTGTAGAAATAAATGATAAGCAAGCTTTATTAGAACAAAATAATATTACACTAAGGGCTGAAAAATTAATTCAGTTTTTACAACAAGAATTACAATTTGTTGAATTAAAAAATAAGGTGGCCAATAAAACGCGCACCGAAATAGACAAGCAACAACGTGATTACTTTTTACAACAACAATTAAAAAGTATTAAGGATGAATTAGGCGGTGACCCCAACGAGCGCGAAGTAGCGGAGATGAAAAAGAAAGCGGAAGGGAAGAAGTGGCCAGAGTCTGCTAAAAAATTATTTCAAAATGGTTTGGAGAAATTGGAGCGTATGCATCCCAGCACACCCGACTATTCAGTGGTGTATAATCATTTAGATTTATTATTAGACCTGCCTTGGGAAGAGTATACAGCAGACAACTATGATTTAAAGAACGCTAAAAAAGTATTAGACGCCGACCATTATGGTATGGGTAAAATCAAAAACAGAATTTTAGAGTACCTAGCCGTACTTAAAATCAAAGGCGATATGAAAAGCCCTATTCTATGTTTCTTAGGCCCTCCAGGTATTGGTAAAACTTCTTTAGGCAAGTCTATTGCGCATGCCATTGGTAGAAAATATATTAGAGTAAGTTTAGGCGGCTTGCATGATGAAAGTGAAATTAGAGGACACCGTAAAACCTATATTGGCGCCATGCCTGGAAGAATTGTACAAAGCCTGCGTAAGGTGAAAACATCTAACCCAGTTATGATATTAGATGAGATTGATAAAATAGGCAGCGATCATAGAGGCGATCCTTCTTCTGCTTTATTAGAAGTATTAGATCCAGAACAGAACCATAGTTTTTATGATAATTATTTAGAATCGGAATACGATTTAAGTAAAACCTTATTTATTGCAACGGCCAATGATATTAGCCGTATTCAACCCGCCTTAAGAGACCGTTTAGAAATTATTGATTTAAGTGGTTATGCAGTAGAAGAAAAAATTGAAATTGCGAAAAGACATTTACTACCTAAGCAAAGACAAGCGCATGGACTAGATAAAATTAATTTCAAAGTGCTTGACAATGTGCTTGAAAAAGTAATTGAAGATTATACAAGAGAAAGTGGTGTGCGTGAATTAGACAGACAACTGGCTTCTATTATGCGTTATCAGGCCAAGGAACTTGCCTATAAGCATAAGGTGAAACCTACAGTTACCAAAACCGATTTGCATAAAATATTAGGACAGGCAAGGTATAGTAATGAAATTTATAAAACAGTAAATATGCCAGGGGTGGCAGTGGGTTTAGCCTGGACCTATGTGGGTGGAGATATTTTATTTATAGAAGTATTACTTGCTGAAGGGAAAGGGGGATTAAAGCTAACTGGTAACCTAGGTAATGTGATGAAAGAAAGTGTAGATACAGCCCTTACTTATTTACAAAGTAATGCGAAGAAAATTGGCGTTGACCCAAGCTTGTTCACCACGAAGGCTATACATGTGCATGTACCAGAAGGGGCAGTGCCTAAGGATGGTCCAAGCGCAGGTATAACTATGCTCACCGCACTTACATCTGCTTTTACGGGTAGAAAAGTAAAACCTTATTTAGCCATGACGGGTGAAATTACCTTACGTGGTCAGGTATTACCTGTAGGGGGCATTAAAGAAAAAATATTAGCGGCTAAAAGAGCAGGTATGAAAGAAATTATACTTTGCTGGCAGAATGAAAAAGATATCAATGAAATTGACCATAGTTTTATTAAAGGACTACAGTTTCATTATGTAAAAAATATGCAACAAGTGCTTGACCTAGCATTAGTTTAAATCCCTAGCTTTGTTTTATGAGAAGGGGGACATTCAAATTAAGTTGTAAACTATTCATTATTGTTTTCATTGCATTTTTTGTAAGCACAAGTCCTGTGCGCGCGCAGCAATATAGTGCCAATGAGGTCTATCAATTTTTAACCTTACCCTACAGTGCAAAAGCAACGGCCTTAGGAGGTATAAATATTAGTAATCTTGGATCCGATCTAGGACTAGCTATGTATAACCCTGCTTTATTAGATCCTTCCATGGATAAAATGCTTCACTTAAGTGTGAAGTCTTATTTTTCAAATATTCAGCAGTATGATTTTAGCGGAGCCCATTATCTACCCAAGAAAAATTGGGTAATTGGTTGGGGCTTACATTATATGGGTTATGGCAATATTAATATGACCGATGTATCGGGCAATGAAATGGGGAATTTTATAGCCAATGATTATGTAGCACAAGTTTCAATGGCTTCTTTATTTAGAAAAAATATAAACCTAGGCGCTACGCTTAAATTAATACAGTCCAATTATGGAATTTATAAATCTACTGGGCTAGCCATGGATTTATCCATGGTCTACACTTCATCAAATAGATTATTACGCGCAAGTATACTTGCCAATAATGTGGGAGGCCAGCTTTCCTCTTACACAGAAAAAGAAAGGCTACCTTTAAATATAATTATGGGGGTATCTAAAAAGTTAGAAAGTGCACCTATTCAATTTTCTCTAACAGCACAGCGACTTTCTATTTGGAACAATACTTTGTATGACCCAGGTTTTTATACTGCGCAAGGGTATAAGACCCCTTCAGCTGTTCAAGATATTTTCAATCATATAATAATTGGTGCTGAAGCAAATATTGGCGAACAAGTAAGTCTTGACTTTGGTTATAATTTTCTTAGACGCTTTGATTTAAACATTCAAAATCAACAAAATTGGTTCAATGGATTTAGTGCAGGATTGGGTTTAAAATTACCTCGTGTGACTATTCAGTATGGCAATGCTTTTTTCCAAAGAAATTTATACCACCATTTCTCTATTTTCTATTCCTTAAAAAATGCGCGTTAATTCTTTTTTTTAGGGAAGACTGCTTTTGGCTTTACTGCTTCTTTATTCTCCTTTAATTTTTTATTATCCTTTGGAGGACTCGTTTTTATAGGAGGCGTTGTTTTAATAGGTGCACTATTTTTTACAGGTAGATTATTTTTAGCAGGGCTAGCCATTTCAGCATCGGGTAGGGTGTAATCCGATTCAGCTTTAATTTCTTCTGTGTTAATAATATCATCTATACCTTCTAATCCGGTACTATCTTTAGAAACAAAATCTACATTGAAGTCGTTCAGCATACTTATGGGTCTTTCAAAACTTGCATTCGCATCTAGATTACAGGCAGGGTCTGCAGCAACTTTACTCATAAAATATGCCCATATAGGTAAGGAAGCATGAGCACCTTGTCCAAAATAATTATCAGAAAATCTTATATAACGGTCGTCACAACCTACCCAAGCACCTGCTAATAATTGTGGGGTATACCCCATAAACCATAAGTCGCTATTATCATTGGTAGTTCCTGTTTTTCCTGCAATAGATTGTGTTGGCACTGCATAAGAATACATACTTCTTCCCGTTCCTTTCTGCATAACACCTTGCATCATACTTACAACAGAGTAGGCAGTTACATCACTAATTACTTTTCTTCTTTGAGGAGAATAGCTTTCAAGTACATTACCGTTTTTATCTTCAATTCTATTGATAAAAAAAGGCTGCGCATTATAACCCGCTCCTGGGAACATGGTATAGGCTTGCACCATTTCAAAGAGTGAAATTTCAACGGCGCCTAAAGCAATAGAGGGATAGGGTTGTATATCAGACTTTACATTACACTTCTTTAAATATTCTACAAACTGTTTAGCCGCATCATTGCTGTTGCCATTAATTTGTTTCATGATATAGGCCGAGGAGCAGTTTCTTGATTCTGCTAAAGCCTGTGCCATAGGTATAGACTGGAATGTACAAGTTTTAGGGGTATTAGGTACCATACCATACCCGTCAAAATTTTGTTGTACGTCTTGTACAATGGTATTGGGTGTAAAGCCCGCTTCTTCAATAGCTAAAGAATACAACAAAGGTTTAATGGTAGAACCAACTTGTCTTTTTGTATTAATATTAACGTGATCGTATTTAAATGTTTTAAAGTCTACACCACCCACCCAAGCTTTTACTTCTCCTGTGAAGGGGTCTACGGCTAAAAATCCTGTTTGTAAAGTTTGCTTATGATACTTTAAAGAATCATAAGGAGTCATGACGGTATCAATAAAACGGTTTTTATTCCAAGCAAAAACACGCATCGGCAAGGGCTCGTTGAAAGTTTTTCTAATGGATTCCTCTTCCATGTCTTCTTTTTTCAAATTCTTCCATCTGTCGGTTTGTTTTACCGCTAGCTCTAGTTGGGCGCTAAACTCTTTCCAAATAGTACCCGATTTTATATTGGCTTGTTGATTGAATTGTTTTTGTAAATACGACATGTGCTGGGCCACTGCTTGTTCTGCATACAATTGCATTCTAGGATTAATAGTGGTATAAATTTTTAAACCATCTCTGTATAAATCGTAAGGGTCTCCATTATTTTTTTTATGCTCTTTGCACCATTTTTTCATGTACTCCCCAAGTGTCATTCTAAAATAGGGGCCAAGGCCATTGTTTTGGTCTAGCTTTTTAAAATTAGTGGCAATGGGTAAATTTCTAAGTTCTTCTGCCTGGTCTTGACTTATATATTTTTGTCCTGCCATTCTGCTTATTACTAAGTTTCTTCTTTCTAAGGCCAACTTAGGATTTCTATTGGGGTTGTATTTGGTAGGCGCGTTAATCATGCCTATTAATAAGGCCGCTTCTTCCACTGTTAAGCGGTCTGGCTCTTTTTGAAAGAAGGTTCTTGAGGCATTACTTACACCAAATACATTCTCACTAAAGGGAACCGTATTTAAATAAAGGGTAATAATTTCTTGCTTGGTAAAATTGCGCTCAAGTTTAATAGCAATAATACTTTCTTTTATTTTTTGAATAACACGAAGCAATTTGTTCTTGGTACCCCAGTTATCGGTAAATAAATTTTTTGCAGTTTGCATGGTTATGGTAGAAGCGCCACCTTGGCTCCCTAAAAAGGCAATGGCTCTTATTAGGCCTTCTCCATCTACTCCATAGTGGTCGTAGAACCTTTTATCCTCAGTAGCTACCAATGCTTGTAATAAATAAGGGCTAATATCTCTATACTTTACAGTAATTCGGTCCTCTAAATAAAACTTACCCATGGGCGTACCGTCCTGTGCATAAACCTGGCTAGCCAAAGAAGCAGTAGGGTTTTCAATATCATCTAAGTCGGGCATATCGCCAATCCATCCGAAGTTCAACATTAAAATAAATAATAAAAATATGCCCGCAGAAATAAAATAGTATTTCCAAAAAAGGCGTACCCAATTCTTAGGCTTATTTGAATCTTGACTCACTACTATTTTAATTAAGGTTTATAAATATTTTTAAACATAAACTGCTGATATTGTTTCAAATCGGCTTCGTCTTTTATAAGCAGTATGTTCGACTTGCTTAATAAGTATATCTCATATTGCTTCGAAGGTACAAATGATATGATCTCCTTACTCAACCTCGGCTTTATTTTATTCATATAATTTTTAGCAAGCTGGCTGTTTTCAAAGGACCCAATCCAAACAATATAGCTACTCTCATTAAACTGTACGTAAGTTACATTTAATTTTTCTTTTATAAATTCATCATTATTCAGATAGGTAAAGGCGGTTTGCATCTCCTTTACAAATGCGGCGCTAACCTTTTGGGTGGCAAAAGCAATATAATGCTGTTCACTACTATCATTGGTGAAGGGAAGGGGTGGTATGATAGGTACTGTAGCAATTACTTTAGAATTGGCGGTATCCTTTTTTAAATTTTCATTTGAAATTGCCGAAGTAGACGTCTTTACAGGGACTAGTTTTGTAATTGAATTACTATCTAATTCAGTAGAAGCCGTGTTTGCTGTAGCACTAGTATCTAATATTTCCTTGTTAAGGTTTAATTTACTTAAATAGGTTTCTGTTTGTTTTCTATTTTTTAACTCCTCAATTATATTTTTTGCCCTATCTCTTAGTTTTTCATTGGTATTTTGAAGTACAATAGAATCTAATAAAACAATGGCGCTACTATCCATTCTTTGTTGGGCATACATTTTTACTTGTATAAACTTAAAGGGGGTATACCATTTTGTTCTTCTTAAATCGGTATTTAATTGAGCTGATACTGCAGCTAGGCTTTCCCAATTACCAATTTGTGACAAGAAATAGGCTTCTTTATAATCATTTAAAACATCGGCTTCTTTTTTCTTTTTAAAGGTTGTTTCTTTTTTCTTAGTGACATAAAAGCCTTTTGGAAATCTAACTTCTACTAATCTTATAATACTATCCGATTTTTCATTTAAATTTTCATGCAGGTAATGACTCGCTAAATCTAACATAGCTCTTTCGGTCATTGTAGTATCAATATTATTGGTAATTACTTTAACATATAGGGGATAGGCTTTATCAAAATCGTTTAATTCAAATAAAAAGGTTTGTGCGTTGATTAAAGCTGCTTTGTCCCCATCTTGTTTAGACTTTATATAAGCGCTTGCATCTTTAATCATTTCATAACCTGTAGTCTTTTCATTCCCTTCTCCAAGTCCTTTTTCATTTTTATTTATGCCCATTTTTTGCAATGAATCAGAATTTGTATTATTGTTTTGAGAGTAGGCTGTTAATTGACCCTGATTGCTGATACTACTCGCCGAGTTCATAAGGCTTGTTTTCCTTCTCCATCCGTCTACATTGGGTCTTTGTCCCCATTTTTGGTTAAAGTTTTGTTTGCCTTGTACTAGAGCCGACTGATTATCAAAATAAAAATTATTACTATTATCAATGCTGCTAAAATTATTTCTAGTGAGCGGTTCAGCACTATACACTGTGATAGGAGTTTTGTCTGTAAAAATATCTTTTAAAGATTCGTTTACAAATTCTACTTTTTTTTGCCAATTTTTAAATTGTGTTTCTTGAATAGGCGGGGGTAGTTGGTATATGAATTGCAAGCTGTCTTGCGCTTCAATTATTTTTTCATTGGTAATAATGGTGCCTAGCCATTTTTTTCTAGCTTGTATAGTTTCGTAGTTGGGATTTGTTTTTAAGACAGTTTGTAAGCTATCATAAGCCAGTTTAGCAATACTATATTTATAATTAGAATAACTAGTATTTCCTAATAGCTCAAAAGCTTTTTGTTTTTGACGAAGGTTGGTTTTATTTTTCTTTATGGATTGAATTAACCATTCATTGGCTTTTGCATAAGCATTGTTTTGAATTGCTAATTTTGACATCTCAAAATAAATGATATCGGCATAAGGTTTATACTTATCTCTTTTAATCATTCGTTCAAGTGAGTAGGCGAGTTCTTCCCATGGGTTGTTTGCATTTTTAGCATCATAGCTAATCATACTAATTTTTGCATAAACGCTTATTATGGGGTTCACTGCATTTTGATTTGCTTTTTTATACCAAGGATAGGCTTTATCCCACCTATCTGCCTTCTGCCATAATTGACCTATCAAATAATACCACCTGGTTTTAGCAGCATCATCCGGTGCATTGTCTATTCCTTTTTCAAGGGCAGCTGCTGCTTTATCATACATTTCCATTAAATAATAACCATAGGCAAGCTGCTCATTTAAAAAAGGCTGTAACCTTTTAGGAAAAATAGCATCTGCCTCTAATAACTGCAGTAAACTAATCCCTTCATTGTACTCTTCTTTTTCAAAATAGTTTCTGGCTTGCCATACCATACTTTCATTACGTACATTTAAGTTCTCAAAAAAACGGTTATTCTCAGCCGTAGCGATACTAAATTTCCCTTTTGTATTTCTTAAATTACTTCCAATGGGCAAGTCCATGCCATCTTCTTTGTCGTCGAAAGAATAGTTTATGAATTGGAGGATACTGCCGGCTGTATCAAAATCTTTATGAAATAAATAAGCCTTAGCTAAAAGTAAATAGGCATCATCTACCCAATTGCTTCTTAAGTCGTGTAATACAATATTGGCATTGCATCTGTAAATGATGGAGTCGATACTATTTTTAGAGATAGTACTTAAATCATAATCGTAAAAACTAATTAAAGAAGTATAGTCATCTACATATTCATTTCTAGCCCTTAAAATATTTTCATTTAACTCTTCTTCTGCATGGAATAAAAAATTAAACTGAGAAACTGTATTTTGGTAAGCTCTTCGGCCTAAAGTGTATTTTGTTGTAAGGAGGCGTTCATAGGGAAGTGGTTTTTCAATTTCAAGGGGGATCACCTTGCCTACTATTTTATTAGCCTTGTCATTCGCAGCCCCTTTTAATTTATTGACCTTATTTAAAATAAAATCGTTTACTTTTTTTTGATTGCTATCTAAAATAGCATTGGCTTTTTTGACAAGCTTGCTATTATTAATATCAAGTATGGACTTGCTAGTATCCGCTTTTTGTTGCTGGCTATCTTGTATTTTTTTATTGGTCGTTTGTGCACTTGCCTGTATGCAAAATTGACTTAGGATGCAGATGGCCCATAACCAATTCGTAGGAAATTTATAAGGGGCTTTTGTATGCTGCATAAATGGGTTAAAATCGCCTTAAAAATACATTTATTTCCTATTATTCTCTTAAAAAAATGGAATAGGTTGTATCTTTAACAAGCACACTAGATTATGCCAAAATTAGATATTAATAACACTTTCAAAAGAACTAGTAATACTTACCGATTAGTGGTCATGAACGATGACACTTTTGATGAAGTATTAGCGTTTAGGTTGTCTAGAAAATCAGTCTATATTGCCTTTAGCATTACGTTTATATTACTAGTAGGAATGACCATCGCATTGATTGCTTTTACGCCTCTAAAATATTATATACCCGGATACGGCACCAAAGAAAGTAGAACTGCATTGCAACTACTGAAAATTAGAACCGATTCATTAGAACAGGCTATTCATTATAAAGAACAATATCTTGAAGGAATTAAAAAAGTACTCTCTGAAGGTAATCCTAAACAATTAGACACTTTACCCTTGGTGCTACCAGAAAGTAAACAATCTTTTGATTAATGACAATTCCTTCTTCCCATAATAAAAACAAAGAGAATCATACGGTGAATAGTTTGGCCAAATATGCTGGACTAGGAATGCAAATTATAGCGGGTCTATTGATTAGCTTATTTTTAGGAAAGAAAATGGATATCTACTTTAATTGGCATAATAGAGCTGCCTGGATTTTTCCCTCCTTATTTATTTTATTTACACTGGTAATGGTGGTGAGAGATACTCAAAAGAAAAATTAAGTTTAAGACTATAATAACTTTAATAACCTGGCCCTATAAAATTAATTTGATACTACTTTACTTATAACTCAACAAATTACTACCACTATTTATTAAAATATCCTTTATGTTTTTTAAAAAAAATTTTACTGCCTTTGTATTATTTATAATGGTCTTGGTGGCAGGTCAAACTATTATATTTAATGGTATTGCAGTGCCTATTAAAATTAATTTTGTATTAACAGTAAACGTGATGTTGTTTGCGATGGCATATTTAAATTATATTAGACTCAAAAAAGTGGATCCAGCTAATCCCAATGCTTTAATTAGATCGGTGATACTAGGTACACTTTTTAAATTAATTGTTTTTGCAGGGGCAGCACTAACCTATGTAAAGCAAGCCAAAGCACCAGTAGGGTATCCAACCTTATTAACGAGTATGGCTTTGTATTTAACCTACACTTGGTTTGAAATTAAAGACTTTATAAGTAAAAAATAATCATCTATTTTTAATTCATTATTATTTTGGCAAAAGTTGAACATCCTTTACATGCATTAAATGCTTACTTGCCAGAAGGGGCCTTCGAGTCGGTAGTAGAACTCATTAATCATTACAAGGTTCATTTAACAGTTACTAGAGAAAGAAAATCGGTACTTGGGGATTATAGGCATGCCGCTATGGGATCTAATCATAAAATTACAGTGAATGGAAATTTAAATAAGTATGAATTTCTTATTACTTTATTGCATGAGTTAGGGCATTTGTTATGTTTTGAACAATATAGAAATAGGGTGGAAGCGCATGGGAAAGAATGGAAGGCTATTTATGGGCAACTGTTGGCTCAGTTTATTCAATTAGAAATATTTCCAGAAGATATTAGAAAGAGTTTACAAAAGACTTTACTAAGTCCCGCTGCCACTGCCAATGGGGAGACAGCTTTATTATTAATACTTCGCAAATACAATCCAATAAAAAAAGAAGGAGTGGTGACACTTGCACATGTTGCAGATGGCACATTGTTTATGGAAACAAAAGGTAGAACTTTCAGAAAAATAAAACTAAGACGCAAGCGTATTGAATGTATTGAAATGGCAACAGGGAATGTTTATTTATTCAGCGCACTTACAGAAGTAAAAATCATTAGAGTATAATTCAAAGCCCATAAATTTTTTAAATATGGGCTGACGAATTATAAACATAAGAGAGAATTTTTACTTTTTTATATTTTATAAAAAATCTATAAAACTAAAAAGCCCCCGAGATATCGGGGGCTTTTTTAAATCTTTAGAGAGGTTTTATAGATTTTTATATTTTATAAAAAATCTATAAAACTAAAAAGCCCCCGATATATCGAGGGCTTTTTTAAAATCATAAGAGAGAATTTTTGCTTTTTTATATTTAATAAAAAAAGCAAAAAATTCTAAGCGACTGCTTTCTTTACCAAGGCTGCTGCCTCGCTTAATTGAATAGCAGACTGTACTTTCAATCCACTCTCATCTATTAGTTTCTTCGCTTCTACCGCATTTGTTCCTTGTAAACGAACAATGATGGGTATATTAATATTGCCTAATTTATTGAATGCTTCAATCACACCCGCTGCAACACGGTCGCAACGAACAATACCACCGAATATATTAATTAGAATTGCTTTTACATTGGGGTCTTTCAAGATAATTCTGAATCCAGCCTCCACTGTTTGTGCATTTGCAGAACCACCCACGTCTAAGAAGTTGGCGGGCTCACCACCACTTAATTTAATCATATCCATAGTCGCCATCGCTAAACCAGCTCCGTTCACCATACAACCTACATTGCCATCTAATTTCACAAAGTTTAAATTGTATTCACCAGCTTCTACTTCAGTAGGATCTTCTTCAGATACATCGCGCATTGCTAATAAATCGGGATGACGCATTAAGGCGCTATCGTCAATATTCATTTTGCAATCTACTGCAATGATTCTGTCATCTGAAGTTTTGAATAAAGGGTTAATCTCTAACATGCCGCAATCTAAACCTACATAGGCATTGTATAAATTTGTTACAAATTTCACGCAGTTTTTTAAAGCATCACCACTTAGTCCTAAGTTAAAAGCAATTTTTCTTGCTTGGAAACCTTGTAAACCACCGCCTGGGTGTATCCACTCTTTAAATATTTTTTCTGGTGTGTTATGAGCTACTTCTTCAATATCCATTCCACCTTCCGTGCTATACATTACAACATTCATCCCTTTTGCACGATCTAATAATATAGATAAGTAAAATTCTTTAGTAGGTTGAGGACCTTCATAATAAACGTCTTGTGCTATTAATATTTTAGACACTAATTTACCAGCAGGGCCAGTTTGAATAGTCACTAAAGTTCCCCCTAAGATATTCTTTGCAAATGTTTCAATATCTAAAGCAGATTTTCCTACAGCTACACCTCTTTGTTCTGTGCCTTCTATTTTCCCTTTACCACGACCACCTGCATGAATTTGTGCTTTTACCACAGCAAATTTGTTCTTAGTTTCAGTGGCAATTTTATTGTAAGCTTCTACAGCTGCTTCCACTGTTTCAACAGCTACCCCTTCTTGAACGGGTACATTGTACTTTTTAAGTAGTTCCTTAGCTTGGTATTCATGCAAATTCATAATAACTAAAATTTTGGCGAAGATAATAGATTATAGGCAATGATTTCACCTAAAAATATATTTTGTTGTTTAAACATTGAATTATATCTTTACTTGCTGAAAATTCCTATTTAGGATGTATTTTAGTGGTCTCGTTTTTTAAAAATTAAACAAAAAATCATATATGAAAAAAATCATGTTTTCTTTAGTAGTTATTGCTGCTACAATTTCATTGGTTTCGTTTGCGCCTAAGGCGAAGAATGCTGATGTAGTAAATTTTAAAGTTACTGCTCAAAAAAGTAAGGTAGACTTTACGGGTTCTAAAAAAAGTGATTACCATACAGGTTATTTCCCTATTAAATCTGGCGCAGTTCAAGTGAATGGCGGTAAGTTGGTAGGAGGTAATTTTGTAATTGATATCGCTGGTTTAAAAGTAACAGATGCTGGTGGTGGTGAAAAATTACAAGGTCATTTGATTTCTGGTGATTTCTTCGACATTGCAAAATTAGGATTCGGTGAAGCTAGTTTTACGATTAGTTCTGTAGAATACACAAAAGCAGACAGAGCTACTATTAAAGGTGACTTAAGCCTAAAAGGTATTAAAGCGCCAGTTACTTTCTCTGCAGTAATCAGAAATGCAGATGACAAAGGTTTCTTCGCTGAAGCATTTATGCCTTTCGATAGAACTCTTTTCGGTATCAACTATGGTGTTGGTATGATTGATTCAGAAGTTCAATTAGCGATTCATATTTACGGTACTAAGTAATTCGCTTCTAAGAATTATTTGAAACTTTAATAAGATATAAATAAAGCCCCACGACTAACCGTGGGGCTTTTTAGTAATAATAAATTTTTTAAAAAATATAAAAATTATTATTACTTATTCTAATTATTTTAAAGCCCCACGAGAAATCGTGGGGCTTTTTGCTTGACGTTAATTTAAAAAAGGAAAATAAAATGAACGTCAAGCACTTTAATTATTTTAAAGCCCCACGACTAACCGTGGGGCTTTTTAGTTTTTTAAATAGAGTATCGCTCCTTCAATACATGTAAATGATGTAGGGCATGACCAAAAATAATAAAGCTCAATGCATTTACAGACATAGGGTTTCCGCTAGCAATGCCTTTTTGTTTTAAGTCTTCTTCTGTAAAAGAATTAAATAAGAAATTAGTAGATTGTCTTACCGTTTTCCATTCTGCAATCATCTCTTTCCAATTTCGATTTGCCGCCGTTGCATTTTTGGCATATTCATTTTCATCAAAGCCTGGAAGAGAAATAGTTTCTTTTCTGGCAAAGGCTAAAGCTCTGTAGGCAAAAATTCTTTCTGTATCAATCACATGCTGAAACATTTGCTTTATTGTCCATTTGTCTTCAGCATAAGCATAATTTATTTTCTCTAAGGGAATGGCATTCCAAGATTCAATAATGCGTTCGTTGTATTGTTGAACTAAAATGGAATAGTCTTTACCGCTTGTATAGTTAATATAAGTTTGATAAAAAGGGGCGTACTCTGTTGCACTGGGTCTGGGCATATTTTGTTTTTATTAGGTATATATTAGTTTGTGTTTTTACAAATCGAATTGTATTCCTTGGGCTAAGGGTAAATGATTGCTCCAGTTAATAGTATTAGTTTGTCTACGCATATAGGCCTTCCAAGCATCAGACCCACTTTCTCTGCCACCGCCTGTTTCTTTTTCGCCACCAAAAGCGCCCCCAATTTCAGCACCGCTGGTTCCAATATTTACATTGGCAATACCGCAGTCACTTCCGCTTTGTGATAAAAATAATTCAGACTCTCTCATATTTAAAGTCATGATGGCAGAAGATAATCCCTGAGGCACTCCGTTTTGAATAGCAATGGCTTCTTCTAATTTGGAATATTTCATTACATATAAAATAGGGGCAAATGTTTCATGTTGAACAATGGCATAATGGGGGAGTGCTTCCGCAATACAAGGTTTTACATAACATCCACTTTCATATCCCTTGCCTTCTAATACACCACCTTCTACTAAAAATTTACCACCTTCTTTTTTACAAGCTTCAATAGAATTCAAATACATTTTTACAGCTTCTTTATCTATCAATGGGCCCATATGATTTTTTGAATCCAAGGGGTCGCCAATTTTAATTTGTCCATAAGCCTTGGTTAATTTTGTCACAAAACTATCATATACTTTTTCATGTATAATTAAACGTCTTGTGCTAGTACATCTTTGACCAGCTGTGCCTACAGCTCCGAACACCGCACCAATTAATGACATATCTAAATCGGCATACTCTGAAATAATAATTGCATTATTACCGCCTAGTTCTAAAATAGTTTTTCCTAAACGCGCTGCCACTGCTGTGTTTAATAATTTACCCATTCTAGTAGATCCAGTTGCAGAGACTAAAGGAATGCGCGTGTCTTTTGACATCCATTCACCTACTTCACGTCCTCCTTGAATTAAATTATTAACGCCCTCTGGTACATTGTTGTCTTTAAATACTTTGGCAATTATATTTTGAATGGCATTACCACATAAAGGCGTTTTCTCACTAGGCTTCCATACTGTTACATTACCACATACCCAGGCAAGTGCAGCGTTCCAACTCCATACAGCCACGGGGAAATTAAATGCAGATATAATACCCACAATACCTAATGGATGCCATTGTTCATACATTCTATGTGAAGGTCTTTCACTATGCATGGTAAGTCCGTATAATTGTCTTGAAAGACCCACTGCAAAATCGCAGATATCAATCATTTCTTGCACTTCGCCTAAACCTTCTTGTAAGCTTTTTCCCATTTCATAACTTACTAACTGGCCTAGTGCTTGTTTTTCTTTTCTTAAGGCATCACCCATTTGACGCACCACTTCTCCTCTTTTTGGTGCTGGCCAATTCCTCCATTCTATAAAAGCAGCCTGCGCTGTTTTTATAATTTTTTCATAAGTTTCTTTATCAGTACTTATTACAGTGCCTATTTCTTTATCATCCACTGGAGAAGACGAACTCATTATGGCTCCTTTACTATTATGCCAAACAGTGCCTGTTGAACTTCCTTCGTTTTTCTTTTCTAATTGAAGTTGTTGTAAAAATTCCATAGTTGTATTATTTATAAATTAGCCTTTCATTTTTTCAATAAGGCTGGTAGTTGAAAAACCCTCCACTATGGGGTTGATGATTACTTTACCTCCATTCGCCATTACTTCTTTTCCACCTACTACTTGATCTATGGTATAGTCGCCACCTTTCACCATCACATCAGGTAGTAATGCTTTTATTAATTCAAGTGGGGTTTCTTCTTCAAATACAACCACTGCATCAACTACAATTAAATTAGCAAGCACAATGGCCCTGCTCTCAGTATTATTTATGGGGCGGCTAGGGCCCTTTAATCTTTTAACACTTGCATCGCTGTTTAAACCCACAATTAAATAGTCGGCTTCAGCTGCTGCCTGCTTTAATGAAAATAAATGACCCGGGTGTAAAATATCAAAACAGCCATTGGTAAAAGAAACTTTTTTTCCTGTGACTCTTAAGGCGGCCATCATTAATTTGGCTTGAGCCACCGTCATTATTTTTTTTTCAATTGCATCTCCCGTTTTCATTTTAAATTTTTTGCTTGTTGAATAAAGGAAGTATAATTAAAGCGGCGCCACCTAAAACTAAAATAATTATGAATTGTGAAAACCATTGCAATGTGCCATTGGCCAATCCTAAAGTATAATCCACTCCGTTTAACTCTAAAACTTTTGCCATGAAATAAGCATAAGCTCCAATACCTCCTGGCGTAATAATCATACCAATGCTTGCAAAGGCTAAACAGCTAATGGCTGTTTGAAAAGAACTTTCAGTGCCCTCTGTTGCATACAAACCCACATAGGTGGCTAATAAATATAAAAACCAAATAGCGAAAGAGTAAAAGAAAAATAAATTATGTTTTTTTAATTTAGTCGCACTCATCACGCCTTCCCATACACCAGCAATAATTTTTTGAATAGTGTTTATTGCGTTTTGCATTTTTGATCTAAAAAACCAGAGCGCTGCGATTAATATAAAAATAATTACAGCTATAATTATATAAGTATTTTGATTGCTGCTACTTGCATCGCCTGCCGCTTTTCCATAGGATTTAAATTGATTCCAACCTGCTTCCACTACACTGAACTGAAGAGTGAGGGCGAGTAGAAATACAATGCCTAAACTAATTACATCAAAAGCCCTTTCAGCAACAATAGTACCTACTATTTTTTCAGCGGGCACTTTCTCGTATTTTGAAAGCAGGGTGCACTTTAAAACTTCACCTAATCTTGGAACGGCCAGGTTAGCCAAATAGCCAATTAAGACCGCTAAAAATGTATTGATAATGGAGGGTTTATATCCAAGGGGTTCCATAATTAAACGCCATCTCAAGGCACGCACTAAATGAGAGAGTCCAAGTATAAGACCTACGGGGAAAATGATCCAGAATTTTGACTTCTTTAGGGCAATGGTAAATTTCTCCCATTCTTGAGGGGGGATTTGGTGTAAACTCCACCAAATCAATAAAATGCCTATGAAAAAGAAGAAGGCAATTTTAATGAATTTACTCATGGGTAATCTTGTTAAACAATTCTCTGCAATTTACGACCAATTGTCTACAAATGAAGGAGGGAGAGGGTATTTATTAGTCTTTTTTGTTGTTTCTTAAAGTCCTTACAATTACGTACCTTCGCAGACTTAAACAAAGGTTTGAGTTAAATCCAAAAGGAATGTCTGAAAAAAAACGAATCTTATATATCGCCACAGAAATGTCGCCCTATTTAGAGCTGACTGAGTTTGCTGAGGTAATTAATAAGCTCGCCATTAAAAGTAACGACAGTGGATTAGAAGTTCGTTGTATAATGCCTCGTTTTGGGGTGATCAACGAAAGAAGACACCGTTTACATGAAGTGGTGAGACTTTCTGGAATCAATGTTCAATTAGACGGAGACGACTATCCCTTACAAATTAAAGTGGCTTCTTTACCGAATGCTCGTTTACAAGTATACTTTTTAGAAAACGAAGACTTTTTCAAGCGCAAGCAAATTTTTCATGACGAAACCGAAAAATGGTTTGATGACAATGCCTTAAGAACTATTTTCTTCTGCCGTGGCGCATTAGAAACTGTGAAAAAATTTGGATGGCCTCCAGATATTATTCACTGTAGTGGTTGGATGACTGGTCTTATCCCAACCTATATTAAAAATGCCTATAAGAAAGAGCCTGTTTTCTCTAATGCTAAAATCGTTTACACAATAGGCCAAAATACATTTGAAGAAAAATTCAATAAAGATTTATTAACAAAGGCTATTATCAATACCAATATTAAAGACAAAGATTTAGAACCTTTCAAGGATTTGAATAATGCTGCTTTATTTAGAGGGGGTGCTACCTATGCTGATGCTATTACTTTTGGATCTGATATTATTGATAAAAAATTAGTATCAGAATTTTCCGCTGTGAAAGGAAAGAAAGTAGTTCCTTTTAACGGATGGGACTCCGATTTAACAGAGTATTTAGATTTATACAACGAACTTGCATCTAAGTAAAGACAAATTAAATTCATGGTATCAAATTACACAATAAGAATATTTATTATATCTCTTTTTTCAACGCTGGTTTTTTCAGCTTGTACTAGAATTAGCACTTCGGAATTAGGTCTTGGTTTACTTCCTTCAATGGATGCTTTTAATACAAAAGATACCATACTAGATGTAATGACAGAGACCTTGGATAGGACAGATTCAATGAGGGTATACTTATCAGACGATCAAGTGCTAGGTAATATCACCAACGACCCTATTTTTGGAACCACGAATGCTTCTATGTATTTTCAAGTGGGGCCTAGTTCTTTTCCATTTTTTATTGCAGGTAGTAAAGATAGTTTAGTGGTAGACTCTGCAGTTTTAGTTTTATCCTATAAAGGTTTTTATGGCGATACCACAAAGCCTGTAAAACTTCAATTAAAAAGAATTAGTGCAGCTACACCTTTGGATGCGTATAAATTATATCCCTCTAATTATCCTGAATTATACAATTTTAAAACCGATCAAAATTTAGGCGAGACCACTGTCGATTTTGCTAAAATAGGGGATTCCTTAATTACACGTTTTGAAGCTTCTAGAAATACAATTCGTATTAAATTGTCTAAAAGTCTTGCTACTCAATTCTTAAAAGAATTTGATTCTAATAATGCTTATAGAAGTGATACTAGTTTTCGCGCTTATTTTTCTGGCTTTGCTTTAACTGCAGATGAATCTGCTAATAAAAATGTACTACTTAAAATTAATTTATTAGACACCAATACCAAATTGGCACTATACTACAATACCAATTCAACTGCTTCCAATGCAACTAAACCAAGAGATACAACGGTGGTGAATTTCAAGTTCAGTATTTATAGTAACAGTAATGTGAATTTTATTAAAAGAAATAGAGCAGGATCAGAGTCAGCCAACCACATTAACAAAGTGGCGAATGATTCATTGGTCTATGTTCAAACCAGCCCTGGAACCATGGTGAAAGTGAAAATTCCAGCATTGAAGAATTTTGCGAATAAAATTATACATAGGGCTGAACTTATTGCAGAGCAAGTACCTACCTATGCTGGAGCAGCAGGTAGCTTAGAATCAAAATTATTGCCACCTAGGTATTTGTTCTTAGCAACCTATGATTCTGTTTCAAAGACTTTTGGCAATGTACCTAACGATTTTGCAGGTACTGCCAACGCCAGCTCTTTTACGCAGTTTGGAGGTAAGTTAATTTACAAGTCTATTGATGGCTATGATAATGTAGCTTCTTATGCCTTTAATATAAGTAGATATGTGCAAGGGGTTGTCTCTAGAGCTGAACCCATATTCGATTTTAGAATCATCGCCCCCGTGAACGACTCCATTACTATTGTACCCCCTTATCCATTTAATAAAGAAGCCCCTGTTCAGGATTATCTAACCACTGCTATTGGAAACCAAGCAGCTACTGGGCGTGTCGTTTTAGGTGGTGGAAGTAGAAAGAAGTTCAGAATGAGGGTACGTATCTATTATTCCGATTTATAGACGAATTTATTGCTTTAATTAATATATTTGCACCTTAAATACTAATCTATGCCATATTTATTTACTTCTGAAAGTGTATCAGAAGGACATCCAGACAAAGTAGCCGATCAGATTTCTGACGCCTTAATTGATAACTTTTTAGCCTTTGACCCACAGTCAAAAGTAGCTTGTGAAACTTTAGTAACTACTGGCCAAGTAGTTTTAGCAGGCGAAGTAAAATCTAAAGCTTATTTAGATGTTCAAACTATTGCGCGTAATGTGATCAAGAAAATTGGTTACACAAAAAGTGAATATATGTTTGAAGCAGACAGTTGCGGTGTATTATCTGCTATTCACGAACAATCTGCCGATATTAATCAAGGGGTAGATAGAAAGAAAAAAGAAGAGCAAGGTGCTGGTGACCAAGGAATGATGTTTGGTTATGCCACCAACGAAACCGATGACTATATGCCACTAGCTTTAGACTTAGCGCATAAAATTCTAATTGAATTAGCTGCATTAAGAAGAGAGAACAAAGCTATTAAATATTTACGTCCCGATGCAAAGTCTCAAGTTACTCTTGAGTACAATGATAAAAATCAACCCGTTAGAATTGATGCTATTGTAGTATCTACTCAACACGATGATTTTGATGCAGAAGCAAAAATGTTAGCGAAAATTAAAAAAGACATTGTTGAAATTTTAATTCCGCGTGTTAAAGCAAAATATAAGAAATACGCTAAGTTATTTAACAATGACATTAAGTATCATATTAACCCAACAGGTAAGTTTGTAATTGGGGGTCCACATGGTGACACTGGTTTAACAGGTCGTAAAATTATCGTAGATACTTACGGTGGTAAAGGTGCACACGGTGGTGGAGCCTTCTCTGGTAAAGATCCTAGTAAGGTAGACCGTTCTGCTGCTTATGCAACGCGTCATATTGCGAAGAACTTAGTAGCTGCTGGTCTAGCTTCTGAAGTATTGGTTCAAGTTTCTTACGCGATTGGGGTGGCTAAGCCTACTTCTATTAACGTAAACACTTACGGTACGGCTAAAGTAAAATTAAACGATGGTCAAATTGGTAAGTTAGTAGAATCTATTTTTGATTTACGACCTTACTTTATTGAACAAAGATTAAAGTTAAGAACTCCAATGTATAGTGAAACTGCTGCTTACGGACATATGGGTCGTAAGAACGAAACAGTGACTAAAACTTTCACAACACCCGATGGTAAGTCAAAGACTATGAAAGTAGAATTGTTTACTTGGGAGAAATTAGATTATGTAGCGAAAGTGAAAAAAGCTTTCGGTTTAAAATAATAAATGGATGAATTATAAAAGCCCTCTCGAGATTCGAGAGGGCTTTTTATGTAGAAGATATAGGCGAATGAGGTTTTCATCATAGACAATTGATTAATATAATTTTATGACCAACGAAAAAAATCCCTGGAAAACCATTAGTGGTAAATTAGTATATGATAATGCTTGGATTAACCTAACTGAATATGAAGTAATCACCCCTGCGGGTACGCCGGGTATTTATGGTAAAGTACATTTTAAAAATATTGCCATTGGCGTTATTGTGATTGATGAAAACGGAGATACTTATTTAGTAGGTCAATACCGTTTTCCTTTAAATGAATATAGTTGGGAAATTCCAGAGGGGGGTTGTCCTGAAGGAACCGACTATTTAACAGCTGCTAAAAGAGAATTAAAAGAAGAGACAGGTTTTGAAGCAAAAAATTGGATAGAAATTTTGCGCATGCATGTTTCCAATTCAGTATCTGATGAGTATGCAGTAGTTTATGTAGCCCAAGACTTAACAGCAGGAGAATCAGAACCAGAAGACACAGAGAAATTAGCTGTTCAAAAAATGCCCTTTAGCCAAGCTTTACAATGGGTGATGGATGGAAAAATTACCGATTCTATTACAGTAGCTGCCATTTTAAAATGGAATGCGATGCAATCAAAAATCGATTAACTTTGAATTCTATGGAGGAAAGACAATCAAGACCAGATAGACCTTATAAACCCAGACCCAGGTTTAATGCAGATCGTGGTCCTGTAACAGAGCGTAAGTTTATTATTGGTCGTCAGCCATTAATAGAGGCTTTTGAATCGGGTACTAATATTGAAAAGATACTCATTCAAAAAAATGCGCAAGGAGAGGGTTTAAGTGAAATTAAAAATATAGCAAGAGATAAAAGTATTCCTATTCAATTAGTACCTATTGAGAAATTAAATGGGATGTCTAAGGCGAATCATCAGGGGGTACTTGCCTATATATCTAAAGTAAAATATTTAGAATTACAAGAGGTCATTGATTTTGTAGTGGCTAAAGGACAGACGCCTTTATTTTTAATGTTAGATGGGGTTACCGATGTAAGAAATATTGGAGCCATTGGAAGAAGTATACATTGCTGCGGGGCCCAGGCTTTAATTATTCCTGATAAAGGAGTAGGTGCTTTAAATGAAGAAGCTTTTAAAAGTAGCGCGGGCGCACTAGAACATATACATATTGTGCGTGTGAATAGTTTATTAAAAGCGGTGGACTTACTTCATTTAAATGGAATTCAAGTTTTCACTAGTGAAATGCGAGCCGATAAAAATATTCATGAATTAGATTTAACCATTCCTTCTTGTATTATTATGGGAGATGAGGGTAGAGGGGTGCAACCTTATTTAGCCAAGGCTGCCGATTATTTTTTCAAAATACCGATGGCCACTAATTTTGATTCCTTTAATGTTTCTGTTGCGGCTGGTATTATTTTATATGAGGCCATGAAGCAAAGAATGTTTCCCCAAAAATAATTGGCCTTAGATGAGTACCTTAAAATTTAAATTAACCCTTGCTTCAAAACGTTCCGAGCACTCTATTGGATATAGGGATCATTTATTTTTGATAGGCTCTTGCTTTTCTGAAAATATGGGCGCTAAATTAAATACCCACTTATTTAAGGTATTTGAAAACCCCCATGGTGTTTTGTTTAATCCAATGAGTGTGGCGCAGTCATTATCGGATTGTATCCATAATAAAAAATATGCCGAAGCTGATCTTTTTGAACTCAATGAAGTATGGAATAGTTGGAATCATCATAGTCGTTATTCGGGTATAACTACTAAAGATGCTTTAGATAAAATAAATAATTCCATTACTAAAGCGCATGCATTTTTAAAAACAGCCGATCATATAGTTATTACACTGGGTTCTGCCTGGGTGTATCAATTGAATAGTCAATCACCCTTTGCTGCAGGACAGGTAGTAGCTAATAACCATAAAGCACCAGCTGCTTGGTTTGATAAAGATTTAATGAAACCAGGTGCATTAGCTATTTTATTAAAAAAGATGGTAGAGGATTTGCTTCAATTTAATGCGCATTTACAAATTATATTCACCATTAGCCCTGTGCGTCATTTAAGAGAAGGCTTGGTGGAAAATAATAGGAGCAAGGCGGTATTAATTCAAGCGGTGCATGAAATAGTAGACAGCACAGAAAATACTGCTTATTTTCCATCTTATGAATATGTAATTGACGATTTAAGAGACTACCGTTTTTATGCCGAGGACCTTGTGCATCCCAATTATGCTGCTTCCAATTATGTTTGGGAGAAGTGGGTAGAGACCTATATGAATGAGGAAACCCAAAACATTATGAAACAGGTGGCTGAATTACAACTAGCCATGCAGCATAAGCCTTTTTTTGCAGGATCATCTCAACATAAAGAATTTTTACAAAATTGTATCGCTAAAAGCGAGCGATTATTAAGTTTATATCCCTATTTGTCATTGAATGACCAAGTTCAGTTTTTTAAACAAGAATTTGGCAAATAAATTCTTAATTTAGTTATCTAAATATTTCATATGCGTTTACTACCTTTTATTGCCTCGGCTATTGCAACCACTAGCTTAGTTGTTGTTTTAAATACTCAATTGTCTATTGGTACTACGAAGTCGCCCAAGCTGGGTTATTTCTTATCTCCTCAACATGGGTTTTGGAAAAATGCAGAAAAGGTAAATACCAATTTTGATGCTTCCATTATAGCAGATGAATTAAAAGGAAATGTAGATGTGTATTTAGATGATAGATTAGTGCCGCATATTTATGCCGATAATGACCAGGACGCCTATTTTGTGCAAGGTTATTTACATGCGAAGTTCAGATTATGGCAGATGGACTTTCAAACAAGGGTAGCTTCTGGAAGACTCAGTGAAATTGCGGGTCCCGATAGATTACCCATTGATCGTTTTTTTAGAAGACTAGGTATGGTGTATGGAGCAGAGAAAACGGAGGCCAATATTAATGCCAATAATCCTGAAATGAAAGAAACAGTAGATGCCTATACAGCAGGGGTGAACGCCTTTATAAAACAAATGGATCCTGCAGATATGCCTTTTGAATTTAAGTTAATGAATTATGTCCCTGAAAATTGGACACCTAAAAAGACCTATTTGTTTTTAATGTTTATGTCTTATGATTTAACAGGTCGTGCAGCCAGTTCTGATTTACAATTAACCAATACAAGAGATTTTTTAGGCTATGATTTATTTGATAAATTATATACCAATAACCAAGATTCTTTAGATCCTATTATTCCAAAAGGTACGGTATATCAGAAGCCTTCCATTGTTCCTATTAAACCTATCAATGCCGATTCTGCCTATTTGCATCAATCCACAGCACTTGGTACTACGAATGTTGAAACGCCTGCAGCGCCTAATAAAAATAATGGAAGTAATAACTGGGCAGTAGCCGGATCTAAAACAAAATCGGGCCGTCCTATTTTAGCCTCTGATCCGCACCTTGGATTAAACATGCCTTCACTTTGGTATGAAGTTCAAATTACCACACCTACGCATAGTACTTATGGAGCTAGCTTCCCAGGTTCTCCTGCAGTCATTATCGGATTCAATGATAGTTTAGCTTGGGGCGTTACCAATGCAGGTAGAGATGTATTAGATTTTTATGAGATTAAATTTAAAGACAGCACAGAAAATGAATATTGGTATAATGGTAAGTGGAACACTGCTGAAAAAAGAACAGAAGTCATTAAAGTAAAAGACAGTGCTGATGTAATTGAGCAAATACCTATGACCGTTTGGGGCCCTACTATGTATGATGCACATTATCAAAATCCACAATCTAAAGGACGCAATTTAGCCATTCAGTGGACAGCGCATAATACTTCAACAGGCGTGGAAACTTTTTACAGATTGAACCGTGCCAAAAACTATGACGATTATATCAAGGCCATTTCACTTTGGACCTGTCCTGGACAAAATTTTGTTTTAGCTACTAAGACAGGAGATATTGCTATTAAACAACAAGGAAGTTTTGTCGCAAGATGGGAGCGTCAAGGAGATTTTATTATGCCAGGAGACGATACTACTTATGCATGGCAAGGAATGATTCCGAATGAAGAGAACCCTACTATTAAAAATCCGGAGCGCGGATTTGTAAGTAGTGCCAATCAAAAACCAACCGACCCTAGTTATCCTTATTATTTAGGAACGGCCACTTCTTTCCCTTTATATAGAGGTATAAGTGTAAATAAGCATTTGACAGCCATGTCTGGTATTACAGCTGAAGATATTCAAGCCTTGCAAACCAACAACGATAATGTATTCGCGGCCACTGCAAGACCTGCTTTAATGAAATATGTTCAAGTAGATAAATTGAGCCCCGATGCTCAAAGAATGCTAAATGAAATGAACAACTGGGATTTAGTGAATAGCGAAAATTCAAAAGGCATTACGGCATTTAAAATTATTTGGGACAGCGTCACGCAATCAGTTTGGGGCGATGAGTTAGCAGGTTCTCCCATTCCACTTACTAGTCCTGATGATTTTGTTTTAGTAGATCAGTTATTGAAAGATTCTAATTGGTCTATTGCAGATGATATCAGCACCAAAGGCAAAGTGGAGAACTTTAAAGATCAAGTTACCTTAGGTATTGAAAATGCAACTAAAAAATTATTGGAATTAGAAAAAGAAAATAAATTCGAATGGGCTTTATTTAAGGCTACTAGGGTTATGCATCTTACTAAAATTCCTGCTTTAAGCAGAATGAATTTACCTATTGGAGGAGGGGAGAACATAATTAATGCCACTACTGATGATCATGGGCCTAGTTGGAGAATGGTGGTGCACTTGACAGATGAGATAGAAGCCTATGGTTTATATCCAGGAGGACAGAGCGGTAATCCGGGTAGTGCTTACTATGATACCTTTATTGATTATTGGGCAGCTGGAAAATATTATAGATTATTATTTTTAGCTAAAGATAAATTAATACAAAACGAAAGAACTAAATGGCATATTCAATTTAAAAAGTCAAATGCTTAAAAAGTATTAAATAAAAATAGTAGTCAATCACAATTCAACTTTAAATATTACTTATGAAATATATTATTTCCATTTTATTGTCTGTCCTGCTTGCTTATGCTGTTGGAATTTATGGCAATTTGCCTTGGTGGAGTTTTGTAGTCACTAATTTTATTATAGCCTTTGCGATACCCATTAAACCTGCACATTCATTTACAGCAGGGGCCTTGGGTGTTGGTTCTTTATGGGCTGGACTAGCTTTTGGAATTGATATGTCCAACAATCATATTTTATCCACTAAAGTGGCAAAAATTCTACCAATGGGAGGGTCTTATATACTATTAATTTTTATGACTTTTGCTATTGGTGCTTTATTAGGAGGGCTTGCTTCATTGACAGGTTCTTTTCTTCGATCAAGCAAGGCCTAATTTATAGATAAGCTAACTATTAATAACTAAAGATTCTGTATATCTTTGTATTGAATTTCCCCAACCTGTAATTGGGATAAAAATTTAAGATATGTCAGTGCTACACAATCGCATCTCCAATAAGGAGTTGAAAGAAAAATTATACGAGGAAAATTTTCCGCGTACCACCATCAGTTTTTATCAATACTTCACTATTCAAGATCCCTTGTCTTTTAGAGATGAATTGTATAAGGCTTTAAACCTATTACAAGTATTTGGGCGTATTTATATAGCCACTGAGGGCATAAATGCACAAGTAAGTGTACCCACTCATTTATTGGAAGACTTTACAACCTATTTATATTCCATTAAAGGATTAGAAGGTGTAAGATTAAATATTGCAGTGAATGATAATGGAAAAAGTTTTTGGGTTTTACGTATTAAGCATCGTAGTAAAATAGTAGCTGATGGTATTGAGGATGAAAGTTTTAGTATGGAAAATAAAGGCAATTATGTCAATGCCCTGCAGATGAACGAATTATTAAATTCTCCTGAAACTATTGTCATTGATATGCGTAATCATTATGAATACGAAGTGGGGCATTTTGTAAATGCGATTGAAATTCCTTCAGATACTTTTAGAGAACAATTGCCCATGGCAGCAGAGATGATGAAGGAGAAGAAGGATAAAAATATTATTATGTATTGCACGGGAGGTATTCGCTGTGAAAAAGCAAGTGCTTATATGATGCACCATGGTTTTAAAAATGTTTTTCATTTAGAAGGGGGCATTATTAATTATGCCAATCAAATTAAAGAGGTAGGGTTGGAGAGTCAGTTCAAAGGAAAAAACTTTGTATTTGATGATAGACTAGGAGAGAAAATTACGGAAGATATTATTTCAAAATGTCATCAGTGCGGGGCCCCTTGCGACACGCATACCAATTGTAAAAACGACGGCTGTCATTTATTATTTATTCAATGTCCTTCATGTGCGCAAACTTATGCTGGCTGCTGTACGCAGGCTTGTACCGATATTGTACATTTGCCAGAAGAAAAGCAAATTGAACTTAGAAAAGGCATTGATAAAGGCCAGCAAATTTTTAATAAAAGTAAGCAGCGCTTAAGACCTCGCTTAGGGATTGATATGTAAGTTTATTTAAGATAGAATGTCAATTTAACTAAGCTTTTCTAGCGATGCGCAAACAACTTTATAAGTTTCTTCTTCAGATAATTGCTGAGGCTTAAATTTCTCGCCAATTACTTGTTCGTATAGTTCAATATATCTTTTAGAAATAGTATCAATCCAATCAGATGACATCGCAGGTACTGTTTGACCTTCTTTACCCATAAAATTATTCGCAATTAACCACTCGCGTACAAACTCTTTGCTTAATTGTTTTTGTTTTTCTTTACTGGCTTGTCTTTGTTCAAAGCCATCGGCATAAAAATAACGGGATGAATCGGGTGTGTGAATTTCATCCATTAAATAAATCGTATCTCCAATTTTTCCAAATTCATATTTAGTATCCACTAAAATCAATCCTTGTTTAGCTGCAATTTCTTTTCCTCTTTGAAATAAAGCCAAAGCATATTTTTCCAGTACTGCCCAGTCCGTTGCGGAGGCTAAACCTTGTTTAATTATTTCTTCTTTAGAAATATCTTCATCATGTCCTTCACTGGCTTTAGTAGAAGGGGTAATAATTGGATTTGGGAAAAAATCATTTTCAGCCATACCTTCTGGTAGGCTTACCCCACATAAAATTCTATCTCCAGCACTATAGGTTCTCCAGGCATGACCTACCAAATTACCACGCACGACCATTTCAATTTTGAAGGGCTCGCATTTCTTACCAATGGCCACATGGGGGGCAGGGGTATCTAGCAGCCAATTGGGGCAAATATCCCTGGTGGCTGCCAACATATAGGCAGCGATCTGATTTAGGACCTGGCCCTTGAAAGGGATGGGACTGGGTAAAATGACGTCAAAAGCTGAAATTCTGTCACTGGCAATCATTACAAGTAATTGATTATCAATGTAATAGACATCTCTTACTTTGCCATGGTACTCATTCATTTGATGGGGGAAAGGCTTTCTATTCATGGTGCAAAATTAATTTTTTAAAGATACAAATGATAATTTTTTCTAGAATGCAAACAATATGTTAATTTGTAGAACGATTCAAACAAAAACAACAATCTATGAAAAAATGTTTAAGCCATTTTGCGATCCTTTGCCTATCTACTTTAGTAGTATTTACAGCAAATGCTCAAAATGCAAGTAGTGTTTCAGGTACAGTAAAAAATGCAAGTACTTCAGAAACAGTAGCTGCAGTTTCAGTTACCCTTAAAGGGAATAATTCTGGAACTTATACTGATGACAGAGGTAATTTCAAGTTATCTGTGTCTCAAAAAGCTCCTTATACTTTGGTATTCTCTTCTGTCGGTTTCACTAATAAAGAAGTGGTTGTCAATGACAATTCAGGTAGTTTAAGTGTAAGCCTTACACCGGCTTATGTCTTAGGTTCTGATGTTGTAGTGGCTGCTTCTAGAGTATCAGAGAAATTTCTTGAATCTCCGGTAACAATTGAAAGAATTAGCAATGCAAATATTAAAACTGCACCTGCTTCAGGTTATTATGATATCCTTGGAAATTTAAAAGGGGTAGACGTAGTAGCTGCAAGTATATTATTTAGAAGTATTTCTACAAGAGGTTTTAACGGTAGTGGTAACACACGTATGAACCAATTAATTGACGGAATGGACAACCAGTTACCTGGTTTAAACTTCTCCGTTTCAAGTATTGTAGGTTTAACAGAATTAGACGTGGATAATATTGAATTATTACCAGGTGCTTCTTCTGCCTTATATGGTTCTGGTGGTATGAATGGTACTGTTTTAATCAACAGCAAAAACCCATTCAAATACCAAGGTTTAAGTCTTCAAGTGAAGCATGGTATAAACCATGTTGATAGATCACAACGTCCAAGAGCTGCTTTTAAAGATTATACAGTAAGATGGGCTACTAAAATTGGCGATCGTTTTGCTTACAAAGTAAGTGCTCAATATACAGAAGCGCAAGACTGGTTAGCAAATAATACTTCAAACTATTCTAGATTAGTGGGTAATGGAAATGGTGGTGTTATCGCTGGTACAAGATTAACAGATCCAAACTACGATGGTATTAACTTATATGGTGATGAAACAAGTTTGAATATTAATAATGGCTTAATTGCTCCAGTAAAAGCAGGTATCCTTGCTCAATTAGCAGGTGTTTATGGTGCTGCTGGTGCAAGTACAGTATTAGGTCAAATACAAGGTGCTTCTGCAGTGTATAATACACTTGAAAAGTATGGTAAATTTTTAGGCGGTAGCAAAGCAACTGAAGGTTTAGTACCTTATGCAGCTTTCTTGTTTGGTGATGCAAAAGGTTGGTATAAAGACATGAACGTTTCTAGAACTGGATATGGTGAAGCTGATGTCATCAACCCAACTGCAAAAAATTTAAAAGTTACAGGATCAGTTCATTATAAAGTAAACGATAAAACAGAAGCTTCATTAAGTGCTTATACAGGTTCTGGAAATACTGTATACACAGGTTCTGATCGTTATTCTTTACGTGATTTTGCATTGAGTCAATTAAAGTTTGAAGTGAAATCTAAAAACTGGATGTTCCGTGCTTATAAAACATTGGAAGATGCAGGTAACTCATTTAACGCAACTATTACCACTCGTTTATTCAATGAATCTTGGAAGCCTAGTGCTACTTGGTATCAACAATACACTGGTGCTTATACTCAATACAGAGATGCTGGTTTAAACTATACTGCTGCTAACAATGCTGCACGTTTAATAGCTGATGCAGGTAGACCAACTGGTAATATAGCTGAAAATTCACTTTTCAAAACAGTAGCTACTACTCCTATTTCTAAAAATGGCGGTAAGTTTTTAGATCAATCTCAATTAAGTGTTGCAGAAGGTACTTTGAATTTAACTGAAATGTTGAATTTAAATAAATATGATATTGACTGGTTAGTGGGTGGAACTGCAAAAGTATATACCTTGAATTCTCAAGGAACTTTATTTGCTGATACAACTGGAAGAATTTATATTAATGAAACTGGTGCTTTTTCTCAACTTTCTAAGAAATTCTTTGGAGATGTTTTGAAATTATCATTCTCTGGACGTTATGACAAAAACACTAATTTCAAAGGTAAATTCACTCCAAGATTCTCTGCAGTGGTGAAAGTAGCAGAAGATAACAATATCCGTCTTTCTTATCAAAACGCTTATCGTTTCCCAACGACTCAAAACCAATGGATTAACTTATTAGTGGGTGGTGGAACTCGTTTAATGGGAGGTTTACCTCAATTAAGAGATTACTATAAATTCAATACAAATCCAGCCTATACTTTAGCAAGTGTGAATCAATTTGGTGCAGCAGCTGCTGGAGGAAAAGTGGATCCTTCATTATTAAAGCAACAAGTATTTGGAGAGTTTAAACCAGAATCAATGAATTCATTTGAGATTGGTTACAAAACTTTAATTGCTAAGAAATTATTAATTGATTTCTACGCATACGCAGGTCGTTATGAGAATTTCATTAGTGGTGTAACGGTGTTACAATCAAGAAATGCTGCTAGTCCTAGTCCATTAGATGTATTAGATGCAAATAAGAGAATTGCTTACAGTATCTCTACTAACGCTACTGGTAATGTTTCTACAAAAGGATGGGGTGCATCAGTAGATTATTTATTACCTAATCGTTTTGTATTTACTGCGAACTTATTTACAGATGAAATTGGTGAATTACCTAAAGGCTTTATTTCTTATTTCAACACACCTACTTGGAGATCTAACTTCGGTTTAAGCCATCCAGGTTTATTGATGAATGACAGATTAGGCTTTAATATTAATTTACACTACCAAGATGAGGTTGCTTATGAGGGTACATTCGTAGCAGGTATGGTTCCATCATACCAAACTATAGATGCTGTACTTACTTATAAAGTGCCTAAATACAAGTCTTTGATTAAATTAGGTGGTACTAACATTACAAACAAATACTATTATACAGCTTTCGGTAGTCCACAAATTGGTGGATTGTACTACATAAGCTTTGCATATAACGTATTATAATTCGTTTTTGGGTGGGTTAGATTTTAGATCCCCTCTTCCTGACTGGCTCAGGCGGAGGGGATTTTTTTATGCCCTAGAATTACTTTTTTCCTTTATAAATCTCTATTTTTGCAACTCAAATTAAATAGTTATTCATGCGATCAATTGCCTTAAGAGAAGCCATCAGGGAAGCCATGAGCGAGGAGATGAGAAGAGATGAAAGAGTCCTGCTAATGGGAGAGGAAGTAGCTGAATACAATGGCGCTTATAAAGTAAGCCAGGGTATGTTAGCTGAATTTGGCGCTAAACGTATTATTGATACTCCTATATCTGAATTAGGCTTTACGGCAGTAGCTGTAGGGGCAGCTCAGAATGGATTAAGACCCATTGTGGAGTTTATGACTTGGAACTTTGCGGTACTGCCCTTGGATCAAATATTGAATACGGCAAGTAAGATGCTAGCCATGAGTGGAGGCCAAATTGGCTGTCCTATTGTTATGAGAGGACCTAATGGAAGTGCTGGTCAATTAGGGGCACAACATTCAACTGCTTTTGAAAGTTATTTAGCCAATATTCCGGGTATTAAAGTAGTGTCTATTTCTAATGGTTATGATGCAAAAGGTTTATTAAAGCAAGCCATTCGTTATGAAGAAGATCCTATCATGTTCTTGGAAAGTGAAGTGATGTATGGTGATAAATGCGAAGTGCCTGAAGAAGAATATTATATTCCCTTAGGACTTGCCGATGTAAAAAGACCAGGCCGTGATATTACCATTGTTTCTTATAGTAAGATGATGAAAGTAGCATTAGGTGCTGCTGAAGAATTAGAGAAAGAAGGAATTAGTGCAGAAGTAATTGACCTAAGAACCATTCGTCCTTTAGATTGGATGACGGTTTTAGAAAGCGTTAAAAAAACAAATAGACTTGTAATTGTGGAAGAGCAATGGCCATTTGCCTCTGTTTCTTCTGAGTTAAGTTATCGTATTCAAAAAGAGGGCTTTGATTATTTAGATGCACCTATAAGAAGAATTACCAGTGCCGATGCACCTATGCACTATGCACCTAATTTAACCGCTTTAGCTATACCAGATGTTACCAGAACGGTTAAATTAATTAAAGAGGTAATGCATCAGTATAAGTAAAGACAATAAAGGCTCCTTTATCCTTTATTTAAGCCTTTCAAATTAAAATTGAGTTAATTCTAAATCTTTTTATAAATATCCCTCACAAAGGGATATTTTTGTTATAACAATAATTTCTTATTTATGGGACTAGTTATTTTTATCATTTTTTGGTTGGGTTGGCATATTGGTATGTATGGCATGCTTGTAAAAGCAGGGGGGGATAAAACCAAGGCAATGATTCCTATTTACAATACATGGGAAGTAGTTAAGTTATGTGGTATTCCTAAAATTTGGTTTTGGTTACAATTAATTCCCATCTTAGGTCAATTTATTAGCCTTTGGATTTCGATCATTTTTACCATGCATTTTAAAAAGGTAAATGTAATTCAACATACATTAACCGTTTTCGTACCTTTTATATATTTACCTTATTTAGGTTTTTCTAAAAAAGAAAAATGGTATGGCGAACAGGCTTTAGCCCATTATCATAAACCCGCTTCTAGAGAATGGATTGACGCTGGTGTATTTGCTATTGTGGCGGCTACTTTAATTAGAACTTTTTTATTTGAAGCCTATGTGATTCCTACAGAGAGTATGGAAAAAACACTTTTAGTCAATGACTTTTTATTTGTAGACAAGCTTACCTATGGGGCTAGAATTCCTCAAACGCCTATCTCATTTCCTTTTGTTCATAATACTTTACCAGGGGCACCTACCACACCTTCTTATGTAAAATGGGTCCAACTCGATTATCAAAGACTACCTAACACTAGAAATATTAATAGAAACGATGTAGTGGTATTTAATTTCCCTGCAGGAGATACCATAATTAATTTACCAGAATTTGGATCTAAATTTCCTTATTACGATGTATTAAGAACGCCAGAGTATAATAATAATAGAGAAAAATTGCAAGCCGATTATCCCATTTTAGTGCATCCTGTGGACAAGACTGATAACTATATTAAAAGATGTGTGGGTATTCCTGGGGATATTATTCAAATAAAGGGTAGTCAGTTGTGGGTGAATAATAAGCCAGCCTTTGTAGCGGCTTCTGCACAAACAGAATATATAGTCATAACTGATGGCACACCTATACCAGAAAGTTTTATAGAAGATACGATTGGTATTGATATTAATGAAGCCACCGCTGATTTTAAATTCATGGAAGGAAGCCCCAATACCTATGTGATAAATATGACGGCAGGAGCTGCGGCAAGTTTGCGTAAACTGCCTCAAGTAAAAGAGGTGAGTTTTTACGTTGATAATTTAATTGGCAATACTTTTCCGAATGATGTTGAACATGCACCATGGTCGGTAGATAATTTTGGGGCTATTCGTATTCCAAAAAAAGGAGATATTATTGAATTAAATGACACCACTATTGAAATTTACCGCAGACTCATAACCAACTATGAGCATAACCGTTTAGAAAAACAAAATGGCCAATACTTTATTAATGGAGCAGCTGCTACTACTTATAAAGTAAAGTATGATTATTATTGGATGATGGGAGACAATCGTCATCGCAGTCAAGATAGCAGATACTGGGGCTTTGTGCCAGAAACACATATTGTGGGAAGAGCCGCTTTAATTTGGTTTAGTTATAATAAATCCATTAGGTGGAATCGCTTATTTAATCTTGTTAAGTAAAGCACTTAAAAAAATTACATGCAGCAAAAATTTGAGTTCGAATATGTTTTGTTAGAGAATGCCCATCAATTGTCAATGGCAGATCAAGAACTTTTAGAAGCTGCTAAAAAAGCAACAGTTACTGCTTATGCCCCTTATTCTAATTTTAAAGTAGGGGCTGCTGCAAGATTAAGCTCCAATGCAATTATGGTAGGGTCTAATCAAGAAAGTGCCAGCTTCCCAGTGGGTATTTGTGCTGAACGTGCCTTATTAAACAGTGTAGGAAGCCAATTCCCCCATGAAACCATCCATACCATCGCTATAAGCTACGAACCGGTGGGCAAGCCTTCCGTAGAGCCTATATCGCCTTGTGGTATGTGTAGGCAGTCTTTATTAGACTATGAGAACAGGTTTAAATCGCCCATTAAGATAATTATGGCTGGAATGAGTGGAAAAGTGATGGTCTTAGAATCTGCCACCCACTTATTACCCTTTGGGTTTGACGGGTCTATTTTAAAATAAGGTTTGAACGCCGAGGGCCAGTCTAAATTCATGTTGCAATAGCCATTTCTTTCTAGCCTTACCCCAAGCATATCCCACTAGCGATCTATCTGCCCCTACAATTCTATGACAGGGTACTATAACAGCTATTTTATTTTTACCATTGGCGGCCGCCGCTGCTCTAACTGCATTTGGATCGCCCATTTTTTTAGCAAGTTCTCCATAACTTAAATTCTTCCCAAATGGTACTTCGTATAATTCTTTCCAAACTCTTTGTTGAAATTCAGTTCCTTCTTGGTTAATGGCCACGGAAAAATTTCTTCTATTACCAGCAAAGTATTCTAGTAGTTCATCTATGCATTGCTGAATCACAGGGGGTGAATTCTCTGATAAATTTATTTTTGATACAGCTTCCGCTTCTATAAAAACCAATTCTTCAATACAAAATTCAGAGGCTACTATTTTAATGACACCAATGGGGCTATGATATATTTGTGTATAGGTAGTTTCCATTAACCGATGGGTTGTCCATTTTGAACTGGGTGAGAGGGATGCAATAAGACCACTTCATTTTGGGTATCATATACGCCTAAAACCAGGCACTCGCTCATGAAGTTGGCAATTTGTTTTGGTGGAAAGTTCACCACTGCCACGACTTGCTTTCCAATTAAATTTTCAATAGTATAATGTGCTGTTATTTGAGCAGATGATTTTTTAATACCCAGGCTTCCAAAATCAATATTTAATTGATAGGCTGGTTTTTTGGCTTTCGCAAAAACTTCCGCCGATAAAATGGTACCGCAACGAATATCTACCTTGGTAAAATCATCCCATTGAATCATGTTTGTTCATTTACTATACAAAAGTACAACGCTTCGCTCAATAATGCGTTTAATAACCTGTTCAATATTTATCCCAAGCATTAGTCTAATAAATTAGCTAAATCGGTAAGGTCTTTTTGCTTGTATTGAAGGGTAGGACTACTAAAACATTTTGCAAATTCTAGTAAATGTTTTTTAATAATTTTTACATTAGACAAAGGCTTGTAATAACTATTCTTAGGTTCAATATTGGATCTAATCATGTATTGATCTAAATCCTTTTGAGAAAAAGCATTACCAGTAGTGCCCTCTACATAAAACTGAATAAATTCTTGTGGATTAGTGACCAATTCTTCAGGGTCCCAGTCCGATGCATAAAAAGCAATAATACATTGCTTAGGAATATTAATAAACTGAGCCTGTATTTCTAATTGTTGACAAAGCTCGGCGTACAATAAGGTGTTGGCAATCGCATTTCCTTTTTTAGATTGTAGTGGGGCTGAAATTAAAAATTCTTCTGGCTTTTCATAGTTTACTTCTACGCCTTTTATTTGATAGTAGTTAAACAGTATGTTTCTAATCACATTGGCTTGTTCCAAGGGAGTTAAATAGTTGTTTAATTCAAGCCAAATATTGCGTCTAATTTTTTCCATTTGATGGCGAAGGCTATCAATGGCTAATTCTGGGAATTGAAATTTTGTAACCAGTAAAGCACCTTCAAATAAAGAGGGGTCGGGTTTAGACTTCCATTCTATAAAGGCTTCTTTTAAATCTTGTAAACGCAGTTTGTAAATCATTATTTCAATGCGCTCCAAAGTAGCTTCGTCCAATGTATTTTCCCAAAGATGTTCTAGGTCGGGTATAATGGGGGTGCCGTAATTCAGCAACCTATCTGCAATGGTATTAAATACTTCTTCGTCAGGATCGTCTATTAGCTTAAATAGGGCGTTAATTTCAGCTTCTTTTTGCATAGGTCAAACTAATATTAGGTTTCAATTATTATTCAAATCAACGAAATATATCGTCAAAATTCCCTTTTACTTATCCCATCTATGTGGATATATTTAACAATAGTTTACATAATAAATAGAATTATTAAACGATCGGGTAAATAATAGTCAATAAACCCTAGTCTTATTGCTAATTGCCTTTTCTTTGTATATTATAACGATCGACTATGTCAAACATGCACCTGATTACACCTAAGTTCCCTGTAATGGCAAATTCATTACATGCAGAATTAAAAAGAAGAGTGAATCTATATTTAGAAGACCATGCCATTAAAGCTACAGGTAATTTTAAATTGTTTTCTAAAGCTATTATTTTAATGAGCTTATTTGTGGTTACTTATATTCATTTAATATTTTTTACCCCTCCTGTATTGTATGCGGTTTTAGAATGCGTCTTATTTGGAGGCCTAATTGCTGCCATTGGTTTTAATGTTATGCATGATGGCAGTCATGGTAGTTTTAGTAAATACGCTTGGTTAAATAAATTAGCTTCATCTTCAATTAGTGTTTTGGGAGCAAGCCGATTTATGTGGGCCATGAAGCATGTAACCTTGCACCATACCTATACCAATATTGATGGAGTAGATGATGATATAGAAGTAGGTGTTTTAATGAGAATGGCGCCTACGCAAAAACATTATGGTTTACACCGTTTTCAACATGTCTATTTCTGGGGATTATACATGCTACTGTATATATTTTGGATATTTTTCGCAGACTATAAAAAATACTTCACTAAAAAAATTGGCACAGTAGAAATTAGTAAAATGAGCTTTGGTGAACATTTTGAATTTTGGGCAGTAAAAGTTTATCATGCATTTGTATTTGTGGTATTACCAATTTATATGTTAGGTTGGGTAAGTTGGTTAGTGGGTTTTTTAGTAGTGGGATGTTTTGCAGGCTTTGTATTAAGCATTGTATTTCAATTAGCCCATACAGTTACTGAAACTGCATTTCCTATTGCACATCAACCAGAGAATAAAATGGAAGATGAATTTGCAGTACATCAAATTCAAACCACGGCTAATTTCGCCACTAAGAGTAAATTAGTAAGCTGGTTAGTAGGAGGGTTGAATTTTCAAATTGAGCATCATTTATTCCCTAAAATCTCTCATGTGCATTATCCTGCTATTTCTAAAATAGTAAAACAAACCTGTGCCGATTTTAAATTAAAGTATATTGAATATCCAACGGTAATAAGTGCCATTAAAGCACACGTTCAATACCTTAAATTAATGAGTAAGCCCTCATTCCAATAAACTTATAAGATTTAGATAAGATAAAAAAAGGTCCCTCGAATTTCGAGGGACCTTTTTAGTAAGTAGCAATATTCTATTTAAATAGTATTCATTTATATATTAAGAAGCCTTTTTCTTTCTGGCCATTTTGCGTGGCGGATTGGCTTTTAATTCAGCAATAGTGGCATTTACTTCTTCAATGGTCAAGGTTTCTACTTTCTCTTGTTGTTCTTTACTCAATTTGAAGTTGCGTAAGCCTTGTTTGATATAAGGGCCATAAGGGCCTCTTAGTAATTGTATCTTTTCTTTTTCAAATACCTTAATGGTTCTCTCGTCTTTGGCCTTACGCTTTTCTGCAATCATAGGAGTTAATTCTTCCAAGCTTACAGTATAAGGGTCCATTTCCTTATTAAGGGAGTAGAACTTCTTGGCATGAGCCGCATAAGGGCCAAAGCGACCAATATTTACAGAAACATCTTCCTCTTCAAATTGACCAAGCATTCTTGGTAGTTTGAAAAGCTCCATGGCTTCCTCAAAACTAATTGTCTCAATACTTTGAGAGGCCTTTAGTTTGGCAAATCTTGGCTTTTCTTCTTCATCTTGGTGTCCAATTTGAACCATTGGTCCATATCTACCCATACGTGCAATTACTTTTTTACCAGACACCGCATCAAAGCCTAGCTCTCTTTCACCTTTAGCTCTTTCAGCAGTTTCAAGGGTATGTTCAATGGTCACATGAAAGGGCTCATAAAAAGAGGCCAACATATCACTCCATTTTAATTTACCAGCTGCGATTTCATCAAATTCACCTTCAATTTTAGCAGTAAAGTTAAAGTCCATTACTTTTTCAAAATGTAATTTCAAAAAGTCGGTTACCACTAAGCCTAAATCGGTAGGGGATAACTTATTTTTTTCTGCACCTGTTATTTCAGAAGCAGTTTCCTGCTTAATAATATCCTTATTATCTAAAGTTAAAATTTGGAAGATTCTTTTAATGCCTTCTTTTTCTCTTTTCTCTACATAATTACGTTTCATAATAGTAGAAATAGTAGGCGCGTAAGTAGAAGGGCGTCCAATACCTAATTCCTCTAATTTCTTAACCAGCGACGCCTCTGTATATCTCGAACTAGGTCGGCTAAAACGCTCAAGTCCTGTCATTTCTAAAAAGTCTAATACTTGGCCTTTTGCTAAAGGAGGTAATAAACTTTCTCCCTCTTCATTATTATCTTCTTCCTCTTCGTCGTTACTTTCTAAATATACTTTTAAGAAGCCATCAAATTTCATCACTTCTCCACTTGCCGTTAATGTTTCTTTATTGGTAGAGACTTCAATTTTAGCAGTTGTTTTTTCAAATTGTGCATCGCTCATTTGTGAAGCAATGGTTCTTTTCCAAATAAGTTCGTATAGTCTATTTAAATCGGCATCGTCTACTTTACTTTCATTCATGTAAGAAGGACGAATGGCCTCATGCGCTTCTTGCGCGTTTTCATTTTTATTTTTAAACTTGCGTGGTTGATAATATTTTTCACCAAAGCTTGAATTAATTTCTGTTTTAATAGCATCCACTGCTGTTTCACTTAAACTAATACTATCTGTTCTCATGTAAGTGATCTTACCACTTTCATATAATTTTTGTGCAAGTAACATTGTTTTACTTACACTGTATCCTAATTTTCTTGAGGCTTCTTGTTGTAAAGTAGAAGTAGTGAAAGGCGCTGAGGGCGTGCGTTTTCCGTCTTTTATAGCAATATCTTTAACAGTATATTTTGCACCTTTTGATTCATTTAAAAATTTCTCAGCAGCACCAGCCGTTGATAATTTCTGAGGACCTTCTGCTTTAAACTTAACTTTCTTTTTATTAATATCAGGAGCTGTGAATAAAGCTGAAATTTTAAAAACGCTTTCTGGTAAAAATTGATTGATCTCTCTTTCTCTTTCTGCAATTAATCTTACAGCTACACTTTGAACACGACCTGCACTTAAACTTCTTTGCATGCCAATTTTTCTCCAAAGCACAGGGCTTAATTCAAAACCTACAATTCTATCTAATATTCTTCTTGCTTGTTGTGCGTCCACTAAATCCATATTTATGAAACGCGGATTCGCCACTGCTTTTTTAATAGCGGGTGCTGTAATTTCATGAAATACAATACGCTTTGTTTTTTTAGGATCTAAGCCTAATACTTCTGCTAAATGCCAACTAATACTTTCTCCTTCACGGTCCTCATCCGATGCTAGCCAAACTTCCTTTGCCTTTTTTGACATGGACTTTAATTCCTTTACCACTTTTTCTTTCTCACTAGGGACGGTATATCTTGGTGCAAATTTGTTTTTTAAGTCAATACCCATGTCTGCTTTCTCTAGGTCACGAATATGACCATAGCAGCTTCTTACTTCAAATTCATCCCCTAAAATCTTCTCGATCGTCTTAGCCTTTGCAGGCGACTCCACAATTAATAAGTTCTTTGACATAGTTGTCAACCGCTCCTACGGGTATTTTTGGAATTGAATATCAATTAATTATGAAAATTGAAAAAAGACCATTGCTGGCTTATCTTCTCTTTTCTCGCGATGCAATATTAGAGCTTTCACCCAAAAAATAAAAATTAGCTATTCTATAGGACCCAGAAAGTCCATAATTTTATCAATAATTTCGGGGGTTTTATATACTTTATTATGCCCTAAACCATTGGTAATCAAGAATTTTATGTTTTCGGGGGCTTTTTTTTGAAATTCTACCAAATCTTTGAAGGGACAAACCAAATCCTCCCTGTCATGCACCCAAAGTAGGTCTCCTGTGAAATGCTCGATGGCCCTGTCGGCTTCGAAATAGGTAATTGGCATGCCAGTACCCTTTTCAACTAATTCATTAAAAGCAGTTCTGATAGCAGGGCTAAGGTGCATCATATTGAAATATCTTTCAAAAGTAGTGGTGGTTTTAGTGGCAGGTGCAATCAATACAAACTTATGCTTGCTTGGATTTTCAATGTTTTCGGCTATCATGGCCAAGGTAATGGCTCCTAGGGAATGCCCAATAAAATGATCAATGGGACCTAATTCTTTAATAATATGTTCAATGGCATGTTTATAAATGACTATATTAATGTATTTGCCCTCACTAAGCCCATGTCCAGGTGCATCAAAGCCAATAACCCTAAAACCCTGTTTTAATAAAGGCTGAATATATTGGTCAAACTTATAAAAATAGCTAGCATAGCCATGTGCTATTAAAACGGTTTGTCCATTTGGCTTTAAGGGCTTCCATTCAAAGCCATGAATTTTAGTTTTGCCTGTTTCTTTAATACCATCTCCTGTTAGGGTGATTTGTAAGGGCTTCCCTTGGTTAAAAATAGCAGGTGCCTTTCTTTTCTTATATTTTGGATAGGGGGTGCAGAATAAATCAAAGGCCAATTTGCCAGCCACTGGGGGCGAAACCATGCCTAAGGTTTTAAACTTGGTTCTCAAATATTGTAAATACATCCTTTCAGAGAACCCGAGCGTGGCCATAATTATATAATTAGAGCGCAAAGATAAGAAGCCCTCATGTATCGATATTAATTTTTTTGTATTTCGACAAAGAAAAATAAAAATGAGACTAAGCATTGAATGATATCTAGTATTTTTGCAAAAATCTAAGATTGACCTATGTATTCGATAAAAATTAATTTTGAACAAAAGGGATTAGAGCCAGTTACCTTAAATGATATTAAGCCAGACCATAGCTTATTAGAAGTGCTATTAGATAATGGTATGGAACTACACCATAATTGTGGAGGGGTTTGTGCTTGTAGTACCTGTCATATATATATTAAAAAAGGCGGAGAATTTTTACAAGAGCTATCGGACAAAGAAGAAGATTTTATTGATAGAGCGGTGAGTCCAAGAATAGAATCAAGATTAGGATGCCAATGTGAATTATTAGCAGGCAGTGGATCAATAGAAATTTTAGTGCCCGACCAAACACAATTTTTAGGAGAATAAACTATATAACACCTAGATAAAAAAAATTATAACATTATGCCTCAGTTTGAACCACCCATTCATTGGAATGATCATGAAGACATCGCTCAAAAATTATATGAAAAATTTGGGGATGATTTTACAGAGTCTAAAATTTATAGAGTACGTTTCACAGACTTATTGGATTGGGTTTTATCCTTACCACATTTTGAGGGTAAAAAAGAGGAGTCTAATGAGGGGCACCTGGAAATGATTCAATCCGCCTGGGTCTATGAATGGCGCGATAATCAAAAATAAGCTTACTTTTATTGTCTAAATAAAGATGTCTTGTTAGCTAAGTTCAAAAATATAACTTGTTTTGTATTTGATGTAGATGGTGTGTTAACCAATGGTAATTTATTGGTAATGCCCAATGGACTAATGGCAAGAACCATGAATATTAAAGATGGTTATGCGATTCAGTTAGCTCTAAAAAAAGGATATAAGGTTTGGATTATTTCAGGCGGCAATTCTGATGAAGTCAAAGAGCGATTAGAAAAATTAGGTGTGAAGCAGGTCTATATGAAAGTAAATGATAAGAAAGTACTTTTAGAAGAGTTATCTATTTTACATGCAACTCCGCTGGATCAAATATTATATATGGGCGATGACATGCCCGACTATGAAGCCATGCAAATAGTAAGTATTGCAGCTTGCCCTAGTGATGCAGCTATTGACATTAAAGCGATGGCTACCTATAAGGCTATTGCTAAAGGAGGAGAGGGCTGTGCTAGAGAAGTGATTGAAAAAACATTAAAGTTGAATGATCATTGGGATAATGATGATCATATTCAGTCTAAATGAATTTAAAATAATCGAATTGAAATTATTCATCCATTTTTTAAAGTTGGTTCGTTGGCCAAACTTATTATTCATTATACTAGCGGAATGCTTACTGCATTTTTGTATTTACAAACCTTTATTTCCCCTTTCGGGTAGCGAGGTAGATATTCGTTTTTATTTCATGCTTACTAGTAATATTTTAATTGCAGCTGCTGGCTATATGATTAATGATTATTTTGATGTCAATATTGATCAAGTTAATAAGCCTCAAAAAGTAGTGGTGGGTGCATATATTAGTAGAAGAATGGTTATTTTTTGGCATCTTATTTTCAGTGTACTAGGCATATTTATATCCACTATTGTATTTCCTTTTCAAACCTATTGGCATATTCATATTACTAATTTATTGGCCATTTTATTTTTATGGTTTTATAGCACTACATTTAAAAAGAAGTTTTTAGTAGGCAATATTCTTATTGCAATACTCACCGCTTGGTCTATTGCCATTGTGTATTTTTCTAAGTTTACCATACAAGAAATTATACATCCAGCTATAAGTGATGGGGCTGTTTTAAAATTTGCCAAACTCACTTTATTATATAGTGCATTTGCTTTTATATTAACCTTGGTGAGAGAAGCTTTAAAGGATATGGAGGATATGGAAGGCGATCAGAAATTTGGTTGCAATACCTTGCCCATTGCCTGGGGCTTAAAGCCCACTAAAGTGTATTTAGCCGTTTGGATAATTGTGGTCATTGCCGTTTTGTTAATTATTCAATTATATGTAATTCCTTTTGGTTGGTGGTATACGGTTTTATATTGCCTTGTATTTATCATTACCCCATTAAGCCTTGTATTAATTCAATTGCCTAAGTCCTTTACACATAACCACTTTAAAAAACTAAGTGCTTATTTAAAATTTGCCATGTTAGCGGGTATTTTATCTATTCTGTTTTTCTACTTTTTATTTTAATAGTTTCATATAATCGATTCATTTCATGCCTTCATTCATACTAGCCTCGCAATCTCCTAGAAGAAAAACATTACTAGAATGGGCTGAAATTCCTTTTGAAATTATTGTTTCAGACATAGATGAATCTTATCCTTCTAGTATAGCTATCGAAGCAGTGCCGGAGTTTATTGCAAAAAATAAAGCCTTGGCTGTAAAAGAAATGATTATTTCCACTAAGCCTAGTTTAGTGAATCAATGTATTATTGCAGCAGATACCGTGGTGGTATTAGGTCAAACAATTATTGGTAAGCCTACTAATAAACAAGAGGCTATTGAGTCCTTGCTTGCTTTGTCTGGTCAAACCCATAAAGTAATTACGGGTGTAGTTCTATTACATCAAGGCCAGGAAATAAGTTTTAGTGAAACAACCTTGGTGGAGTTTCATGCATTAACACCCGCACAAATAGAATTTTACATAGATAAATACAAGCCCTATGATAAAGCAGGGGGCTATGCTATACAGGAATGGATTGGGGTAGTGGGGATTAAAAAAATTACCGGCGATTTTTATAATGTCATGGGACTTCCCGTAAGTAAGCTAGTGCAAACAATAAAGCAACTAAATATTAGTTAGTTGCTTTAGGTATAAATTTATATTTCCTTATTAATTTACTTTTTTCTTTTCTCATTAATTTCTTTTTTTTCTTAATATATAATTACTGCCAATTAAAAGCAATATCTAATTCCAAGTCTGGGTGTAGGCTTCTTTCCACAGGGCAGGTTCTTGCCACTCTTTCTAATATCTCCTTTGTTTTATCATCTAAGTTTAAACCAGCAGGCATGGTTACATGCGCAATAATTTTTCCAATTCTTCTAGGATCTGATACCATTATCTTAGTCACTTCTACTTTGGCGCCATCAAGCGCAATAGACATAGATTCTGCCTTAATACCCATCGTAGTGATCATGCAGGCGCCTAGGCCGGTCGCAATCAAATCGGTGGGAGAAAACCTTTCTCCTTTGCCTTTATTGTCTGTAGGGGCATCTGTTTGAATAGTAGAACCACTTTGCAAGTGTACACAAGTGGTTCTTAAATTAGCGTCGTAGGTTACGATAGAGGTCATTGGAATATTTTTAATTAAATGTATACTGTTATTTATAATCTGAGATTTTGATTCATTTTTGTAATTAAAAATGTGTAACAAAACTCTATTTATTAGCTATGAAGATAAGCTATAATTTCAAGGCAAAAAAGGTGAATATCTACTGCAAGTCTTGTATTTTTGTACCTGATTATAGAGAATGATTGATACAAGAATAAAAAAACCAGATTGGTTAAGAGTAAAGCTACCTATTGGGGAAAGTTATAAGCATGTGCGTGGGTTAGTGGATAAGCATAAACTACATACTATTTGTGAGAGTGGAAATTGCCCAAATATGGGAGAGTGCTGGGGCGAAGGCACGGCTACCTTTATGATACTTGGGAATATATGTACAAGAAGCTGCCAGTTTTGTGCAGTGGCTACAGGGCGTCCTAAACCAGTGGAGTGGGATGAGCCACAAAGAGTTGCAGAAGCAATTTTATTAATGAAAGTAAAACATGCAGTGCTTACAAGTGTAGACAGAGATGAATTAGCAGATGGAGGTTCTATTATTTGGTACAATACGATTAAAGCTATCAAAACACTTACGCCCACAACTACATTAGAAACTTTAATTCCCGATTTTAGAGGGATACTAGAACAAATTAATAGAATCATTGAAGCAGCTCCTGAAGTGGTGAGTCATAACATGGAAACTGTAGAGCGCATTACACAGAAAGTAAGGGTACAAGCAAAATACAGAAGAAGTTTAGGCGTGTTAGAGACCTTGAAAAAAGGGGGCATGCGCACCAAGACCGGTATTATGTTAGGTATTGGAGAGCAGAAAGAAGAAGTAATTCAAACTATGAAAGATTTAGTGTCGGTAGGAACCGATGTATTAACCTTGGGTCAATACTTACAACCTACTAAAAAACATTTAGCCGTTCAACGCTTTGTTCATCCCGATGAATTTGCTGAGCTTAGACAAATTGGCTATGAGCTTGGCTTTGACTATGTAGAAAGTGGGCCCTTGGTTCGTTCTTCTTATCATTCAGAAAAACATGTGATAGCAGGCTGGGGTAGAAACAAATGGCAAGAAGAATTAGCAATAATGAAATAGTTCAGCTACATCATAATAAAAAAGGCCACAGAAATTGTGGCCTTTTTTATTATAATTATATTACGCTGAGTTAATACACATGCTTCAATTTATTGAAGCTGTGGGAGTAAACTACAAAGTAGTTTACTCCCACATTAAGGCGCTTGCACCTAAGATGGCTGCGTCAGATTCTTTTAAATGACTAACTAGAATTTTAATTTTATTTTGGAACACTTCAATTAAGTTCGCTTCCATATGTTCACGTGTAGGTTTTAAAATTAAATCACCTGCCTTGGTTAAGCCTCCAAATAATATAATGGCTTCAGGACTAGAGAACATTACAAAGTTGGCTAAAGAGATTCCTAATATTCTGCCTGTGTATTCAAATACTTCTTTGGCCACTTCATCGCCTGCAGTGGCTGCTTCAAATACTGCTTTAGAATCTATCTGATCAATAGGAATGTTTCTTAAGGAACTAGGTTTGCTTGTAGTATTTAAAATTTCCACAGCAGATATTACCACTCCAGTGGCAGAAGCATAACTTTCTAGTGAACCTTTTTTTAATGTGCCAGGATGTATGCGTCCATCGGGTATAATAATAGTATGTCCTAATTCGCCTGCCATTCCATCGTGTCCATAAATTAATTCTCCGTTGGCAACAATGCCGCTACCTACACCTGTACCTAGGGTAATTAAAATAAAATCTTTCATGCCTTTTGCAGCACCATAGGTCATTTCACCTACTGCAGCTGCATTGGCGTCGTTGGTTAATCTTGCAGGTAACTTAAATTTATCTTGAATGAGTTTAGTCAATGGAATAATTCCTTTCCATGGAAGGTTAGGCGCATATTCAATAGTCCCCGTATATACATTCCCATTAGGAGCACCTAGGCCAATACCTTTAATACGTCCTACGCCACCCACTTTTTCTATAAGGACCATAAGTTTATCATGTAGTTCATCTATATAAGCATAAATATCCGCATGTCCCTTGGTGGACATCGTATCAGATAATAAAACATTCCCTAAATTATCAACTATACCAAACTTGGTACCTGTGCCCCCAATATCAACGCCTGCTACAAAAGAATCCATGATCTATTTATTTTAAATGATTTTTAATGTCCTGCTACTGCTTCTGTTTCATCATAATTAATTCCTTGCTTCTTTAAAATACCTTTTACTGAAATGGCAAATATTAAAATATAAACAAAACAGAAAACAGGTACCCAGAAGGAATTATGAATACCATAACCTGGGGTATCTAAATGAGAAGATTGTAAGAAGTCAGATAATTTACCTTGGATAGGAGGGATAATACCACCCCCTAAAATCATCATGATTAAAAAGGCAGCACCTTGTGTGGTATACTTTCCAATACCTGCAATAGATAAGGAAAAAATACAAGGCCACATAATGGAACAAGCAATTCCACCTGTTAAGAAAGCATAAATAGCAATATCTCCTTTAGTGAATACGCCAACTAACATAGAGATAACGCCAATCAAACTAAATATAAATAAAGTTTTAGCAGGTTTGTCTTGACTTAAGAAGAAAGCCACTATTTGAATAAATATACAAACGACATACATGTAAAGTGGAGTCATATCATATTGTGCAATGCTATTAACTGCAATTACAATTCCAAAGGCTACTAAAGGAACTATGACTGTTAATATTTTTTTAGTATTGCTTTTAAAATCGAATGCAGAAATGGCACCTGCCCATCGGCCAATCATCATACTGCCCCAATACATTGAAATATAAGGTGCAATTTTTGAAGATGGGATACTTCCAAAATCGGCTTGCGTTAATAATTCTCCTAAGTTAGAACCAATGGAAACTTCAGCACCCACGTATACAAATAGCGCTATCATACCTAAAACTAATTGAGGGTATTTCATCGCACCCCAACCATTTTCATTTTGCTGCGCTTTGAAATTGGCATACAATAAACCCACTACTACTGTCGCTAAAGCGCCAAATAACCATTTTAAACGCGTAGTTTCTAAATCGTGTCTACCTGCATCAGTTAAAGTAGTAGGATCAATTTTATAACTACTAAAAATAGGCACAAACATCACTATTAATAAACCTGTCATGATTAATAATAAGTATAAAGCTTTATTGGCGGGTTCAATTTTTTCTTCAGATATACCTGGAGGTACTTTCTTTGAAAAATGAAACATAGCGGCTGCGGTTAAAAATAAAATACCCACAGCAGTATACAATATCACTACTTTGCTTAAGCTTAATGCGGCAATTTGATCATCGGTAATAGCTGCAGCACTTCCAAATAAGGCCAAGGCTACCACAATGGGCCCAATAGTGGTTCCAAAGGAATTAATACCACCTGCAAGGTTTACACGGCTTGCACCAGTAGAAGGATCGCCTAAAGCAATCGTAAAAGGTTGCGCTGCGGTTTGTTGTAAAGAAAATCCTAAAGCCACTATAAATAAACCTACTAACATGCCTGTAAAGGTGTTTGCATTCACTGCAATAATCATGGCAGCTGCGCCAATAGCAGAAAATAGTAAGCCATAGATAATACTTTTCTTATATCCCCATTTGCCCACTAAATCCTTGCCACCAAATGCTCCATAGGCGAATAAGCCTAAGGCCCCGACATAATAGGCTAGGTAAAAAGCAAAATCAACTAATTGACTTTGAAATTGGTCAAGGTTAAATTTATGCTTACAAAAAGGAATAAAGACACTATTGCTTGAAGCAATAAAACCCCAGAAAAAGAACACTACTACAAGAGTAGATAATGCACCTGAATTGGTAGTTTGTTTGGTTTGGCTCATAAGATTCGTTAGTTTAATCGTTATTGGTTGAATCGATTCCGTAAAATACTTAAAATTATAATTCAATGTGTAAAAAGGCTAAAAATCTGTCTATAAATAAAATAGAATTAAATACTGAAAACCAATGAGTTTTAAGGGCAGTGAAGTAAAATATTCATATTAAAACTGCAGATGGAAATAGTAGATCTAAGTTCGAAATGCTACCCTTTGGCGAAGGCTTTTGACTTATCAAATTCATTTATACTCCTGCATCCCAAGATTAAAAAGGGGATTGGATTCAGTAATTATTGAACCTGCCAGCCTCATCTGCGATTTTAATAGTATAAATTCTAAAAATTAAATGGCCTTTAATATGCTCAATTTCAATTCATTATTCATTGATGAATCAATATTAATAGCTAAATGAACATTTTTAGTCAAGTTTTCCACATCTAAGTAGAACTGAGCATTGTTAACAATTAGGAAACAAAACGTAGTGAACTTTACATTGTAATCCAAAACCTATAAAAAACAAAATGTATGAAAGCTACAAACAAAGCAATGTTGTATGAAGCCGTTTCGGAATTTATACAGTTGCACGCCTTCGATCATTTATTGGACAATGAATTAGCACAGTTGAAAAGCTTATTAAATGCTTACACAGTAGCTGAAGAGGGTACTGAAGAAATGCATGAAATTAGCAGCAAATTAATTCCCTTGTTAGGCAAGGCCAATTTCTTTGTTGAAACCATTTCTCCTGCTGCCATTCAATTATGGTTTTATGCTTTATCCTACAACGAAATACCTATTGGTGGTATGATGCAGGATTTTAGCAATACCAATGAATTAGTAAACTAGAATTAGCAAACTAGATTTAATAAAGTTTTTACTTTATTAAATAGTGATATTAGAAAAGGCCTCCTTTTTAAGGGAGGCCTTTTCTGTAAATATTATTATTGATCTTGTTCTTTCTACTATAAAATTAGAGTTTTTATTTTTCTAATCTACAGCATTAAGTACTAGAATAAACCCTTTGTTAATTTGGTTTTACCTTCTCCGATTTTGAAACCGTTATGATAAATTTCTACTAAATATTCTCCTTCAGTAAAGCTTATATTTTTGATATCATAGCTTACAGGCAATTCCTTATTTTGTTCGTATTGAACTGATACTTTGTTAGAATAGCCTTTAGCACCATCTTCTCTTGTATTCATTTTACCAGTTTCGTTGAAAGCTTTGCCATCTGGGCCAGTAATACAAACAAATAACTCTTGTGCTCCTGTTGGAGTGATTTTGTTTTTATCAATTTGGAAAGACAAGCGAATGGTATTGGCTCTTTTAGTATTACTTGTTTTTTTCTCTGTACCATCATCTTTAATTCTTAAAGATTGAATGCTGAAAGTAGAGGCGTGTAAAGTAGAACCAATATCTTGTAATCTTTCTTTCTCTTTTTGAGTAGCCGTTAAATTCGTATTTAAAGTAGTATTCGTTGTATTTAGCACTTCGTTTTTAGCAGTTAAATCTTTGTTTTCAGCTTGTGCTTTTGTAAGGTCTGCAAATAGGTTAGTTACCTTGCCATTTAAATCAGCAATTAAAGTTTTTGCTTCTGCTAATTCTGCATCTGTAGCATTTTGTTTACGTAAAATAGTACTGATATTAGATTTCAATTTTTGAATCTGGTTAGACTTATCTAATAAATCACCTTGAAGAGTAGTGTTTTGATTCGTTAAAGAGTCTGCTTTAGCAGATACTTCTATAAATTCAGCTTGAATTTTTGCTTTAGCACTGTCAATCACAGCTATTTTATCGTCATAGGTAGTAATAAGGTCCACTTTTGAACTATTGAAATATATCCAAGAGCCAATAATGACTAATACTAAAACCCCGATGGTTATTTTACTGCTCATGCTAGAAGATTCGTTACTCATAAAAATTTTTAGTTTAAGGGTACAAAGATACAAAAAATGGAATACATTACTAATAATTATAAGCTAAGTTAAAAGGGGATTGATTTGGGGTTGATTTTTAAGTATTTATTTAAAAATTATTTAAGATTCAAGTATGACTTATCTTTATATTTGAATATGCCTACTTCCAAAATTATAGCTAACTGGAAAAAGAATGTTTTTGATGCCATTTATTGGCTAGAAGGCGAAGAGGCATATTATATAGACAAGGTCGTAGACTATGCCGAAAAGCAACTACTTCCGGAAGCCGAACAGGCTTTTAATCTTACTATTTTTTATGGAAAGGATGCAGAATGGTCTGAGATTATGAACGCATGTAAACGTTATCCTGTTTTTGCAGAACGTCAAGTAGTTATTATTAAGGAGGCACAATTAATGGGACAAATTGAAAAGTTGGAATCCTATGTAGAAAATCCTTTGTCTTCTACCATTTTAATTGTAGCCTATAAGGATAAAAATATTGATGGTCGTAAAACTTTTGGTAAGCTCTTAAAATCCAAAACCACTTTTATTGCTACTAAAAAAATGTATGATAGTAAGCTGCCTGAATGGGTGAATGAATGGGTAGCAGATAGAGGTTATCAAATTGCCCCCAAAGCGGTACAAATACTAGTAGATCATATTGGTAATGATTTAAGTAGAATCCAAAATGAATTAGAAAAGCTTATTGTGAATTTGGGAGATCGCAAGAAAATGACCGAAGATGACATTGAAAAGTACATTGGCATTAGTAAAGAGTACAATGCTTTTGAATTTCAAGAAGCAGTGGGTCAAAAAAACTTCGCCAAAGCCATTCGAATGATTCAATATTTTGAATCTAATAATAAAGCAGCCCCGATTCAATTAATACTACCTACTTTGTATGCTTTCTTTTCTAAAATTTATGCTATCTATGGCTTAAATACGAGTGATGAAAAAAGAATTATGAGTGAAGTAGGCATTTCCTTTTTTGCAGTGAAAATTTATTTAGCTGCACTGAGACAGTATTCCTATTCAAAAGTGGAACATATTCTTTTATTAATACACGAGTATAATTTAAGGGTGGTGGGCATTAATGATGCTGATAATACCGATGCCGATTTATTAAAAGAATTGGTTGTTAAAATTATGGATATTCCTGAAAAGCAGCCAGCCTAAGGCTATTGATACTTCTTTAAAATAGCCGCTGCGGTTATTTTGTCTTTGGCAAGTTGTGCTTTCAAGGCCTCTAGTCCATCAAATTTTACCTCGCCTCTTATATATTCATACACCATGACTGTTAAATTTTGCTCGTAAATGTCTTGATCAAAATCTAAGATATGTACTTCAATGACTTTCTTTTGTCCATCCACTGTAGGTCTAATGCCAATATTCATCATCCCATTATAAATAATATTGCCTAAACAATTCCCTTTTACTTTAACGGCATATACACCATTGGATGGAATTATCTTTTCTTCATTATTAATATGCAAATTCGCAGTAGGAAATCCGATGGTGCGTCCAATTTGATTGCCTCTTACTACAAATCCATCAAACAAATAAGGATAGCCTAAAAGCGCGTTGGCTTTTTCAATTTGTTGTTCTAGTATATAGTTTCTAATATGGGTAGAACTTACAATTTCATCACTTATAATTTTTTCATGAATCTGTTCTACTTCAAAGCCAAGTTCGGCACCAAACTTTTGTAATAGTTCAAAATTCCCATTGCGGCCTTTTCCAAACCTATGATCATAGCCTACTAAAATTGTATGCGGGTGGAAATGGTCAAATAAAAAGGCTTTAATATATTCATCAGCACTTAAATTAGAAAAAGCATAATCGAAATTAACCACTACTAAATGGTCAATACCGGATTGTTCTAATAAACTAATTCTTTCCTCAAGGCTGGTGAGTTGTTTAATTTCTCCAGGGATAGAAGAAATCACTTTTCTAGGGTGGGGATGAAAGGTGATAATGACTGTTTCTCCCTTCATTTCAAGGGCTATTTGCTTCATTCTACTAATAATCTCTTGGTGGCCTAAATGCACTCCATCAAAGGCCCCCGTAGTAATAACGGCATTTTTGAAAGCAGGTAATTGTTTTAAATCGAGGTGAACAGTCATCTTCGTTGTCTAAATATGGCACAAATGTAAAACAATTGTACCTTTGTGCCACAAACCAATTTAGATTCATGTCATTGTATGCCCAACGCGGAGTTTCCGCTCAAAAAGAAGAAGTTCATGCAGCCATTAAGGATCTTGACCAAGGCTTATATCCCAATGCTTTTTGTAAGTTATATGCCGACTATTTAGGAGGGCAGTCTGACTATATTAATATAATGCATGCCGATGGAGCAGGTACTAAAAGTATACTAGCCTATCTGTATTGGAAAGAAACAGGAGACTCGACTGTTTGGAGAGGCATTGCTCAAGATGCGATTGCCATGAACTTAGATGATTTATTATGTGTAGGTATTTATGATCAAATATTATTCTCTTCCACCATTGATAGAAATAAATCAGTCATTACGGGCGATGTATTAAGTGAAGTTATTAATGGCACTCAAGACTTTTTCAATACTTTAAAAAAATTCGGCATTCAAATTGAATTTTTAGGAGGCGAAACTGCCGATGTGGGAGATGTTGTGAGAACGATTGCAGTGAATGGCACGATGACAGCCAGATGGCCTAAGGCGAAACTTATTACCAATGATAAAATTGCGGCAGGACAAGTGATTGTTGGATTTTCTAGTTATGGACAAGCAAGTTATGAAACTGCTTATAATAGTGGTCTAGGTAGTAATGGACTTACCAGTGCAAGACATGATGTTTTAGAACATAGCTATGCAAAAAAATATCCCGAAACTTTTGAACCAAGTTTAAAAGAGGAAGTAGTTTATATTGGAAAAAATAAAATGACTGATATATTGGCTATACCGGGTTTTGGTGCAATTAGTATTGGTAAATTGTTATTAAGCCCTACCAGAACTTATGCCCCACTGGTGAAAGCGATACTGGATAAGCATTTCGATGCAGTCAAAGGAATGATACATTGTAGTGGTGGTGGACAAACAAAGTGTATGAAGTATTTGCCCGGCCCTATGCGTATTGTGAAAGATAATTTTTTAGAAGTGCCTCCTATATTTAATTTGATTCAAGAAAATTCTGGAGCGAACGCTAAAGAAATGTATCAGGTATTTAATATGGGTCATCGTTTAGAAATTTTTACCGACGAAAAATCGGCAATGGATTTAATTGCGTTGGCAAAGACTTTTCATATTGAAGCGCAAATTATTGGAAGGGTGGAAGCATCTACTCAAAAAGAGTTAATTTTAAAAGGTAGTTTTGGAACAGAAATTTTTAGCTATTAATTTTAATACATTCAAAAAGAACAGTAATAACAATTCTACACTAACAAACTAAGATATGAGCGAAATAGTAGTGCAATTAGAAAATGTAAATATTTATCAAAGTGGTAATCTCATTTTGCAAGATGTGAATTTTACGGTTCAAAAAGGAGAGTTTGTGTATTTAGTAGGTAAAACAGGTACGGGGAAAAGTAGTTTATTAAAATCATTATACGGAGAAGTAACTATTACAGAAGGAAAAGGATTGGTGGTTGGATTTGATTTAAAAGATATGGATTGGAAGAAACTTCCTTTTTTAAGAAGAAATTTAGGGGTGGTATTTCAGGACTTTCAACTATTAACCGATAGAAATGTGCATGAGAACCTACGTTTTGTATTAAAGGCCACAGGCTGGGAAGACGAGCGTTTGGTAGAGCGAAAAATAGAAGATGTACTAGCTAAAGTGGGACTTCAAAATAAAGGCTTTAAAATGACCTATGAGATGAGTGGCGGTGAACAACAAAGAGTGGATATTGCCAGGGCCTTATTGAATTCCCCTAAGTTGATACTTGCAGACGAGCCAACGGGTAGCTTAGACCCTGAAACCAGCGATGAAATCATGCAATTATTATTCCAAATAGCCAAGGATGATGGAACAGCTATTGTAATGGCAACACACGACTTTATGGTCGTGAATAAATTCCCTTCAAGAACCTTAACTACCATTGGAGGTAGGCTCATTCCACAGGTTTAATTTTTCTCCACTAATTGTACACAAAACACCATTTAGGCCTTGATTTCTTGGCTCTTTTTCTTATGTTCGCAGACATAAAATAGAAGATAACAAGTGAGACTAAAGTCATTAGAAATCAAAGGGTTCAAGAGCTTTGCTGACAAAACAATTGTAAGTTTTGATGATGGAATTACGGGCATTATTGGGCCAAATGGTTGTGGTAAAAGTAATATCATTGATAGTATAAGATGGGTAATTGGAGAACAGAAAATTTCAGCTTTAAGAAGTGAGAATTTAGATTCTTTAGTTTTTAACGGAAGTAAAACAAGATCGGCTAGTAGTATGGCTGAAGTAAGCCTTACTTTTGAAAATACTAAAAACTTATTACCTACCGAGTTTAGCACTATAACAGTAACGCGTCGTTTTTATAAAAACGGGGAGAGTGAATACCGTTTAAATGATGTGGCTTGTCGTTTGAAAGACATCCATAATTTATTTTTAGATACAGGCGTAAGTACCGACAGCTATGCCATTATCGAATTAGGTATGGTAGATGATATCATTAAAGATAAAGACAATAGCCGTCGAAGAATGTTAGAACAAGCGGCAGGTATTACTATTTACAAAACAAGAAAGAAAGAAGCGAAGAATAAATTAGATGCGACAGAACAAGATTTAGCGCGTATTGAAGATTTATTATTTGAAATTAATAATCAGCTTAAAACTTTAGAGAACCAAGCTAAAAAAGCAGAAAAGTATTTTGAAATCAAAAAAGATTACAAAGACACTGCCATTGAGCTTGCGAAGGCCTCTTTAGAAGGTTTTAATATTAGCTATAAAGAGCTAAATGATCAACAAGAAGCAGAGACAGATAAGAAATTTCAATTAGAAGCCGCTATTGCTTTGGAAGAAGCAGCTTTAGAGCAGGAGCGTGTGGTTTTTATTGAAAAAGAGAAAGGCTTGCAGTCTTTACAACATCAATTCAACGATAGTTTATCTACACTCAGAACCAAAGAGAATGATAAAAACTTAGCGGCTCAACGTTTAGATTATCTAAATGATAAAGAAGCAAGCTTACAAGAGTTTTTATTAAAAGCGGAAGGGCAATTAAAAACCATTGGCGATTCTATCGAGTATACTAAACTACAAGTAGTAGAGGAGGAAAAAATATACCAAGATTTTAAATCAAGAGTTGATCAATCTCAAACAGCTCTAACTGAAAAAAGAGATTCATTCGATAGTCAAAGATCTATCTTAGATAATTTACGTCAGTCTTATCAACAAATTCAAAGAAATCAATTTGATGCGGAAAAGAAAGTAGCGGTATCGGATACCTCTATTCAAAACGTACAAAGATCTCATCAACAATTAGAAGAAGAGCAAAATCATAGAGTAGGACAAATTGCTGATATCAGTTCTCAGTTAACTACCAAAGAAGCCGATTTAGAAACAAAGAAAGCGCATTTAGCTGCATTGCAAATTCAACATGATAATGCAAGAGCCAGTATTTTTGAAACACAGGAACAATTAGAAATTCTAAGATCTGAACTAGCAGAACAAACTAGAAAATTAGATGCTAAGAAAAACGAATACGATTTATTAAAGAGCTTAGTGGATTCTATGGAAGGTTATCCAGAGAGTGTGAAATTCTTACATAAGAATACAGGCTGGAATCATCAAGCGCCTATTTTATCTGATATCTTATATGTAAAAGAAGCCTACCGTGCAGCGGTGGAGAATGTACTTGAGCCTTATTTAAACTATTATGTAGTCAACGATTTAAAAGAGGGTATGCAGGCTGTGCAATTATTGGATGACAATAAAAAAGGCAAGGCCAACTTCTTCTTATTAGACCAATTAAATGGCGCTTCAGCGAATGCAGCACCAGCTAATACTATTGCTGCTTTATCGGTTATAGAAATAGATAGTAAGTATAGCGCTTTAGCGAATCATTTATTAGGCAATGTATTTATTGCTGAAAATGAGTCCGCTTTATCGGGTGACTATGCAGGTATTATCTTAGAAAAAACAGGTAAGTATGTAAGAGGCAAGTATACATTAACGGGAGGTAGCGTAGGCTTATTTGAAGGAAAGAAAATTGGACGTGCCAAGAATTTAGAAAAATTATTGGAAGATATTCAAGCACAAGAAAAAGTAGTGAACGAATTAAAAGCTACCATTCAAACTCAACATAATTCTGTCTTACAGTTTAATGAGCTTTTGAAAGAAAATGAAATTCGTGCTACCGAACAAGCCGTGAATACTTTAATCAACGAAGTATTTGCCAATAAGAACAGATTAGAGAACTTACAATTAGCACAGTCTGCTGCTATTGTTAAGTTAAAAGAGTTTGAAGATAAGATTACGGAAGAACATACCGCTATTGCAGATACAAGAATTGCTTTAGAGGCCCTGAATGTATCTTTGCAAGAAACTCAGTCTAAATTAAATGATGTAGAATTAGCCTATCAAGCAGCGGAGCAAGCTTATCATTTAGCATCTGGTGAGTTCAATGAAATGAATTTACAGTTAACGAAGCAGTACAGCAAAATTGAGGCATTGCAACAAGAGGTTCTATTTAAGGAAAATCAATTAAATGATTTACATGCTCAAATACAAACCAATAGTGTTCAATTAACAGAAGCAAGTGCAGCTATAGTGGAAAGCCGTGCCGAGTTAGCGCAATTAGAAGAAGACTTGGTTAAATTATTAAAGACTAAGGAAGAAGAAGAGTCAATATTAAACGAAGCAGATCAGGCCTATTATAATTTAAGAAACGTCTTACAAGAAAAAGAGAGTGCCTTAAGAATGCAGATTAAGTCTAAAGAATTAATCGATCAATTAATCAATGAAATCAAAGACCAACTGAATAATTTAAAATTACAGTTGTCTGGTATGAAAGAAAGATTAAACGTAGAGTTTAAAGTTGAATTAGAAGAAATCTTAGACGAAGGCAGGGCTACTGAAATCTCATTAGATGAATTACAAGCCAGCGCCGATAGAATGAAGAAGCGTTTGGAGAATATGGGTGAGGTGAACCCAACAGCCATTGAAGCCTATACGGAAATGAAAAAGCGTTATGATTTCATCTTAGAACAAAAGAATGACTTAGTGACTGCCAAGGAAAGCTTAATGCTTACTATTCAAGAAGTAGAAGCTACAGCCAATAAAGCCTTCTTAGAAACTTATAATCAAGCTAGAGAAAACTTCCAAAAGGTATTTAAAGCCTTGTTTACAGAAGAAGACTCTTGTGACTTAATATTAGTAGATCCTGAAAACTTAGCCGACACTGCAGTGGAAATTGTAGCTCGACCTAAGGGTAAGAAACCTTCTTCTATTAGTCAATTAAGTGGAGGAGAGAGAACTTTAACAGCGACTGCTATGTTGTTTGCCATTTATTTAATCAAGCCAGCACCTTTCTGTATTTTGGATGAGGTAGATGCGCCATTAGATGATGCCAACGTAGGTAAGTTCACACAAATGATTCAGAAATTTAGCGATAAATCTCAATTCATTATTGTAACCCACAATAAGCAAACCATGAGTGCTGTGGATGTAATATATGGTGTGACTATGCAGGAGCCTGGTGTAAGTAAACTAGTTCCTGTTGACTTTAGAAGTTTGAGTAACTAATATATTTTATAAATTCGCTTTAAGAGTCCTTGGTAGTAATACTAGGGGCTCTTTTAATTTAGAACCTTTTTTGAATGATCAAGTCTGCAGTCATATTATTTCTTACCTGTTTTTTATTATACCTACCTTTTAGTAGGGTGCCAGATTATTTCGATAGTGAAACAGCACCTGGTATTATTATAAAGGAGGGTTCGGGGCCTGGGACTAAGATAATGGCCGTTTATTCTGAATATGGTAAAGAATATAAGATTGAATTAGATAGTGCGCAGTATGCTTCTAAAATAGGAGAGAAGCTGGAATTAATCTATGAGTTAAGCAACCCTCAAAAAGCGGTGGTGAATAAATTCTGGGGCTATTGGTTAATTCCTATTGAATTGGCTTGGTCTTTTGGAGGATTCGCTGCACTACTAGCCATTGCCTATGCCACCACGCATAAACCACATCCATCTGCCATCGCCGAGCAATTAAAGTCTGAAGATTCGCCGAAGAAAAAGTATCAATAACGCTGAATTGAACTTGAAAAAATATGGAATAAAGAATAAATGCTATATCGAACGAACTTTGTGAGCGAAGCGATCAGAGAGTGAGATATAGGTGTTTATTCTATTAAATATTTTTTAAAAGAAAATTTTGAAAGAAATTTATTAGCGCTTCAGCAGTCGTTTAATTTCTTTATCGACATCACGCGATTTAATCGTCTCACGCTTATCAAATTCTTTTTTACCCTTACCTACACCAATTTCAACTTTAGCAAAACGCTTTTCATTAAAGAATATACGCAAGGGGATAATAGAGTATCCTTTTTCTTTAACCTTGGTTTCTAATTTATCTAATTCTCTTTTTTGCAATAATAATTTACGGTCATGCACTTCAATATGGTTGTTGGCATTTCCATGGGTATAGGCATTGATAAATAATCCGCGTACCCATAATTCGCCTTTATCAAACATACAGAACGAGTCATTGAAACTTACCTTGCCTTCTCTAATGGATTTTACCTCTGTACCTAGCAATACAATGCCTGCCTCATATTTGTCTTCTATGTGGTAATTGAAATAGGCCTGCCTATTATTCAACTCTTTAGCTTGTATGGGTTTCGCTTTGGCCATAAAAAATCCCGGAACTGATATAGTGCCGGGAAACAAAAATAGGATTAAATATTGACTTCCTAAATGGATTCTAATAAGCTTAGTGCTTAAATAAGTAAGCCACTTCGGATAATTTATTTTTTAAGTCTTTTCTATCAATGATAAAGTCTAAAAAGCCATGTTCTAATAAAAATTCACTGCGTTGAAAGCCTGGAGGTAAATCTTTTTTAATGGTCTCTTTAATGACACGCGGACCCGCAAAACCAATTAAGGCACCTGGCTCTGCAATATTGATATCGCCCAACATTCCAAAGCTTGCAGAAATGCCACCGAAAGTAGGGTCGGTTAACATAGATATAAAAGGAAGTTTTGCATCACTTAGTTGAGAAAGTTTGCCGCTGGTTTTTGCTAATTGCATTAAGCTAAAAGCACTTTCCATCATACGGGCACCACCACTTTTACTAATCACTAAATAGGGTAGTTTATGTTCTATGCAATAGTCAACAGCTCTACTAAATTTCTCTCCCATCACACTGCCTAATGAACCTCCAATAAATTCAAAGTCCATACAAGCTACCACCATTTCTTCTCCATTTACTTTTCCTACTGCTACACGCATGGAGTCTTTTAAGTCGGTTTTGGCGTGAATTTCGTCTAGTCTTTTTTGATAATTTTTTAAGTCTGTAAAGTTGAGTGCATCTTTACTTTTTATATTATCAAAAAGTTCTGTGAACTCTGCTTCATCAAATAAAATATCAAAATATTCGTCACTTCCAATTCTATGATGAAAATTACATTTAGAACAAATGAATAAGCTTTCTTTTAATTCAGAGCTTGTACAAATATGATTACAAGATGGGCACTTCGTCCAAAGACCTTCAGGTGTCTCTTTTTTATCTGCAGTAGAAGTAGTAATACCTTTTCTAATTCTTTTAAACCATCTTGATTTACTAGCTTCAGAAGCAGCGGTTTCTTCACCTGTTAAGTTTACTTCAATATCTTCTTCTCTATTTCTCATAATTCTTTTCTATTTCAAATAGTTAAGTAATCTTTTTTAGTTCTTATGAAGTTATAAAAAAATAAACAGCCACCCATTCAAATAAATTGGCAGCTGTGTTAAAATTTTGTTTAAGCGTTTCTATTAATGCAGTTTAAGTCATCAAAAGCCACTTCTAATCTTTGAATAAAGGATTCTTCTCCTTTTCTTAACCAAACCCTTGGGTCATAATACTTCTTATTAGGCTTGTCAGCTCCCTCAGGGTTGCCTAATTGTGCTTGTAAGAAGGCCTCATTCTTTTTGTAATAGTGTAAAATTCCTTCCCAGAAAGCCCATTGTAAATCGGTGTCTAAATTCATTTTAATCGCACCGTATCCAATCGCTTCTCTAATTTGATTTTGTGGTGAACCAGATCCGCCATGAAAAACAAAATAAACAGGCTTCTCTGCTGTGTTTAATTTCTTTTGAATATGTACTTGGCTATTATTTAAAATGTCTGGTCTTAATTCAACATTACCTGGTTTGTATACACCATGCACGTTACCAAAAGCAGCAGCTACTGTAAATAAATTACCCACTTTACTTAATTCAGTATAAGCGTATTCAACGTGTTCTGGTTGCGTATATAATTTATCATTATCAACATTGCTATTATCAACACCATCTTCTTCACCACCTGTTACACCTAATTCAATTTCAATGCTCATTCCAAGAGGTGCCATTCTTTTATAAAATTCTACAGAAGTTTGAATATTCTCTTCTAAACTTTCTTCAGATAAATCCAACATATGTGAACTGAATAAAGGTTGACCTTTTTCTTTTTTATATTGTTCACCTGCGTCTATTAAAGCACTAATCCATGGCAACCATTTTTTAGAAGCGTGATCAGTATGTAAAATAACAGGCACATTATAAAACTTGGCTACTTGGTGCACATGTAAGGCACCTGCAATTGCTCCTTGAATATTGGCTTGTAGATTATCGTTAGGCATTCCTTTACCTGCGATGAATTGAGCACCGCCATTAGAAAATTGAATAATAATAGGAGAGTTTACTTTAGCAGCGGTTTCAATAGCTGCATTAATAGTGTCGGTTCCAGTGGTATTGACTGCTGGAATGGCAAACTTATTTGCTTTCGCATCGTTGTATAATGTCTCTAATTCTTTACCAAACAAAACCCCTGCTCTGTACTTGCTCATAGTTTAATTATTGAGTGGCAAATATACAATTTATGGCCCAAACGCATGTTAGCCAAAGCCTTCGTTTTAGGGTAAAATAATCCACAAAAAAGGGAAGAATACACAGATTTTTAACTGAAAATCAAGAAATTAAAGAAAACCTTTACTTTTCATCCATTCGTCATTATAGACCTTGCCTACATACCTACTTCCATGGTCATGTAAAATACATACCACAAGATCTGTTGGCTTTAATTTATCTTTTAATTGTAGTAATCCTAAAATGCAAGAACCTGCACTGTAACCGCAGAATAATCCTTCTTCTTTTGCTAATCGACGGGTCATTAAAGCACCTTCTTTATCAGCTACTTGTTCAAAATGATCAATAACAGACATATCATAGTTGGCTGGAATAAAATCTTCCCCAAAGCCTTCTGCAATATAGGGTTGAACATAATTATGATCTTCAATGCCTGTTTTATAAAAATGTGTAAGTAATGAACCGATAGGATCAATGGCCCATACTTGAATATTAGGATTCTTTTCTTTTAAATATTTAGCAGTTCCAGTGATAGTGCCACCTGTTCCTGCTGTACAAACTAAATGTGTAATTTTTCCTTCAGTTTGCTCCCAAATTTCTGGCCCTGTACTTTCATAATGGGCTTGACGGTTGGCAAGGTTATCATATTGATTAAAGAAAAAAGAATTCGGTGTTTCGGCTGCTATTTTTCTGGCAACAGAATAATAACTTTTTGGATCCTCAGGGGCAACATTGGTAGGACATACAATGACTTCCGCACCTACTGCTCTTAAGATGTCCATCTTTTCTTTACTTTGTTTGTCGGTGGTGGTGAATATGCATTTATATCCTTTCACAATGGCTACTAATGCAAGTCCCATTCCAGTATTACCACTAGTACATTCAATAATCGTACCACCTGGTTTTAGTTTTCCTTCCGCTTCCGCTACTTCTACCATTTTCAAAGCCATTCTATCTTTAATAGAATTACCTGGGTTAAAATAATCCACTTTAGCAAGTACAGTCGCAGGAATCTCGCTCGTAATTTTATTTAAACGAATCATTGGCGTATTGCCGATTGTTTCTAAAATATTATTTAACCACATGTACTTTTCACTTTATTGATAAAGTAAAAATAAACTAATTAATAAGAAACTGGGAATAAAGAAATGCAGAAGTTTTTAACGAAAATAGGGGATGATAAGTAGAAAACTGAATAAGAGTAATAGACTAATAGAGGGGCATTATACATTCTCGAAATTGCTTGTAATAATTTCGCAGAAGCGTGTTTGGATCATTTTTTCAGCAAGTAAAATCATATTGTAGAATGCTTTGGCATTGCTAATGCCATGTCCAATAATAACAGGTTTATTCACACCTAATACAGGAGTGCCTCCGTAATTTTCAAAATGGAACCTGCCAAAGAAAGAATCGTTTTCTAATTTTTGATGTGCTGCTGCATCATACATGGCTTCCGCCATTTTAAGAATAATATTTCCTGTAAAGCCATCACAAACAATAACGTCGGCTTTTTCATTGAAAACATCTCTGCCTTCAATGTTGCCAATAAATTGAATGGCAGTATTTTCTTTTAATAGTGGGTAAGAGGCTTGTGCTAAAATATTGCCTTTGCCTTCTTCTTCTCCCACATTTAATAAACCTACAGTGGGTTTTTCAATATTTAAAATATGCTTGGCGTATAAGTTGCCTAGAATACCAAACTGATTTAATTGTTCTGGTTTGCAATCTGCATTTAATCCTACATCTACTAGTAAACCTGTCTTGCCATTTAGTTTAGGAAGCAGGGTGGCAATGGTAGGTCTTAATACACCTTTGATAGGTTTAATACTAAACATAGCACCTACTAACATGGCGCCTGTATTGCCTGCACTTAAAAAGGCATCTATCTCGCCAGTTACCAAAAGTTTAAATCCAATGGCGATAGATGAATTAGGTTTTTCCTTTAATGCTTTTGTAGGGTGTTCGTGGTAACCTATCACTTCAGTGGCAGGTACAATATGTAAAAAAGGTGAGGAAATCCCATGAGTCTGAAAAAGTTCTTTCAGTTGGGTTTCTTCACCTATACAAAATAAATTATTTTCTGAATGAGCTAAATATTGTTGTACACCTTTAACGGCTTCCAGTGGGGCGTAATCGCCTCCCATCATATCGATGCCAATATTCATGAATCAGTAATTAGGCTTTTAGTGGCGCTTTTTCGCTTACTAATAAACCTTTGTAGTACAATTTACCTTCTTGAACGTGCGCACGATGACGTACATGGATTTCTCCAGTGGTTCCATCTTTGCTTAATGTAACTTCTTGAGCTACATAGTGAGTTCTTCTTTTAGCACTACGTTGTTGTGAGTGTCTGCGTTTAGGATTAGGCATCTCTTATTTTTTAAAATTATTATTTAATATTCGTTTTTAATTCTTGCTTACTTTTTCCTCATTCGTTTCATCTAGTCCTTTAAACTTTTCTAAACCTTTCCAGATGTTTTTATTATTGACTTCTGTTGGATTTATTTTGAATTGGTTCAACTGTTCTAAGACTTTTTTATTGCAGGTAGATTCTCCTTTTTCGTTCTCTTTACAAATATGTTGTAAAGGAATACTTAAATTGATGAATTCATAAATCCAAGCTGCTATCGAAAAATGATGTTCTCCTTTGTCGATGTAAAAAATGTCCGGATCTTCTTCTTGACTATTCAAGGTAATAGGGTCATCGACTAATTTTACAATTAAGTTGAATTCATCCCAAAGTTGAACCGTTAGGGGGTTGCCGCAACGATCGCAAAGGGTATCTATTTTCCCATCCACATCAAAATGCAATTGCAAGAAACCCTGTTTTTTGTCAAGCTTGAGCTTTACAAGGGTATTGCAATTAGAGAAGTCTTGTTGTCCAAAACTGTTAAAGAACTGATCCTCGATACGGTATTCGAACTCATGTAAACCGGGTGTTAAACCCACAAATGCTATTTCGTAAGCCCTGTTTTGGTTCATAACCGTACTTATAAGGTTGGCAAAGTTAGTAAAAACCAACCAAAAGACAAAGTTTATCCTACTTTTGAAGAGTGAAGCTTTGACGAAGCCTATATGGCCCAAAACCCAGTTAAACTTGAAAAAAGACCTACTAAAAATGTCCAAATCACTCCAAACTCTCCTTAGCTACCTTTGGATAAGTCTCGCATTGGCCATCTTAGTCTATTCCTTTTTCCCAGAGGCGGTGAGTGAATACTTCAGTTTTGGCCTATTTCAGTATATAGGAGAATGCTTAAGAGCTATCTCAGGGGCGACTCATGTCCCATTAGGGGAGTATATCTATTTAATTATTGTTATTGTATTGATTTTCAAATTCATAGAAAGCTTATGTGTACTTAAAAATAAACTCAATCTGCTTAGTTTATGGGCAGATTCATTGTATTTTGGAAAGAAACTGCTTATGAAGCTTTTGCAGCTCTATGTAGTTTTTATGCTTTTATGGGGATTGAACTACCGAAAATCTAGCCCGGCTCAAAGTTTTCATTTAAGTATTGATACCAGTTATACGGAAGTTCAATTAGACAGCTTGAGCTTGCAATTAATTGACCAGATGAACTTAACTAGGCAAAAATTACCCGATTCGGTTATCGCCAGCTTGAATTATAAGAAGGTATTTGACCATACCCTAAGAGAATATAAGGGAATCCAAAACAGCTATCCTTTCCTTCAGCTTGAAAAGCCTGTTTTGAAAAAGGCTCATTTTCCTACTTGGGGAGACTATATTGGCTATTTGGCATTTTACCAACCCCTAACGGGGGAAGCCATTATTAGGGCCGATGTTCCGCTATTAACCTTGCCCTTTACGAGTTGCCATGAACTAGCCCATCAAATGGGCTATGCCTCAGAAGCAGAAGCCAATTTTATTGCTTTTGTGGTTGCCTCAAAAACCAGCGATCCTGTTTTTAAGTATTCTATGCTTTTACAAATGTTTACTTATAGCCAATCTGAACATTTAAGTTTAATTGCGAAAACGGGCAATTTTAAAAAATGGGAAACCATTGTGACTAGAAATAAAAGCTTGCTTGATGCAAAAGTGATAGAAGATAGAAAGAAAATAAAAGATTTTTTTATACAAAGGCAGCAACTGCTTATACCTGCTTCTACATCACTCTATGATCAATTTTTACAATGGAATAAACAAGCGAAAGGAATAAAAAGTTATGATGAAGTGTTATTATGGGTAATTGCTTACAATAAATCTAAGCAGTAATAAAGAGTAATAAACTCATTCAAAAAATCAAAAGACAAACTATTATATACTTTACTAGAACTTGTTCTTCCACATCATACTCTCAATTGGCTTTTCAGGCTGACCGCTATATTTAGCGTTTTTCTTTTGATTGTATTTAACTTCAATCTCTCCATCCACTGGGAAATAAATAAGTTGTCCGATAGGCATTCCTTTATATATGCGCACGGGTTGTTTTACTGAAATTTCTAAAGTCCAGTAGCCACAAAAACCAACATCTCCTTTACCAGCAGTGGCATGAATGTCAATACCCAATCTTCCAGTAGAAGACTTGCCTTCTAAAAATGGAACATGTGCATGCGTTTCAGTGTATTCCAAAGTAACGCCTAAATAAAATCCGGTAGGTTCTAAAACAAAACCTTCCTCAGGAATTTCAAAATAGGTAATGGTATTGTGTGCTTTTGCGTCTAAAATGGCATTGTCATAAGTGGCTAACCATTTTCCTAAATGCACGTCATAGCTATTACTTCCTAAGTCCTTGCGATCGTAAGGTTCAATTTTAATGGTTTGTTTGGCTATTTCTTCTAATATTCGAGTGTCAGATAAAATCATCTTTGTTTTTTTATGTTTATTTTGCAGCTATGAACGGCGCTGCAATCTAATTCAATCCTTTTTTCTATGCCTTTGTTTTATCAACAAAATATTAACGCAACTACTAAAATGGCCATTTGGACTATTGAAGAGCCGTTGGCATTTTTTGAATCGAAACTACCAAACAGGGTAGAGGCAAGTAAAAATATTATACATCCTGTAAAAAGAACCCAGCATTTAGCAGCAAGACTTTTATTACATGAAATGCTACCAGAAAGGGATATAAACAATATTGAATACGCGGCCAATGGAAAGCCTTATTTTGTAAATGCCAACAACCATTTTTCTATTTCACATTGTAATGGATATGCAGCCTGCGTAGTAAGTGAAGAGGGCCCCGTCGGTATTGATATTGAATTGATACAGGATAGAATAAAAAAAGTAGCGCCTAAATTTTTACATACTACTGAACTTGAAAAAATAAATAAATTAGAACTGAATGAGCAATTAGCACAGCTTAGTGTATGTTGGGCAGCGAAAGAGGCTATGTATAAGATGCATGAAAAATTAGGCATTGATTTTTCTGCGCATTTAAGAATTGAACAGTTGCCTTCATTTGCAAAGGGGAATATACCTGCTACAATTTTAAGTGAAGCCATTGCCTTAGAGGTAGAAATACATTACGAGCGAAAAGAAAATTTCGTTTGGGCGGTCTGTGTTAGTTAGCAATACTAATCTTCTAAAGAAATAGGCTCGTCGTCTTCCAATAAATTCATATTAATAGAATCGGCGCCAGCAATACCTTCAATGGATCCTTTAATATGCATGGCGTTCAATAAAACTTTTTCTAATTGCTTTTCACGAGACTTCCATAATTTCTCCATAGCGTCTCTTTCCTTTTGAATACTTTGGCGCATTTGTCTGAAGCCTTCTCCAATAGCTTTCCACTGTTCATTGAATTCATTACTAGTTAAGTAGTCATATAAAAAGCTCATCTTATCGCCTTTATTCAACTGATTCTTTTTGGCATCAAATAATTTCAGTAGGGCAGTTCTTAATAATAGGGCAACACTTTTTACTTCTTGGTAAGAACATATATAAACACCCTCTTTTTCGCCAAACCTTTCCATGTCCTTAGGAAAGGCCTGCGTAACAATAATGGCAATATCAGCACCTTGGCTGCGCATATCTGTTTTTAATTTTTCAATCCATTCTTGTGCAAAGGCAGTGGTTCTTTTACTTTCATAAATTATCTTACCCGCTTCTTGACCTAAATTATTTCTAACCACTTGAATACAGTCTGCGCCTCTTACACCTTTTCCAACTTCTACAATTTCATCAAAAGGGAAACTGCTTTTTAATAATTCCTCTAATAATAATTCTTGAACTTCGCCTTGCATTTGCATACTGCCTTGTTCTGCCTTGCGCTTCATTTCTTCAGCCAATTTTCTTTGGTCGTCTAATTGCTTTTCTAATTCTTTTACTTTAAGTTGGTATTCTTGGTCTTTTAAAGAACCTCTTTCTATTTCTTCTTTTTGTATTTGTGCTTTTAAACTTTCTCTTTCCTTTACTAATTTTCTTTGTAGTTCTAATTCTAATTCTGCTTCCTTGGCTTGAATGACTTGTACTTGTTTCAAAAATTCCAATTCTTTTTCTTGAAAATCTTTCACTTGCTTACTCATGACAGACTCATTTTGCTGCATGACCTTCATTTTATGATCATACTGAGCGCCTAGATCTTTTTTTAGTTTCTCTGCCAATTCATTTTCAATAGTTATTTTTTGTTCAGCTAATAAAGCAGTGGTTTCTTCTTCTTTCTTTTTTTGCCAATCGGTCATTTTACCGCGCAGTTCTTTTTCCACTTCTTCTCTAATAGCATCTGTAGGCTCGAAGTTGTGTTGACATTTAGGGCAGGTAACGTTGTAATTAGACATAGTGAAAATTTGAAGTCTTACAAAGATGCAAAAAATACTAGCAGAAAAGAAATTTTAAGTAGGTTTGCGTTTGAGCGGAGGTGGCGAAATTGGTAGACGCACTACCTTGAGGTGGTAGCGCCCACACCCGGGCGTGGGAGTTCGAATCTCCTCTTCCGCACAAAGCTTGTCAGGCACTGACAGGCTTTTTTATTGCGAGAAGGCGTCAAAAACTTGTTTTTGAAAGCTGGGGAGTAGTAAAAAAGACAAGGAAATGCAATGCATTTCCTTGAAAAGTTTTGGGTAAACAATCTTGTTGATCAGCGAACGCAGTGAGCTAATCAATATTACAAAGACTTCAAGATCTCATCAGCAGATCTTACATAGTCCATATTTTTTGCTTCAGTCGCCATTTGCTTACAAGTTTCAGCACTTGCTTTAGCACCTTTTTTATCTTTCAATGCAACATGAATTCTTGCTTTTAATAAATGCAACCAATATGCTTTTGTATTTGCGGCAATTGCTTTATCTGCATATACCAAAGCTTTATTATAGTCGTTGTCTAATTCTAAATAAAATGTTGCAGCAGATTGATACATATTAGGATTCACAGTTGCAGCAGCTGATGCAGTTTCTATTTGTGCTCGAATCGCTGGTCTGATATCTGTGCTAATAGGAATATTCACTTTTGTCTTGCCCCATTTCAAATAAATTATGGCTGTTTGAGCAGTGATTGCTTCAATACCGATAGAGAATGTTTCAGTGGTACTTCCAGTTGTTTCTGGAGCAACTTTTAAACGAACCAGATCTTCTGCTTCCTTGTATTCAAAGCTTCCCCATCCTTTAGAATTGGTATTGATAATAACAGTCCATTCAGTAGCACCTGGTATGGTGAATAAACCATAAGAACCTGCTGGTAATGTTTTACCACCTATCGTAACAGGATCAGAGAAAGTTAATTTAGTGGCACCATTTGCACCTGTTCTCCAAACATCACCGATTGGGGCTAATAAACTACCTGCACCAAAAACAGCACGACCTTTTAAGCTAGGTCTTGAGTAAACGATTTCAATTTTACCCAATCCAAAATCTTGAATAAGTGTTTGAGTAGGGCTAGCTGCAGGCATTTTAATTTGTGCTGTTGCAGATAAGCTTAATAGGGTCGTTAAAACAAAAAGTATTTTTTTCATATGCAATTTTTTTAGATAACAAACCTAGTTTATTTCTAGGTAGTAAATGTGTATTTTTTGTTATTTTTTGAAGGCAGGGTGGAAGCGATCAAGGGTATCTCTAAGGTATTCTCTATTGATATGGGTGTAAATTTCAGTAGTGGTGATACTTTCATGGCCCAGCATTTCTTGAACGGCCCTTAGGTCGGCCCCGCCCTCTACTAAATGGGTGGCAAAAGAGTGCCTGAAGCTATGGGGAGATATCGATTTTTTAATACCCGATTTTAAAATAAGGTCTTTAATGATGTAAAATATCATCACCCTGCTCAGTCCCTTGCCACGGTTATTTAAAAACAAAATGTCTTCACAGTTTTTGGCAGGTGTTTGATGTATGCGAATGGTGTCTTTATAAATTTTTATAAATTTTATCGCATCTGATCCAATGGGAATTAGCCTTTCTTTATCGCCTTTGCCAATGACTCTTATAAAACCAACATCTAAATACAAGCAAGAAATTTTTAAATTAATGGCTTCGGTAACCCTTAAGCCAGAACTATACATGGTTTCTAAAATAGCTTTATTACGGCCACCTTCTGGTTTACTTAGATCAAGATGAGATATTAATAGTTCAATTTCTTCAAAGCTTAAAACATCAGGTAGTTTGCGTCTTGTTTTAGGACTAGGCAGTAAGGTGGTTGGATTGACAGTGCATATTTGTTCTAAAAGACAATATTTGAAAAATGATTTTATGCCTGATATAATTCTTGCTTGAGAAGTAGGGGCCATCTCCATTTCTCCAATACATTGTATGAAGGATTGTAAATGTTGCAAACTAACATCTGCTGGGCTTAGGGCTTCTTCATTCGATTCAAGATAGTTGGTTAATTTATCAATATCTCTTAAGTATGCTTCCACAGAATGAGCGCTTAACGACTTTTCAAGTTGTAAGAATGCTTTGAATCCTTTTTTATAGGGAGCCCAATTCATATGTTTGAATAAAAGATTTGATAGTTATGCATTAATGATTTTATTTCGCGTCAGATTAATCATAAATATGAAAGTAAATTTAAGGTCATTTAAGCAGAAAGTGAGGCATAACGGGAAACAATTAAAATCATTTCTTAGAAAAATAGAAAAGAACACGCCTAAAGGACTTGATCAATTAACACAAAAAATTAGCCCTTTAGTTTGGAAGGAGATTGACTGCTTAAGTTGTGCCAACTGTTGCAAAACAATGAGTCCTACTTTTACACCCACCGATATAAAAAGAATTTCAAGTCATCTTGAAATGACACCAGCCGCCTTTAAAGAAAAGTATTTGGAATATGATAAAAAAGATAAGGATTGGTTGAATAAATTACAACCTTGTCAGTTTCTAAATTTGAAAACGAATAAGTGTAACATTTATGAGATTAGACCAGCAGACTGTGCTGGATTTCCACATTTAACGAAGCGAAAAATGACCGAGTATATGCATGTGCACAAACAAAATGTTGAATTGTGTCCAGCCACTTATAAGATGGTGGAGAAAATGCAGGAGCTGATAGGCTAGTGCTTATTAGAAATAGACATCCTCAAAAAAGGCCAATTCCCATATTTGTTTTTCATTTAAGAAAATGGATACAACATCAAACTGCAAGTATTTCCACCCTGGATTTTGGTATTGAAAATGTGCCGCTGCATTTTTTAAAAATTGCATTTTTTGTGCTTTGATAAACTGCTCTGGGTAACCAAATTCAATACTGGTTCTTGTTTTCACTTCAATGATATGTAAGAGCTTATCCTTACTGGCAATAATATCTATTTCTAAATGCTTGTATCTCCAATTTCGATGCATTATCTCATAGCCTAGTTCACGAAGGTGGCTAATGGCCCTATTTTCACCAAAATTCCCAATTTCTTTGTTGCTCATTTAAAATTCTTTAGCTTTAACGTATAGCCCAAACATCGACATTTTATCTACATGCAAAAAGCGTATAAATTACTAGGAAAACATAGGCATTATGATTGGGGAGGTAAGACCTTTCTTCCCAATTTGATGGGTGTAGAGAATGTAAATCATTTACCTTATGCAGAATATTGGATGGGGGCACATACTTCTGCAGCCTCTACTATTCAAACATCGGAAGGCCAGAAAGATTTGGCGCAATTAATAAAAGAACAACCCAATCAATGGTTAGGGAAAGAGATAGCCACTAAGTTTAAAACATTACCTTATTTATATAAAATATTGGATGTGCGTGATATGCTAAGTATTCAAGTGCATCCGAGCAAAGAAAATGCAGTCATTGGTTTTAAGGCAGAAGAAGCCAAGGGTACTTCCATTGATGCAGCCAATAGAAATTATAAGGATGAAAATCATAAGCCAGAAGTGATGGTAGCGCTTAGCGATTTTTGGTTACTTCATGGTTTTTTAGCGCCTGCTCTTTTAGAAAAGAGGTTGAATAGTTATTCCTATTTAAAGCCCTTAATGAATGAATTTAAAGGAGGTGATTACCAAAATTTATATACTTATTTTATGCAGCTACCCATGGCTGCTTCAGATGCTATTTTAAAACCCTTATTAGAAGAAGCTGCTAAGGAATTGGCTAAAGGAACTGTAACAAAAAAAGACCCGCAGTACTGGGCAAATAAATATTATGCGGACGGAATACCTTCAAAAAATATTGATAAAGGAATTTTCTCCATATACATTTTGAATATTGTAAACATTGCAAAGTACCAAGGTATCTTTCAAGGGGCTGGTATATTACATGCCTATTTAGAAGGACAGAATATTGAGTTAATGGCGAATAGTGATAATGTTTTAAGAGGGGGGTTGACACCTAAACATGTAGATGTTAGGGAACTCATTCAACATGTTAGCTTTGAACCCACTCATCCTTCCATACTTAAAGCTGTGAAGCTAAATGACCAAGAAACTAACTATCCCTGCCCAGTATCCGATTTTGGTTTAACAAATATTAGGCTAAATACAGGGGAAGTTTACACAATTGCCACCTACTCCTTAGAGCTGTTATTAGTCATGGATGGTGAAGTAGAAATTGAAGATATAGCTTATAAAGCCGGTGATACTGCGCTATTGACGCCCAATGCCAAGCTTTCAATAAAGGCTAAATCTCCAGCCTTATTGTTCAAGGCTTATGTCCCTAAATAATTTATTCACAAATGAGGAAAATCATTCTTTATAAATAATGAATGAAAGCCTTATTTTTGTTTCCTATGCTTTTAGAAGAAGTATACCCTTTAAAGTTAAAAACAAAAAAATGAGATTTAATAAGCAAATATTCGTGGCTTTAGTGATAATGATAATTACTAGTGCTTTATACCGTGTCTTACCAGGAAGACCTTATGGGTTCGCACCACAAATTGCTATTGCCTTATTTGGAGGATCTTTATTTGCAAGTCAAAAGCAATATGCTTTTTTGTTACCCATACTTTCCATGTTTATTTCAGACTTATTATATCAAGTTTTATATACTTATGGATTAACCTCTATGCAAGGTTTCTATGAAGGCCAGTTATTAAACTATGTATTAATTGCGGGTACTGCTGTATTTGGTTTTGGTTTACAAAGCAATAAATTTTCTAAATATCTTATTGGCTTTTTAAGTGCACCTACTGCTTACTTTTTAGTCTCTAATTTTTTAGTATGGTCACAAGGAGGAGGGTATCATCATGCATTCACTATCACAGGTCTTATTCAAACTATGGTAGACGGTTTACCTTTCTATCCTTATAGTGTGGCTGGAACCTTAGTTTTTGGAGGAGTTCTATTTGGCTCTTTCCGTTTACTTATTCCAAAGTTCAAAGCCATCTAAATTTCAGGTGTCTATAGTTATCTAATTCTAGCACTGCTAGTATTATTTCTTAGCTTCATTTAATTCGAAAACCTCGTCAATTTTCCAAGGGCCATTATCGGCAGCTTCTGTTGCTAAAACATCGCATCTATTATTATGTGCATTATCGCTATGTCCTTTAACCCAATGGAATTTAATGGTAAAAGGAGCGGCTATTTTATGATACTGTAACCAGAGGTCTTTGTTTTTCTTTCCGCCTTTAAAATCGGTTTTAATCCAGTTATTCAACCATTTTTTCTCCACCGATTCTACCACATATTTACTATCGGTATATATATGAATAGGGAGGGTTTTTGTTTTTAAGGCTAATAGTGCTTTAATGACCGCTAATAGTTCCATTCTATTATTAGTGGTTTTACGATAAGCCTCATGAATTTCTTTGGTTTTCCCTGCCCACATTAATATAGCACCAAATCCACCCGGACCAGGATTGCCTCTTGAAGAGCCATCGGTATATATTAATATTTTGTCCATTAATTATCGTAATGTATTGATTATAAGTACCATAGGTAAATATACAAAAGCCTACAACATTTTACTAAAATAAATTTAATATGTTTTTAGTAGACTTTGATACTTTATCTTAAACTGCTTCAACTTATATAACAATCGGCTATTTAGTATCTTCGCTAAAATTTTATAAGTGCAATTAGATTTTTGGGAACAACAATTACCTTTTGAATATCCATTTACCATTTCCAATGGTAGAACCAAAACGCATCAGCATAGTTTGATGATTCGTTTGTCTTTAGGCAATTGGCAGGGCTTTGGCGAGGCGCCAGCCATTGTTTATTATAATGTAACAGTGGAAGCCATGATGGAGCAATTGGAAAAAAGTAGAAAGCTTATTGAAAAGTTTGCTTTAATTGATCCTGAACGTTTTTGGCATTTTTTACATCATTTATTTCCCAACGACCCCTTTTTAGTATCGGCATTAGATATGGCAGGCTGGGATTTATTTGGGCAAATGAAAAAACAGCCACTTCATGAAATCTGGAATTTATCATGGAATGAAAATACGCCTACACCTATTTGCGATTATACCTTGGGAATTGATTCTATAGATAAGATGGTAGAGAAAATGAAAGCGCATCCATGGCCAATTTATAAAATTAAAGTAGGCACCGATTATGATATTGAAATGATAACAGCGCTTCGTGCACATACTACTGCACCACTTCGTGTAGACGCCAATGCAGGATGGACTACTGAAGAAGCCTTGCAAAAAATTCCAGCCTTAGCTGCTTTAGGGGTGGAATTAGTTGAACAACCTTTAGCAAAAGATAATTGGGAAGGAATGGCGCAAATAAAAGCAGTATCTGTTTTGCCTTTATTTGCCGACGAGTCCTGTGTATTTGAAAAAGACGTAGCTACCTGTGCGAATTATTTTCATGGTATTAATATTAAGTTAACTAAATGTAGTGGTCTTACACCAGCTCTAAGAATGGTTAAAGAAGCAAAAGGATTAGGGATGAAGGTAATGATGGGTAGCATGAATGAATCGGTGATTGGTTCTGCTGCTATTGCGCAGTTCTTACCACAACTTGATTATGTAGATATGGATGGCCCCTTACTTATGACTGAATTAAATGGAGTAGGGCTTGACTATAATTTGGAAACGAATAAGGGTAAGATAATACCATTAACTAAACCGGGATTAGGGGTTCAATTTCGAATGCCTTTTAAAAAATAAATAACTTTTAAAATAAATTAGCTTTATTTTAAGTTGAAATAAATTCTATGACACCAGAACGTAGTGAAAAATTATTAAAAGTATTAAGTAAGCGTCAAGCAAATTTGACCGTGGTGCTTGAAAATGTGCAAGACCCGCATAATGTGTCTGCCGTGATGCGTACTTGTGATGCAGTGGGTATTCAAGATATTTATGTAGTGACCACTAAAATACCTAGACATAAAAAATGGGGCTATAGAAGTAGTAGTAGTGCTTTAAAATGGTTAACCATTCATGAGTTCGATTCTCTAGAGGACTGCGTGAAGGAACTCAGAACAAAATTCACTAAAATATTAACCACGCATTTATCCAGTGATGCAGTAAGCCTACACGATATTAATTTCACAGAGTCGGTGGCCTTGGTTTTTGGCAATGAACATGCGGGAGTTACAGAAGAATGTAGAAACTTAGCTGATGGTAATTTTATAATACCGCAAATGGGTATTATTCAAAGCTTAAATATATCGGTAGCCTGTGCAGTGAGTATTTATGAAGCCATGAGGCAGAAAATGAATGCGGGCCATTATGAAAAAGCCTCATTGCCTCAAGCTCAAATGGAAACTTTATTAACGCAGTGGGGTTTTGAAGAAGAAACTCCTGAAGTGTATAATAGTTCTAAGTTGAAAAGGTCTTAAATAAATTAAATAAAAGTATACACTAAGCTTTAGTATAAACTAAATATAAGTGAACTAAAAAATGTAACCTTATAGTTTTATATGGTATTACATTTGCTCTGGAACAGCAATACCTAAAGCGCTCATGGCTTTTTGTAAAGTAGCCGCAGTTAAAATACCCAATTGAATTCTTAATTGTTTTTTAATTTCCGATTCGGCATTGGAAATAGAATGCTCGGCGTAAAAGGTATTAAATAATTTAGCCAAGTTGAAAGCGTATATGGCTAGTTTAGAAGGGTCTAAATTCTCAGCAGCCTCATTCACAATAGCAGGGAAGGTTGAAAGTTCAATGGCTAATTGTTTTTCTAAAGGAAGTAGTTCATTAGGGGTAATGCTTACCGCTTTACCTGTTTTTCTTAATATACTTTTTATACGCGCATGGGTGTATTGAATAAAAGGCCCGGTGAAGCCATGAAAGTCAATACTTTCTTCTGGGTTGAATATCATTTTCTTTTTAGGATCTACTCTTAATAAGAAAAATTTAAGGGCACCAAGTCCAATAGTATTATATAGTTCAGTGAGTTGTGCTTGCGAAAAATCGGAAACCTTGCCTAAGGCCTCTGTTTTTTCTTTTGAGATATTAATCATCTCATCCACTAAATCATCGGCATCTACCACAGTGCCTTCGCGGCTTTTCATCTTACCCGTAGGTAGTTCCACCATTCCATAACTTAAATGGTAAATACCATCTGCAGCAGGTTGCTTTAATTTTTGGCAAATTAATTTTAAAACTTTGAAATGATAATTTTGTTCATCACCCACCACATAAATACTGGCATCGGTATTAAACTCTTTTTGTTTCAATTGAGCTAGTCCAATATCCTGGGTCATATACACAGAAGTACCGTCTTTACGACGCACAATTTTTTCATCTAAGCCATCGGATGTTAAGTCTATCCAAACAGAACTATCTTCTTTTTGATAAAATATTTTTTTAGTAAGTCCTTCTTCTACTAATTCCTTACCTAATAAATAAGTATTGCTTTCGTAATAGGTTTTGAAAAAATCTGAACCAATTTTTTGATAAGTCACTTCAAAACCTTCGTATACCCAAGTATTCATTTTCTTCCATAAATCCAAAGTGGCTGCATCGCCTTGTTCCCATTTCAACAACATTTCCTGTGCCCCTTTTAAAATAGGCGCTTCTTTTTCTGCTGTTTCTTGCATCATGCCACCAGCCACTAATTTAGCTACTTCAGCTTTATAGGCATCGTTGTATTTAACGTAGTAGTCTCCCACGAAGTGGTCGCCTTTTTTATTCGTTGAAGAAGGGGTTGCTCCATTTGCAAATAATTGCCAAGCAATCATGCTTTTACAAATATGAATGCCTCTATCATTTACAATACAAGTTTTTACTACTTCATGTCCTTGCAATTTTAAAATTTCTGCAATACTCCATCCTAAAAAATTATTTCTTAAATGGCCTAAGTGTAAAGGCTTATTGGTATTAGGGGAGGAGTACTCCACCATAATTTTTCTTTTATGCTCAACAGCAGGCATTAATTCATTAGGCGATAAGTTTTTTATAAACTCTAACCAATAGTCGTTGCTAATAGTGAAGTTTAAAAAACCTTTTACAATATTGAACTTAGTAATTATAGTAGGTAGCGCCTTTTGCATAGCATTGCCTAATTCATTACCTACCAGCTCTGGGTTCTTGCCTAATTGTTTTACAAAGGCAAAAAGCACAATGGTATAGTCTCCTTCAAATTCAGGTTTAGTGGCATTCACTAATACTTGATCAGGTTGAATTTTAACCTGGTATAAGCTATCTAAGCTTGCAGATGTGGTCTGCTTTAAAAGAGTGATTAAATTCATAAATTGGGCTTGCCTTTGGCAAAAGTAATTAATTAAGATTATCTTAGCGCATTGATGTTGAAACTACACGACTTTATTAGCAAAGTTATTCTTGATATTATAGATTGGTTCTATCCCATTTTCAAGAAAATGATGCCCTTAAAAACTTTCAGATACGCTGCCTGTGGTGGTGCCAATACGATATTGGATATTAGCCTGTTTTTTCTGGCCTATAATTATGTTTTAGATAGGCATATAATTAATTTAGGCTTTGTCAGTATAAGCCCCCATATTGCTTCCTTTATCATTTCTTTCTGCATCACCTTCCCCTTAGGCTTTTATTTAAGCAGGTATGTGGTTTTCCAGGAAACCACGGTTACCAAGCGCAAGCAACTCATGAAGTACTTTATTGTAGTGCTGGGCTGTGTGCTACTTAATTATGGCTTTTTAAAGCTATTTGTTGATTATTTGGGCTGGTATCCTACCATGTCTAAGATTGTCACCACCTTTTTTGTGGTCATTTTCAGCTATACCAGTCAAAAGAACTTCACTTTTAAGGGTTCTAGTAACCTATAATTCTCTGCCTTTTCTACCCCTTTTTGGGTTTTATATGTCAATTAAGGCCTCAATAAACTAGCTTATACTGCCATATATGACAAATTTGCACCTATAGGCAGGCTTACCCATTATGGCATAAAGATTGACTGTAGTAGAGTAATTAAACATTGAAAATCAATCATTATGGCAAAAATAATAGGAATTGACCTAGGTACGACAAACAGTTGCGTATCGGTAATGGAAGGTGGCGAACCAGTAGTGATCGCCAATGATGAAGGACGTAGAACTACCCCTTCAGTAGTGGCCTTCTTAAAGAATGGCGAGCGTAAAGTAGGAGATCCTGCTAAGCGTCAAGCGATCACGAACCCTGAAAACACTATTTCAAGTGTGAAGCGTTTCATGGGTCGTCGTTTTAATGAGATTACTGAAGAGAAGTCTCATTGGAGTTATAAAATTGTACAAGGTGAGAACGACACTGTACGTGTAGACATTGACGGTCGTATGTATACCCCACAAGAAATTTCAGCAATGGTTTTACAGAAGATGAAAAAAACCGCAGAAGATTATTTAGGCACTGAAGTAACAGATGCAGTTATTACTGTACCTGCTTATTTTAACGATGCACAAAGACAAGCCACTAAAGAAGCAGGCGAGATTGCAGGATTGAATGTGCGTAGAATTGTAAACGAACCTACTGCAGCTGCCTTGGCTTATGGTTTAGATAAGAAAAATGTAGAACAAAAAATTGCAGTATTTGATTTAGGTGGTGGAACTTTTGATATTTCTATCTTGGATTTAGGAGATGGTGTATTTGAAGTAAAATCTACTAACGGAGATACGCATTTAGGGGGTGATGATTTTGATAAAGTAATCATGGACTTTTTAGCAGATGAATTTAAAAAACAAGAAGCAATTGATTTAAGAAAAGATCCAATGGCTTTACAACGTTTAAAGGAAGCTGCTGAGAAAGCGAAAGTAGAATTAAGTTCTTCTTCTGAAACAGAAATTAACTTACCTTATATTACTGCTGTAGATGGCGTTCCTAAGCACTTAGTGTTAAAATTAACAAGAGCTAAATTTGAATCATTAGCAGATAATTTATTTGCACGTTGTTTAAAGCCTTGTGAAATTGCATTGAAAGATGCAGGCTATTCTGTATCACAAATTGACGAAGTAATTTTAGTAGGAGGTTCTTCAAGAATTCCTAAAATACAAGAGATAGTAGAAAAGTTCTTTGGTAAAAAACCAAACCGTTCTGTGAACCCTGATGAAGTGGTAGCAATTGGTGCAGGTATCCAAGGGGCAGTTTTAACAGGAGATGTAAAAGATGTATTGTTATTAGATGTTACCCCTTTAAACTTAGGTATTGAAACAATGGGTGGTGTAATGACGACTATGATTGCTTCTAACACAACTATTCCTACTAAGAAAACAGAAGTATATTCAACAGCTAGCGATAATCAACCAGGTGTTCAAATTCATGTATTACAAGGAGAGCGTCCAATGGCTACTCAAAATAAAAGTTTAGGTATGTTTAACTTGGATGGTATTCCACCAGCACCAAGAGGCGTTCCTCAAATTGAAGTGACTTTTGATATTGATGCTAATGGTATTTTGAATGTAAGTGCAAAAGATAAAGGCACTGGTAAAGAACAAAAAATTAGAATTGAAGCAGGAAGTGGTTTGACCAAGGAAGAAATTGAAAAAATGAAAGCCGAAGCCAAAGCCAACGAAGCAGGTGATAAAATAGAAAAAGAAAGAGTTGAAAAATTAAACCAAGCGGACAGCTTAATTTTCCAAACAGAAAAGCAATTGAAAGAATTTGGTGATAAAATTTCTGCTGACAAAAAAGCACCTATTGAAACAGCTTTAGCGAATTTGAAAGAAGCACATCAATCACAAGATATTGCTAAGGTAGACAGCGCTTTAGAAGCAATGAATACAGCTTGGACTGCTGCAAGTGAAGAAATTTACAAAGCACAAGCAGCTGGAGCCGCTGGCCCTGAAGCAGGAGCTCCTGGTGCAGACCAAGCAGGCGGACAAGCAAATGGTGGAGCCAACAACGATACCGTTGAAGATGCTCAGTTTGAAGAAGTAAAATAAGCTGAGTGGCCTAAATAGGCACACAAAGTATTATCATAATGTTAAGCCCTTTCAGTATATACTGAGAGGGCTTCTTTATTTAAATAAGTTTACTGTACCTTCGCGCAGCATAATTTATATATGAAGAGAATTGAAAGACATAGAGCCATACTTGGCGTAGACGATAAAGCTAGTTTAAGCGACTTGAAAAAAGTATATCGTAAGATCATGATGGAATGGCATCCCGATAAATTTCAGGATAGTGATGAGGCTAAAAAAATGGCTGAAGAGAAATCGGCTAAATTAATCGCCTCTTACCATTTTTTAGTGAGCGTGCATATTGAAACCCATGAAGCCACCAAGGATGCCTATATAGCCACTACAACAGATGCCAGTATTGAGGACTTTGAATTTAAATCTGAAATACTAAGAGTAGTATTTTCCGATGGCAATGAATATGAATACTATGGGGTGCCTAAGGCCATTTATGTAAAGTTGGTCAATGCCGATACCCCTGATCGTTTTGCGAGACGACATATTTACGAAAACTACTTATACAGAAGCACCAGCAAGATTGTTGGAGGTAACGAGTAATGAGTTAAATATTATCTTTACAAAGTTTATTTCTCAAACTAAATACAAATTTTAATTAGCTTTCAATACCTAATAGATAAAAAAAGGGTCCCGATAAATCGGGACCCTTTTTTTATAAAAGAATAATTCAAAAAACTTATTCCATTAGTAACCAGGATTTTGAACAATAATTGGGTTAGTAGAAATTTCAGAACCAGGAATTGGCCAGATAAATCTATAATCACTATAAGGTATTGCTAGTTCACCAATTTTCACTGCTAAACCAATTCCGTATTGTGTTAAAGCAGTTACTCCTCCATTAGCTACTTTTCCTGGGATTCCAGCTGCTCTTAATGCTGCAATAGGATCTTGAGAAGTTCTATGAATATCAGGCCATCTTCTGCCTTCTGCTAAAAATTCAATTCTTCTTTCAAATAATATTGCTTTTACTAAATCTGTTTGTGAACTAAAGCTTGAAGTAGTAAATTGATCTTTAGTAACAGTAACCCCTCTATTTCTTACCATGTTTAATAGATCTACAGCTCTTTGAGACACTGAAGAGGCGGCTCTAGCTTCTGCTTCTGCTTGATTTAACAATACTTCTGCCCAACGAATGATAGGGGTATTGTCTCCACGACCGCTATAATCGTTGTATTTAGAAGTCATAATTGCTTTGCCAATTGCAGTACTACCTTCACGGTATAAAGCAGTTCTTCTTAAATCTGATGCTAACCATAGTGCATCGTTCCAAATTATTGGAGAAACACAAACTAAACCACGTCCTAATAAATCTGAAGAACCATACATTCCAGCAGGTGCTCCATTTACTGATCCATTGTCTAGTGGGTCGTTCTTAATAGTGAAAATATTTTCAGATGTTATATTATTACCTCCACCTACTAAACCAAATGAACCATTGGGCGTTGCAGTAAGTGCATGGTTTCCAATTAAGGACTTTGTAGAAGCTGGGGCTGATGGAGTTAAGGTAGTTGGAATTAATAAATTGCCAGCTGTGATTGCTTCGCTAAACTTACCCATGTGTAAAAGTACCCTTTGCTTAAGTGCAATGGCAGCGCTCTTTTGCGCACGAATAACAGCACCTCCAGGATTGGTTACAGGTAAATTTGCTTCCGCAAAAGTCAAGTCCTCTAATAATTTCGTGTAGTCTTCTGCTACTTTTGGACGCGCTTCTTTTTGCAAACGCTCTAAGCTAGCAGATCCATCTACTGCATAATCGCGATAAGGAATACCTAATGCTGCGCCATTTCCCTCTAAATAAGGACGTGCAAAATGAATCAATAATTCATGATGACCTAAAGCACGTAAGAAACGACACTCGGCTTCATATTGCACTGCTGCAGCAGATGTAATAATTCCACTTGCAGCCGCTTTTTTAAATCCTGCAATAGCCACATTTGCTTTATTGATCATTGCATAAGTGTTGTCCCACATGGCAACGTTATTAGCAGTGAAGGGGGTATAGGTAGCTTGGTAGGTGATTTGATAGAAGGCTTGTAAGTTCACCATATCTTCTCCTCTATTGTCTCCTTGTTCAACTGTTGCGGAGCCAAATGGGTAACCACGGCCTGCTAAAGTTGGTCCACCTGTTTGTGCAGCATCATACACACCATTTAAGGCGAGGTTAGCACGAGCAGCTGTCGTAAATACACTCTCTGTTGTGAAGGCGTTATAGGGTTTTTTATCTATCACTTTTTCACAACCTACAGCTATTAGGATTAAACCTAATAGGAGGGTGTTTTGTGTTATTTTATTTAAAAGTATCATTGTTTACAATTTTATTTGTGATATATTTTTTTATTTATTTAATGTTAGAATCCAACATTAAGTCCAAATGATAAAATACGTAATGAAGGAGACACGGCATTGTCTAGTCCACTTTGACTTGCATTATCTGGATCAATACCTGAGTATTTTGTCAACATGAATAAGTTTTGTCCTTGAGCAAATACTCTGGCACTTTTAACATATCCATTGGCAATTTTAGATATTGTTTTGTTACTGAAATTGTAATTCAATACTACATTTTGTAATCTAACATAATCAGCATTCTCTACAAATCTTGAAACTGTAGCGCCTGTTTGGTTAATGATAGAACTCTGACCATATCTTAATCTTGGAACATTAGTAACATCACCTGGTAACTGCCATCTATCTTTTATTTCAACACCGTTATTGTGGAAGCTTTGACTTAAAAGAGCTTCTTGACGTGTTACGTTCATGATTTTATTTCCACCTTGGAATCTAATCATAAATTCTAAAGAGAAATTTTTATAACGGAAGTTGTTAGTGAATGCACCAAAATAGGTAGGTAAACTATTACCTAAATTATCTTTGTCTGCATCTGCTAATGGATTAGATTTTGCCATTACTTTATCATCCATACTAATAGCATTATAGAAAAGACCATTTGTAGTATTTCTTTGAACCCATGTTCCATCCGCTTTTTCATACATTGGATTACCCGTTTGTGTATTTACACCTATATATTGAAATCCCCATAAATAGTTCAAAGATTGTCCTGTTTCAATTCTAGTGTAAGAACCTGGAATAGTTGTAACAGCCACTCCACCTACACTATACAAAGAGGTAATTTTATTTTTTAAAGTTGTAAAGTTTGCATTAAAACCCCATGTGAAGTCTTTAGTGCTAAGGATATCACCACTTAAAGAGAATTCAAAACCACTGTTTTGCGCTGTACCTATGTTTTGACTTATTGAATTACCTGGGATACCTGCAGAGTTTGGAGTAGGAACTGCAAACACCAATTGGTCAATATCATTTAAGAACCAATCAGCAACAAAATTAAATCTATTCTTAAACAAACCTAATTCTATACCTACATCTAGTTTTTTACTACTTTCCCATTGTAGGGCAGCGTTACCAATTAAATTGGGTGCAAGGCCTGGAATGTTACCATAAGCAGCAGAACTAAAAGTACTTAAGTAAGGGAAGCCGCCTAATTGGTTACCTACTACAGCGTAAGATCCTTTTAATTTTGCATCGCTAATTTTTTCATTTAAGAATGCATTGTTTTTCCAAAAGGCTTCTTCAGATATTCTATATCCCGCAGAAACTCCTGGGAATATACCAAAACGATTTTCAGGTGCCAATGAACTTTGTCCGTCACGTCTTACTGAAGCTTGAACAAAATACTTGCTTTTAAAATCGTAGTTTAAACGTCCAAATAAAGAATGGAATCCACTCATGTTAAAAGTACCACCTGCAGTTTGTATAGCACCAGATCCGCTAATTAAATTCTTTTGTAAAAAGAAAGGGTCTGATAATTGCGTAAGTTGTCCTGATACAAATTTGCTCTCATCTTCTTGTACTTCGTGACCAGCAGTCAAATAAATATTGTGGTCATTTGCGATAGTAGTATTATAGTTCATATAATTCTGCCATACCATTCTTTTATATTGTTGCGCAGCGTTATACATATTACCTAAAGAGCTAAAACCATCGCCATGCACTGGACTTAAAGACTGAGTTGAGTAATCATCTAAGAAGTCAAAGTTAAACGCAGAACGAATTTTTAAACCTCTCATTGGGCTTATTTCCACATATAAGTTATTGTTCACACGTAACTTATCTGACTCATATCTATTCTCTTTTAAAGTAAATAGCGGGTTAGTGTAGCTATCGTCAACAGTATTGGTGTTTGGACCAATACCCACTTGGTTTAAATCCGGGAAACGAATATTGTATCCTGTTGAATTTAATGCATTATATGGGTTAACATTTGGTGACATTCTCATTGCAGAGGCTAAACCACCACTCAATGCGTTAGATCCATTATTTTGATCATTATCCAATTGTTTAGATAAAGTCAAATTGTTTCCAATTTTTACGTATTTATTTAATTCATTTTCAAAATTAAATCTAATACGATAAGCCTTGTTAGTATTTGACAATAGAATACCTTTTTGGTCACTCATGTTCAAAGAAAAGAAATAAGTGCTTTTATTGGTTCCACCAGAGAAACTTAAATTATGTTGAGAGGTTGGCGTATTGTCTCTCATTACAAGTTTTTGCCAATCATAAGTTTTACCATCTCCTGGAGCTGCCCAACGAGTAAGTGAAGCGTTCGTTCTTTTTTCATTACTGATGTCAACAAAAGCAGCGTTGTCTAATAACTCATATGTTTTAAATGGAGAAGTATAACCAAATGTCGCATCGTAATTTACTTTCATCACACCACCTTTCGAACCTTTTTTAGTAGTAATCATGATTACACCATTTGCAGCTCTTGATCCAAATATAGCAGTAGCAGAACCGTCTTTTAAAACTTCAATATTCTCAATATCATTAGGGTTAATATCACCTAATGCATTTGAATTAGTTGTTGCGGCTAAGTTACCAGATATAAAAGGAACTCCATCAACGACGATTAAAGGAGACTGGTTTTGAGAAACTGAGTTCACACCACGAATTCTAATTCTAGCGGGTGTACCCACATCTCCACCACTTGTTATTACTTGAACACCCGAAGCTCGACCAGCTAATTGTCTGTCTACTGAAGGGGTCACTAATTGTGAAAATTCTTTCGCATCAATTTTAGAGGCAGCACCTGTAAATGATTTCTTTTGTTGCACTCCATATCCAACGACTACTACTTCTGCAAGAGAGTTGCTTTCATTGGCCATTGATACATTAGCAATTAAACTTTTTGTAATGTTTGATTCAGCCTCTCTGTAACCTACATAGCTGAATCTTAATGTTGAAGTTTTAGAGTTTACCTGAATGGCATAGGTGCCTTTCTCGTTTGTAACGGTTCTGGCAACACCTGCAACTTCAGATACAGTAACTCCTGCTAGGGCTTCACCATTCTCGGTTGTCACTTTTCCTGTAATAGTTTTTTTGCTGTCTTGTGAATACAAGGCATTTAAAGAAACTAAAACAAGAGTAAGGATCAAAGTAATTTTTCTCATTGTTGTTTTTTAAATAAATAAATAAATTAGTAATTTGAATATTAGTTTTCTTAATGAATTAACAGTCAATTAAATAATGTTAAAATTAGCTTAAATTCTAATTATTTATTATCAAATTGATAATTTTTTTCTGACTAAAAAGGGAAAAAATAAGTCTATTATTTTTTTAATATATATTGTTTAACGTTTTTGTAAAAATAGCAATAAATATTAAACATATTCATTATTTATTAGGATCTTTTTTTGACTAATTTTATCTAAATTGCATCTTCAATTTACTACTTTTTAAAAAATAATATGGACAATCAAAACCCAGAAACAGCTGCAAAATGCCCTTTTACGGGTGCTTCTACTGCCTCAAAAGTGACTAGTGCAGGAACAAGAAATACCGATTGGTGGCCGAATCAATTAAGATTAAATATTTTACGACAACATTCTTCTTTAACCAACCCAATGGATGCTTCCTTTAATTATGCAGAAGCTTTCAAGTCTTTGGATTTAAAAGCAGTTAAAAAAGACATGTTCGAATTAATGACCACCTCACAAGATTGGTGGCCTGCAGACTATGGTCATTACGGACCCTTCTTTATTCGTATGGCTTGGCATAGTGCAGGAACGTATAGAACTACCGATGGTCGTGGTGGTGGTGGAGCAGGAATGCAAAGATTCGCTCCATTAAATAGCTGGCCAGACAACACTAATTTAGATAAAGCCCGTTTATTATTATGGCCTATTAAAAAGAAATATGGTCAAAAATTATCTTGGGCCGATATTATGATACTCGCAGGAAACTGTGCATTAGAATCGATGGGCTTTAAAACCTTTGGTTTTTCTGGTGGTCGTGCCGATGTTTGGGAACCACAGGAAGATGTGTATTGGGGTGCAGAGCGTGAGTGGTTAGGCGATAAAAGATACAGCGGCGACCGTGATTTAGAAAATCCATTAGCGGCAGTACAAATGGGATTAATATATGTAAATCCAGAAGGGCCAAATGGTAATCCTGATCCTATTGCTTCTGCAAGAGATATTCGTGAAACATTTGCGCGTATGGCTATGAATGATGAAGAAACAGTGGCTTTAATCGCAGGTGGTCATACATTTGGTAAAACACATGGTGCCGCCGATCCAGGAAAATATGTAGGTAAAGAACCAGCAGGGGCAAGTATTGAAGAACAAGGTATGGGTTGGAAGAATACGTTGAATTCAGGTAATGGTGTGAATACAATTACTTCAGGTTTAGAAGGCGCCTGGACTACCACACCTACTAAATGGAGTAATAATTATTTTGAAAACTTATTTGGCTTTGAGTGGGAATTAACTAAAAGTCCAGCAGGTGCACATCAGTGGAAACCTAAGGCTGGCGCAGGTGCAGGCACAGTGCCTGATGCACATGATGCTTCTTTGAAACATGCACCTACGATGTTAACTACGGATATCGCATTAAGAGTAGACCCTGCATACGGACCTATCTCTAAAAGATTTTTTGAAAACCCAGATCAATTTGCAGATGCATTTGCAAGAGCTTGGTTTAAGTTAACGCATCGTGATATGGGACCTCGTTCTCGTTATATAGGAACAGAAGTACCAGCAGAAATTTTAATCTGGCAGGATCCTTTGCCTGCAGTGAATCATAAATTAATTGATGCATCAGATATTACTGCTTTAAAATCAAAAATTTTAGCAACTGGTGTTTCAGTTTCAGCATTCGTTGCTGCAGCATGGGCATCAGCTTCTACTTTCCGTGGATCTGATAAACGCGGAGGTGCCAATGGTGCACGTATTCGTTTAGCGCCACAAAAGTTTTGGGCTGCGAATAATCCAGCACAATTATCTAAAGTATTAGATGCCTTAGAAGCAATTCAAAAAGAGTTTAATACTTCGAATAAAGAAAAGCAAGTTTCATTGGCAGACTTAATCGTACTAGGCGGTGCAGCAGCTATTGAAAAAGCAGCGAAAGATGGAGGACATGATGTGAAAGTACCCTTTAAAGCAGGTAGAACTGACGCTACAGAAGCGCATACCGATGTAGAATCTTTTGCAGTACTTGAACCCATTGCAGATGGTTTTAGAAATTATATCAAACCTCGCACAATGTTATCTCCAGAAGATATGATTGTTGATAAATCACAATTATTACATTTAACGGCTCCTGAAATGACAGTATTGTTAGGAGGCTTAAGAGTCTTAGATACCAATTTCGATAACTCCAAGCATGGTGTATTTACGAGTAAGCCAGGTGTATTAAGCAATGACTTCTTCGCCAACTTAATTGACTTTAGTACTACTTGGAAAGCGGTAGATGCGCATCAATATATATTTGAAGGAAGCGATAGAGCTACTGGAAAAGTAAAATGGACAGGCACTAGAGTTGATTTAATTTTTGGATCGAATTCTGAATTACGTGCACTTGCAGAAGTGTATGCATGTGATGATGCCAAAACAAAATTTGTACATGACTTTATTGCCGCATGGGATAAAGTGATGAACTTGGACCGCTTCGATTTAGCATAAAATTAAAAAATAAATAAGCCTTCCTAAAAAAATAGGGAGGCTTTTTAAATTGTATTAGCATATGAAAAAGTTTTTTCAATTAGTATTCACTGTATTCGTTTTTAGTGGCTCATTAGCTGCTCAAAGTTCTCAAGACCTAGTAAAAAAATCAATTTATGAGCAGCAAACTAGTATAGTAGATGAATTTAAAACTTTCTTATCTATTCCTAATGTTGCTTCTAATCCAAAAGGGTTGCAAGAAAATGCGCAGTGGATAATGAATTATATGAAAGCAAAAGGCATTGAGGATATAAGTTTGCTAACACTTCCCAATAGTCAAATGCCACCTGTGGTGTATGGAGAAGTTAAAGTACCAGGCGCAACAGAAACTATTATTTTTTATGCGCATTACGATGGTCAACCGGTTGACACCACAAAATGGTTTCAAGGATTGCATCCTTTCAAACCAAGCTTATATTCAGGCATGTATGAAAAAGGGGCCACAGTATTACCTTGGTTAACAAAGGGCAGTAATTATGATATGAATGCAAGAATTTATGCAAGAGGCGCTTCCGATGATAAAGCAGGAGTGATGGCTATTATAAATGCCTATGCACAATTAAAAGCATTGAATATAAAACCTACTGTGAACATTAAATTTTTCTTTGAAGGGGAAGAGGAAGCAGGTTCTCCAAATTTAGAATCATTTTTAGAATTGTATAAAAGTAAATTATCGTCGAACATATGGGTGATATGTGATGGCCCCGTGCATCAGTCCGGTAAAAAACAATTAGTAATGGGTGTGAGAGGAGATACGCATTTAGAACTAACTGTATTTGGGCCAAAGCGCCCACTTCATTCAGGACATTATGGTAATTGGGTATTGAACCCAGCAATGGAACTCGCAAGATTACTAGCTAGCATGAAAAATGATAAAGGAGAAGTAACTATTAAAGACTTTTACAACGATGTAATTCCTTTAACAAATACTGAAAAACAAGCATTGGCTAAAGTACCTTCTGTGGAAGTACAATTAAAAGATGAATTAGGCATTAATGCCATAGAAAGAGAAGGTGCTTTAAATGATGCCTTGCAATTACCTTCTTTAAATATTAATGGTATACAAAGTGCAGGGGTAGGTAAGTATTCTGCCAATGTAATACCTACGAAGGCTATTGCTTCTTTGGATATGAGATTGGTGGTTGGAAATAATTGGGAAAAGCAACAACAAAAAGTTATTGATCATATTATAGCTCAAGGCTTTTTTGTAACAGATAAAGAACCTACGGACGAAGAAAGAAAATTAAATGCAAAAATTTGTATGGTGGTGAGAGATAAGAAAAGTTATAATGCACAAAAAACTTCTTTAGATAATCCTTATGTAAGAAGAATTTCAAAAGCGATATCGCTTGTAAGTAATGAACAGCCCGTTCTACTTCCCACATTAGGGGGTAGTTTGCCTTTATTTGTATTTGAGAAAGTATTGAAAACTTCTCCAGTGACAGTACCGATTGCTAATCACGATAATAACCAGCATGCAGAGAATGAAAATATTAAGTTGAAGAACTTTTTTGAGGGGATTCAGGTTTTCTCTACTATAATGACTATGGAGAAATAATAGTTCTGAAAATATTTAGTATATTGAATGTAGAAACATGCATATTTACTACTAAATATTATTTTTAATGAAAACATTTTTTAAGAACAAACTTATTCGTTTCATTTCCTTTGTACTTGTCATTATATCTTCTTTTGCATTTACCGTTCCTTTAACCTTTCCTGGTTTAGTAGACTGGGTTATGGTAGCGCGTATACGTGAGGAAGGTTTACAACGTTCAAAAGTAATGGAGTATGAGTCTTATATAGTAGATGTATTAGGTGCAAGACTTACTTTGTCTCGTGATATGCAAAGAGCACAGCTATGGGCCTTGGATGAAATGAAAAAAATGGGATTAAGTAATGTAAATAGCGAAGCCTATATGGACTATGGTGTTACCTGGGATAATGAATATGTATCGGCACATATGATTGAGCCCGATTACATGCCACTCAATGCTTATCCTGTTGCATATACTGCTGGTACAGTAGGAAAAATAAATGCAGAGGTAATAGTGGTGGATATTCAAACCAAAGAAGATATAGAATTGTATAGAGGTAAATTAAAAGGTAAAGCTCTACTAATATCGAGTCCTGCTGTTATCGATTTACAAACACTTACTAATGGAGTACACCGTTATAATAATGAAGAACTTATTGCACTTGAACAAGCAACGATTACGCCTATAAAAGCAAATCCAACAAGAGTCATTAAAAATCCAGCAATCATTACAGCAGTAGAGCGCTTGGCATTTTTTAAATCAGAAAATGTAGCAGTGGTTTTACAAACCGATGGCAATAGATTAGGAATTGTGCCTGCTTATTCTCGTCCAGGTGTAAGAGAAGATGGTTGGTCTGCTATTGGTATGAAAAATTCAACACCTATTTTAGCAGTAACTCCAGAACATTATAATAGAATGTACCGCGTTTTAAAAAGAGGCATTGCAGTTAAAATAGAATTAGAGATAAAAAATAAAATAGGGGATAAGGTTGAACAAGCAATGAATCTTGTGGGTGAAATACAAGGAACCGATCCTAAAGAAGGAATAGTAATGGTGGGTGCACATTTTGATACCTGGCATGGTAGTTCTAATGCAAGTGATAATTCATCTGGTACAGCTGTTGCATTGGAAGCCATGCGTATACTTAAAACATTAGGGGTAAAACCTATGCGTACTATTCGCATTGCATTGTGGTCGGGTGAAGAGCAAGGTTTATATGGCTCTCGTGCTTATGTACAAAAACATTTTGGTGACCCGCGTAATGCAGCTATTGGTGTTAAGCCAGAGTATGAAATGTTATCTGCTTATTTTAATCAAGACTATGGTGCAGGACAATACCGTGGTATATATTTACAAGGTAATGAAGCAGCACGCACCATGCTTACTGCATGGATGGAACCTTTTCGTGACTTAGGAATGAATATGGTATCAAATCAAAGTTTAGGTAGTACCGACCATGTTTCATTTGATGAAGTGGGTCTTCCAGGTTTTCAATATTTACAAGACAAAACACCTGGTACTGCAGGACATACTAACCTGGATTATCTTGAAGGTATTCAGCCAGAAGATTTAATGAAGAATGCTACGATTATGGCATCATATATTTATCATGCGGCCATGGCAACGGAGAAAGTTCCTAGGAAAGTACTTGGAATAAAATAAAGTTGGTCTTACCCAAACCCTTTCAGGACTGACGGCTTCACTTCATTTCGCCGTCTTCCTAAAAGTTGGTCTTACCCAAACCCTTTCAACAATATCGCTTTGCGATATCGTTGGGTTTTTTGCTTCTCATCTGTTTACAAAAGCAAGCTTTTGACACAGCCTCGAAACAAAAAACCCTGTCCCGAAAATCGTGACAGGGTTTGTGCCCAGAACAGGAATCGAACCTGCACATCCTTGCGAACGCTAGATTTTGAGTCTAGTGCGTCTACCAATTCCGCCATCTGGGCAGGGCTGCAATATTACGCTATTAACGAAAATCTGCCAAAATACGATCTAGGTATTTTTTCTTGTAGTAATACTCCTTTATTTGCAGCATTCCTTCTTGGGAAATAGTATCGACTGAACTAGTTTCCAAATACGTTTTAATAGGGCTGAAAATTTCATTTTCTATATTTTTTACTTTTGAAAGTACATATTGTTTTGCTGCTTCATCATCGGCGTCCATCCAAGCTTCATTGAGTTCCATCATTTCCATTAAAAAAGCAGGGCTTAATGCATATTTCTCTTCTGCTTCTAAAAAGCCTTTTATTTCTAATACATAAGGTAATATAGCTGCAGGGTTCTGTAGTAATGTAAATGCTTTATTGGCAATAGCCGATTTTTCTAAGGCTTCCTCTTGTTCAAATTCATTGGATTGAGTGAACTTATCCGGATGAGAGGCACGCTGAATATCCATAAAAGCGGCACGCAGTTGTTTTGTATCTACTTGAAAACCAATAGGCAAACCGAACAATTCGAAATAGTTCATTTTTATATTTTGTATATTGTGTAAAATTACCAAAATGCCAGTTATTGGGCTTATTAAAGAAGGAAAAGTTCCTAGCGACAATCGGGTTGCCCTTAGCCCCAAGCAGTGTAGGTATTTGTTAGATCAATTCCCTAGCTGGGATATTATTGTTGAATCTTCCCCTAATAGATGTTTTAAGGACAGAGAATACCAAAAAGAAGGTATTAAAGTAGTGGAGGATATTAGTGCAGCAGACATTTTATTAGGTATTAAAGAAGTGCCTATTGCACAATTAATTCCTCATAAAAAATATTTATTCTTTTCTCATACCAAAAAAGCGCAAACATTTAATCAAGCATTGTTTCAGGCGATGATGGATAAAAATATAACGCTCATTGATTATGAGTGTTTAGAGCACGAGGACGGACAAAGATTAATTGGATTTGGTTTTTTCGCAGGTATAGTAGGAGCGCATAATGGAATAATGGCTTATGGTAATAGAACTAAGGAATTTACTTTAGGTAGGGTGAAGGAAGTGAAAGATTATATGGAATTGGTTCATACTTATTTTGGTTTAAAACTACCCAAGATAAAAATTGCCATTACAGGTTCTGGTAGAGTAGCCCATGGCATTTTAGAAATTATGAATTTAATGGATGTGCAACAAGTAGAACCAGATGAATATACTACTAGAGCATATGCTTATCCTGTATATGTGCATTTAAAGGGAGGCGATTTATACATACACAAAACAAATAATACTTACGACAGAAATGATTTTCATGCGCATCCAGAAAATTATAATTGTTTGTTTAATAATTATTTGAAGCATACACATATACTTATGAATGGTATTTATTGGGAGCCAGGTATTGCCCCTTTATTTACCATGGACGATTTAAAAGATGACGACTTCGCTTTAACCACTATTGCCGATATTACCGATGATGCCCATGGCAGTGTACCATGTAATTTAGGCGATTCAAGTTCTGAGGATCCCGTGTATGGTGTTAATGTATCTAATTTTGAAAAGACAGCTCCTTATATGCCCAATGGCATAGATATAATGGCAGTAGGCAATTTGCCTAATGAATTACCCAGAGATGCTAGTAGATACTTTGGAGAACAACTAATTAAATATGTGATTCCCGATTTAATGAAGGGAGGTAATAAAATTATTGAAGGAGCCACCATGCTTGACAAAGGAAAGCTGACCCAAAACTTTGCTTATTTAGCTGAATATTCAAAACATTAATTTAGAATTATTATTTTAAAGAATGTACAGTAAGAACTAAATAAATCATTTTGCAATAACTATCTCTTACAAATGCAAATAATAGTCCTTTAGTAATTCAGTAAATTCGGTTGAATAAGTATTATCTGAATTTTTAATCACTATTTTATTTCTTAACACTGAAATATCTTTATCTATTGGCGATTTTGCTTTTCTAAAATGCAAGAAGGATCTAAATGGTAAATGCTTGGCATCGTTGTATACTAGTACCTCTTCCGCTAATTGCAGTTGATTCACTTCAGCTAATTTTTGCATGGTATACGCACGCAGGGTAGGTACTAAAACAAAAAAGGAACCGGTATCAGTTAATAAGCTTGAAACATTTTCTACCAAAATACTCCAAGGTAGTTCTGTGCTATGGGCTGCTTTATTTTTATTGGCGTCTGGAGACTTTAAATCGCCCTCGTAAAATGGAGGATTGGTTATGATACTATCGAATTTGTTTTTTTTATCTGCGGTCGCAATAGAATTAGTTGCAAAGTTTTGTATTGAATCATTTACAATCATTAAGCGCTCGCTCCATTTACTTATATTAAAATTTGAATTGGCTTCTGCAGCTGCTTGGGATTCAATTTCTACAGCAGTAATTTTTGTTTTGTTCTTATCTGTTACTTGTGCTAGTATAAGGCTTAATAAGCCGGTACCCGTGCCAATGTCTAATATTGAATGGGCCGTTTCTAAAGAGGGTTGTTTGGCCACCCAGGCCCCAAACAAACATGCATCAGTACATACTTTCATTGAAGTATGCTGCTGATGCACGATAAATTCTTTACACTGAAAAAAGGGATTAGCCACTATTCAGCGCTTAAACTAGCTCCTAAATATTCTTTATTTAATCTCGCAATGTTCGCAATAGAAATTTCTTTAGGACAAGTGGCTTCGCAAGCTCCTGTATTGGTACAAGAACCAAATCCTTCTTTATCCATTTGTGCCACCATATTAAGTACTCTTGACTTTCTTTCTGGAGCACCTTGAGGAAGTAATGCTAAGTGAGAAACTTTAGCACTTAAAAATAACATTGCTGAACTATTCTTACATGCTGCCACACAAGCACCACAACCAATACACATGGCTGCTGCAAAAGCGTCGTCAGCATTTTGTTTTTCTATAGGAAGGCTATTGCCATCTACTGCATTTCCTGTATTCACACTAATATATCCACCTGCTTGAATAATTCTATCAAAAGCAGAACGGTCTACGGTTAAATCTTTTACAATAGGGAAGGAGTTGGCTCTCCATGGTTCAATCACAATAGTTTCACCGTCTTTAAAGGCACGCATATGCAATTGACAAGTAGTATTCGCCTGCCAAGGACCATGTGGCTTGCCGTTAATATACATAGAACACATACCGCAAATACCTTCTCTGCAATCGTGATCAAAGGCAACAGGGTCGCCCCCTTCGGTAATTAATCTTTCATTTAAAATGTCCATCATTTCTAAAAAAGACATTTCATCAGAAATACCCGCAACATCATAAGTAACAAAGGCACCTTGCGCTTTGGCATTTTTTTGACGCCAAACTTTAACTTTTAAATTCATTGTATTTTGAGACATAGCTAAAAAATTATTCTGTAAATATTTTGTGTTAGTTTGTTTTGCTTATTAAAAGTTCAATGCTTATTTATAATTACGTTGACTTGGTTTAATAACTTCGTATTTCAGCGCTTCTTTATGTAATTGCCATTCATGGTCTCCTTTATTTTCCCAAGCAGCAACATACATAAAGTTTTCATCGTCCCTTAAAGCTTCTCCTTCTGGAGTTTGGTATTCTTCTCTAAAGTGACCACCACAGCTTTCTTCTCTAGCTAGTGCATCCACACACATTAATTCACCTAACTCAATAAAGTCTGCCACGCGATTGGCTTTGTCTAATTCAGGATTATACTCATTAATTTCTCCTGGTATTCTTAGATCAGACCAGAATTCTTTTTTCAATGCTTGTAAATCTGCAATAGCTTGTTTTAAACCTGCTTCATTTCTTGACATACCACACTCATTCCAAATAATTTTACCTAAACGCTTGTGGAAACTTTCTGCCGATTGTTTACCATTGATATTTTTCAAAGAAGCTATACGCTCTGCTACTTTTTTAGCAGCCTCTTCAAAAGCTGGATGTGTAGTTGGAATAGCTGCATTGTAAATCTCATCTGCTAAATTATTTCCCACTGTATAAGGCGCTACAAAATAACCATCTGCTAAACCTTGCATTAAGGCACTAGCACCTAAACGGTTGGCACCATGGTCGCTAAAGTTAGCTTCTCCTAAGGCATATAAACCAGGCACGGTAGTTTGTAATTCGTAATCTACCCATAAGCCACCCATGGTATAATGCACGGCTGGATAAATTCGCATTGGCACTTCATAAGGGTTTTCTCCAGTGATTTTTGAATACATATTAAATAAGTTGCCATATTTTTCTTTCACGACTTCTTTACCTAAGGCAATAATTTGCTCACTTGATACATTAGAAAGTCCTTGCTTGCTTACTTCAATCTTACCATATCTTTCAATAGCCGCTGCATAATCTAAATAAACGGCTTGCTTTGAAGTACCTACGCCAAAACCAGCATCACATCTTTCTTTGGCTGCACGAGAGGCCACATCACGAGGTACTAAGTTTCCAAAAGCAGGGTAGCGACGTTCTAAGAAATAATCTCTTTCTGCTTCAGGTATATCGTTTGCTTTTCTAGTTTCTCCTACATTTTTAGGCACCCAAATTCTTCCATCATTTCTTAATGACTCAGACATAAGGGTTAATTTGGATTGATGATCGCCACTCACTGGAATACAAGTTGGGTGAATTTGTGTAAAGCAAGGATTTGCAAAATAAGCACCTTGCTTATGCGCTTTCCATGCAGCTGTTACATTTGATCCCATGGCATTGGTTGATAAATAATATACATTACCATAACCACCAGAACATATTAATACCGCATGTCCAAAATGTTTTTCTAATTCACCTGTAATTAAATTACGGGCAATAATTCCTTTTGCTTTTCCATCAATTTTTACAATGTCTAACATCTCATGTCTTGTATGCATCGTTACATTACCTAATGCTACTTGACGCTCTAAGGCTTGATAAGCACCTATTAATAACTGCTGACCTGTTTGACCTGCAGCATAAAAAGTTCTTTGTACCTGTGTTCCACCAAAACTTCTATTACTTAATAAGCCACCATATTCACGTGCAAAAGGAACACCTTGAGCCACACATTGGTCAATGATATTCGCACTCACTTCTGCTAAGCGGTGCACATTGGCTTCACGTGCACGGTAGTCGCCTCCTTTAATGGTATCATAAAATAATCTGAATATACTATCTCCATCGTTCTGATAATTTTTAGCAGCATTAATTCCACCTTGTGCAGCAATACTATGTGCACGGCGTGGAGAATCCTGAAAACAAAATGCTTTTACTTTATAACCCAACTCAGCCATAGAAGCTGCAGCCGATGCGCCTGCAAGTCCAGTGCCCACAATAATGACTTCCATTTTTCTTTTGTTGGCAGGGTTCACTAGTTTACAATGTCCTTTGTAATCGACCCATTTGTCATCTAGATTTCCGGAAGGTATTTTAGCGTCTAACATATTTAATCTTTTATCTATCGTTTAGAATATATTTATTTTGAATTTTTAGTTTACCCAGTGTAAATAAAAACTAATAGGCATTAAAGCGAATGCTAATGGAATAATGATGGCAAAGCCAAAGCCTATAGAGCTAATCATGGCATGGTATCTTTTATTATGCACTCCAATAGTTTTGAAAGCACTTTGAAATCCATGTGCTAAGTGGTAGCCCAGTGAAATACAAGAAATCACATAAAATATTACCACCCATACATTTTGGAAAGTATCCTGCATGACTGCGTATAAATTATGTACTATAAAGCCATTGCCTAAATCCATTTCTTCCACTCCAGTAATACGAGAAGGAACCCAAAAATGTTTCCAATGTATTACAAAAAACATAAGAAGTATAGTTCCTAAAATGGCCATACTTCTACTATACCATTTACTACCTTTTGCATAATTTACTTCATAGCCAACCTTTCTTTTACTTCTATTTTCTAAGGTTATCATATAGCCTTGAATGATATGTAGAAAAATTCCTAAGAATAATCCTATTTCTAAAATTCTTGGCACTATAAAACTTCCCATAAAATGAGCTGCTTTGTTGAACATGACGCCGCCGTCCATTGCCCAAATACAAGCATTTAATCCTGCATGCACTACTAAGAATAAGACTAAGAAAATACCCGTGAAAGCCATTACTAATTTTTTTCCCACGGAGGATGTAAACATTTGCTTAAAGGTCATAATAAGATGTATTTTAAATCGACGTAAAGTTAAGTATGAATTGCGAGCTTAGAATAATTCGTTGCATGATTTTTCCTGGAATTTATAAATTATTAAAACAAGTCCTTCAAAAAGCCCCCTTTAGATAAGTTATTCACCACTTGTATAAAAATTGAGCCGTGAACATATATTGACTTAATTTTATACCATGATTAAAGTGTTAACCATACTTTGGAATAGCTTCAAGATGGCCATTGGGGAGTTAAAAGCCAATAAGCTGAGAACCTTTCTTTCTCTATTTGGTATCACCATTGGTATCTTTTGTATTATAGGTGTTTTGGCCACCATTGACAGTTTACAATCAAAAATCAAAAGCGATTTATCCAGTTTTGGAAACAACTCGGTCTATATCGATAAATGGGATTATTCTGGAGGCCCTGAATACCCTTGGTGGAAATTTGTTAAGCGACCAAGTATGAAAATGGAGGAAATGGATTTCGTTAAAAAGAAGAGTACGCTGGCTTCCAATATGGCTTTTGTGATGCAAACCCAAGAGTCTTTTTCTTATGAGGATAATATATTAAAAGGGGTTAATATTTATGGTATTACACCTGAATATAAAAACATACAATCTTTTAATATTGGCTATGGTAGGTTTTTAAGTGAGTCAGATTTTACGCGTGGAGTACCTTATGTAGTTATAGGGTATAAAGTAGCGGAGGAGTTATACGGCAAAGCCGATAAGGGAGTGGGTAAAACCATTACCTATAAAGGGCGCAAGCTTTTAGTCATAGGCGTTATTGAAAAACAAGGTTCTGCCATTATTAATGGCTATGACTATGATAAGAGTACCATTGTTACGCATAATTATATGGCATCGGTTTATAATCCAGATAATTTAGGACCCGTAATTATGGTACAACCTAAACCAGGCATTACTTCCAAGGCTTTGCAGGAAGAATTAACAGGTATTATGCGTCAAATTAGAAAACTAAGTCCTACACAGGATGATAATTTTACTTGTAATGATGTGGCTCAATTTAAAGACCAAGTGGAAAGTGTATTTGGTGCTGTGAATCAAGGTGGATGGGCCATTGCAGGACTTTCTTTAATAGTGGGTGCATTTGGCGTGGCCAATATTATGTTCGTTACCGTGAGAGAAAGAACCAGTCAAATTGGACTGAAAAAAGCCATAGGTGCCAAAAGTTCTTCTATCTTATATGAGTTTTTATTAGAGAGTGCTTTTTTATGTATTATAGGCGGCTTGGTAGGCTTATTATTAGTTTGGATACTCACACTTGCCCTTAGCACAGTGCTTCCATTTGCTATCACTATTGCACCTAGTATTATTTTTCTAGCCTTCAGTATTTGTATTATTTTAGGGGTGGTTTCAGGAATTATTCCTGCCTCCATTGCAGCTAAAATGAATCCCGTAGAAGCTATTAGAACTAAGTAATTAGCTGAAATTTTCGCAAGACTTAATGTAAACTCAGCGTTTTAATTAACTTCGTGTTGTGAATACGCATCCCATTACAATTTTAGCTATAGAATCTTCTTGCGATGAAACCGCAGCCTCTGTTATTGTTAATGGAAAAATTTTGTCCAATTTTATTGCCAATCAAACCGTGCATGAAAAATTTGGCGGCGTAGTACCTGAACTAGCTAGCAGAGCACATATGGAAAATATTGTTCCAGTGGTAGATGCAGCTTTAAAAAAAGCCTTTCCTGAAAATACCCCTACAGAAAGTTTACAAACATTGGACGCCATTGCTTTTACGCAAGCGCCAGGACTCATTGGTAGTTTGTTAGTGGGTGCACAATTTGCAAAATCATTAGCCCTTGCATTAAATAAACCTTTAATTGCAGTGCATCATATGCAAGCGCATGTGCTGGCGAATTTAATTGATGATCCTAAACCTAGTTTTCCTTTTTTATGTTTAACAGTAAGCGGTGGTCATACACAAATAGTAAGATGTAATAGTGCTTCTGAAATGATTATTCTGGGTGAAACCATTGATGATGCTGCAGGAGAAGCCTTTGATAAAATTTCAAAACTATTAGGACTACCTTATCCTGGTGGCCCGCTTTTAGATAAATTAGCACAGAAGGGCAATCCAAAAGCCTTTGTTTTTGCGAAACCTCAAGTGCCTAATTTAGATTATTCTTTTAGTGGATTAAAAACAAGTGTTTTATATTTTTTACAAAAGCAATCGCCTGAATTTATTCAAGAAAATTTGAATGATTTATGTGCCTCTGTTCAATACACCATTGTGGAAATTTTATTAAAACAACTTAAAAAGGCCATTCAAGAAACGGGTATACATGAGTTTTGTATTGCAGGGGGTGTGAGTGCCAATTCAGGCCTACGAAATGGGGTAGCAGATCTTGCCCAAAAAACAAAGTCCACGGTATTTTTACCCGCCTTTGAATACTGTACCGATAATGCCGCTATGATTGCCATGGCTGCCCATTTTAAGTATTTAGAAGGGGCTTTTGAAAGTTTAGCTGTTACCGCCTCTGCAAGATCGAATTGGTAAATTAAAAAGGATTAACTTTGCAGCCTCAAAAATAGTTTAGCAATGATTAGTGCAAGAAACGTCACTTTGGCCTATGGCAAAAGAGTTTTATTCGATGAAGTTAATATTAGCTTCACGAAAGGAAACTGTTATGGTATCATTGGTGCCAATGGTGCAGGTAAGTCTACATTTTTAAAAATATTAAGTGGGGAAATAGAACCCAATAAAGGATCAGTGGAGATAACGCCAGGAGAACGTATGTCTTTCTTAAAACAAAATCAGTTTGAATTTGATGAGCAAACAGTTTTGAACACAGTTTTAATGGGGCATAAGAGAATGTGGGATGTGATGCATGCGAAGGATGCTTTATATGCTAAAGAAGATTTTACAGAAGAAGATGGAATTAAAGCAGGAGAGTTGGAAGCGGAGTTTGGAGAGATGGGAGGCTATGAAGCAGAAAGTAATGCGGCAAGTTTATTAAGTGATTTAGGGGTGAAAGAAGCAATGCACCAAGACTTAATGAAAGACATTCCAAGTAATTTTAAACTTCGAGTTTTATTAGCACAATCTTTATTCGGTAATCCAGATATTTTATTATTAGATGAGCCTACGAACGGTTTAGATATTGAAACGATTGGTTGGTTAGAGAATTTCTTAGCCGATTATCAAAATATTGTACTGGTGGTAAGTCACGACCGTCACTTCTTAGATACAGTGTGTACGCACGTTTCAGACGTTGACCGTTCTAAAATAAAAACATTTACAGGTAACTATTCTTTCTGGTATGAGTCGTCTCAGTTAATGGCGCGTCAAATGTCAGATAAGAATAAAAAGAATGAAGATAAGCGTGCTGCCTTATTAGATTTTATTGCGCGTTTCTCTGCCAATGCAAGTAAGAGTAAGCAAGCTACTTCTCGTAAAAAGGCTTTAGAGAAATTAACCATTGAAGAAATTGAACCATCGAACAGAAAATATCCAGGTATTATTTTTCAACCACTGCGTGAAGTGGGGAATCAAATTTTGAATGTAGAAAAATTAAAAAAAGAAGTAGATGGTCGTATATTATTTAAAGACGTTTCTTTTTCAGTAAGCAAAAACGACAAGATTGCTTTTTTAAGTAGAGACCCTTTAGCCATTACTTATTTCTTTGATATTATTAATAATAACGGTAAGGCCGATGGTGGAACTTACGAGTGGGGAACCACCATTACCAGTGCTTATTTACCTATGGAGCATAATAGCTTTTTTAATGAAGCCTATACTTTAATGGATTGGTTAAGACAATATGTTCCAACCCATGTAACAGACGCTGATGAGCCCTTTATTAGAGGCTTTTTAGGAAAGATGTTATTTAGTGGAGATGATGTATCAAAAAAGACCAATGTCTTAAGCGGGGGAGAAAAAGTACGTTGTATGGTAAGTAAAATGATGCTTCAAAACCCGAATGTGGTTATTTTAGATCAGCCAACCAACCACCTAGACCTTGAAAGTATCCAAAGCTTCAACGAGGGCTGTCAAAACTACCCAGGTGTGGTATTAATTACTTCTCATGACCATACTTTCATGCAAACAGTAGCCAATAGAGTGATAGAATTAACCCCTAAGGGCATCATTGATAGATTGATGACTTTTGATGAGTATATGGAAGATAAAAGGGTGCAAGAATTAAGGGCAGAAATGTATGCCTAAGGCTTCTCAAAGACCTTATAGCTTCATGAAAACCAGCATTTTAGCCTTTTTTGGGTTTTTATGGCCTAATTTTCAAAAAAACACTAAAATAAATGGGACTGTAAAGGTTATTTACTTACCTTTGCCGTCCGTAAAAAATAATTTCTCATGGCTAGAGTATGTCAATTAACTGGAAAGAAGCCGATGTCTGGAAATAGTGTTTCACACTCCAACATCAAGACAAAGCGTCGTTTCCTTCCAAATTTGCAAAAGAAGCGTTTCTACTTCATAGAAGAAGATCGCTGGATTACCATCAAAGTATCAACTGATGCTATCAGAACCATTAATAAGAATGGTTTAGCTTCTGTTGTTAAAGATCTTAGAGCACAAGGCGAAAAGATCTAATTAACCCAATTAAGTATAACTTATAATATACCATCATGGCAAGGAAAGGAAACAGAGTTCAAGTAATATTAGAGTGCACAGAGCACAAGACTACTGGTTTACCAGGAACTAGTCGCTATATTACTACAAAGAACAAGAAGAATACTCCAGATCGTTTGGAGTTCAAAAAGTACAACTCAATTTTGAAAAAAGTAACGTTACATAAAGAAATTAAATAGTCATGGCAAAATCAGCATCTAAAAACGCGAAAGTAAAGGATCTTAAGGCTTCAGCTGAAGCAAAAAACTGGACTAAAGTAATTAAAGCTATCCGTAGCCCTAAAACAGGCGCGTATACTTTTAAAGAGAATATCGTTCACAAAGACCTTGTAAAGGAATTCTTAGCAGCTAAATAGTCATTGTTCGACTTCGTTAGTCGCTATTTATTATTCGCTAACAATTTTACTACGCAAAAAACATTTTAAAGTTCAGACCTAGTCTGGACTTTTTTATTTTACACAAAGCATCTTTCTATTTTATTGATTAAATTTACACCATGAGCTTTTTAGGTAAATTATTTGGCATAAAAGAAAAGGAAACCCTTGACCAAGGTTTAGAGAAAACCAAGAAAGGTTTTTTAGAGAGAATATCTAAAGCTATTATTGGGAAAACTTCAGTAGACGATGAAGTATTAGATCAATTAGAAGAAGAATTAATTGGTGCGGATGTAGGCGTGGATACTACACTAGCTTTAATTGAAAAATTACAAGAGCGCGTTAAAAAAGAAAAATATTTATCTACCTCAGAATTGAATGGATTATTGCATGAAGAAATAGTTTCCTTATTAGTGGATGCACCTTCTAATCAATTAGGTTTTATTCCACCCGCAGATAAAAAACCTTATGTTATTTTGGTAGTAGGTGTGAATGGAGTAGGCAAAACAACCACCATTGGTAAATTAGCTCATCATTATAAAGAAGCCGGAAATACAGTGGTAATGGGCGCTGCAGACACATTTAGAGCAGCAGCCGCAGACCAACTCACTATTTGGAGTGAAAGAGTAGGTGTGGCCATCGTAAAACAAAATCATGGCGCCGACCCAAGTGCGGTGGCCTTCGATACCATTCAGTCAGCAATGGCAAAAAACGCAGATGTAGTTTTAATTGATACCGCAGGTCGTTTGCATAACAAAGCGCATTTAATGGATGAATTAAATAAGATTAAACGCGTCATTGAAAAACAATTACCAGGGGCGCCACATGAAGTATTACTAGTATTGGATGGATCTACTGGACAAAATGCTTTAGAACAAGCCAAACAATTTATGGCCGTCACCAATGTGAATGCATTAGCCATTACAAAACTAGATGGCACTGCAAAAGGCGGCGTGGTTTTATCTATTGCACATCAATGCAAGATTCCTGTTAAATATATTGGCGTAGGAGAGCAAATTAAAGACTTGCTTTTATTTGATAAAGATGAATTTGTAGATTCTTTATTTAAGTAAAGAGTAATTTACTTATTTATTTCTACTAAGGTATTATACTAGAATGTATATCGAATGCCAATACCTGCCCAACCGCTTTCAAAATAGCTACTTCCTACAAAATTAAAAGAGGGCTGCCAGTCAACACTAATATTAAGAGGGGCAGTTTTTACTTTATAATCTAATCCTAAAATTCCATCAACACCCACAGCAATGCCTGCTGTATGATCGGGATTATTCTTTTTCCAAGTCTCACTCCAAATACCTAGGTGGCCACCATAACCTACATACCAACTTAAATTTTCATTGCCTTCAATAGGTGCATAGGTTTCGTATAATACAGTAGCCCTAAAACCATCTAATGAAAAATAACCTAAAGCTTCCACTGCTTTATTGGTTCTAATAAACTTCTTATAAGTTACGGCACTAGGATACATTTTTACGCCTATAGCAGAATTATATGCTTTTTCGTAACTTGTTCGACTCTTAATAGTGTCAATTGTAATGTTTTGGGAATAGACTGTAAGGGCCATAAATAAACCGAGAATACTAGTAAAGATATGTTTCATAAACAATTTTTGGGGGTACACAAATTTAAGGGGAAATATTAAAAATATACTGTTTAATAATTGCTAAAATTTCTATAAACAAGCCTTATCAGGCCTAGGGATTCTTGTGAATTATGTTTAGGTTTGTAGTATGCATAGTTTTAAAGAATTATCAGATAAATTTAACAAGGCTTTTGAGGCGGATCACTTCCCTGCATCACCTGCTAGTTTATACGAGCCAGGTAATTATTTTTTAAGTATTGGAGGCAAAAGAATTAGACCTGTAATGTGTTTACTAGGCAATGAACTATTCAGTGAAATTCATCCCGATGCTTATAGGCTTGCCAATGCAGTTGAATTATTTCACAATTTCACTTTAGTACATGACGATATGATGGATGAAGCTTCTTTAAGAAGAGGTAAAACCACCGTGCATGTTAAATACGATGAAAGCACTGCTTTATTGGTAGGCGATGTAATGCTTATTCGAGCTTATGAATACATCCAGCATATTCAGCCTCAATATTTGCCCAAAATTTTACAACTATTTAATAGAACGGCTAAGGAAGTTTGTGAAGGCCAGCAATTAGATATGGACTTCTCTAAAATGGAAAATGTAAGTATGGATGAATACATTCATATGATTACGCTTAAAACTTCTGTACTATTAGCAGCTAGTTTAGAAATGGGAGCCATTTTAGGTGGAGCGAGCGTGAATAATTGCCAGCACTTATATGAGTTCGGTAAAAAGATTGGCATTGCCTTTCAAGTACAAGACGATTATTTAGACGCTTTTGGTGACGCTGCTATTTTTGGCAAGGAACCAGGAGGCGATATTAAGCAGAATAAAAAAACATTTTTATTAATACATGCATTAGAAGTAGCGAATGCTGCTCAGAAAAAAGAATTGAATGAATTATTAAGTTCTAATGCACCTGATAAAGTAGAAAAAATATTAGCCATTTTTAAATCATGTGGAGTAGACGCATGGGCAGAAGCATCTAAAGCAAAATATATGCAAGAAGCCTTTGCGCATTTAGAATCTATTGCCGTGGTATCTGATCGTAAAAAGCCTTTGATAGAGCTGGCGAATTACCTAATGAATAGAAATCAATAAACCCTTTGCAATGATGAATTTATTTAGGAAAAAATCGATCGAAAAAATTGTCAAAGATGCAGAGGCGGGATTAAGTGATGGACATACCGGTGGATTAAAAAGGGTTTTAGGAGTTCGTGACCTTACTTTAATGGGTATTGCTGCGGTTGTAGGTGCAGGTATTTTCTCTACCATTGGTACTGCAGCTTTTCACGGTGGCCCTGGCATCTCTGTCTTATTTTTGATCACAGCTGTTACTTGTGGCTTTAGTGCACTTTGTTATGCTGAATTTGCAAGTAGGGTGCCTATTGCAGGAAGTGCCTATACATATGCCTATGTTACTTTTGGAGAATTGATTGCTTGGATTATTGGTTGGGCATTGATTTTAGAATATGCCATTGGAAATATGGTGGTGGCCATAAGTTGGAGTGGGTATTTTATTAATTTACTAGAAGGTTTTCATATTCATCTTCCAGGTTGGTTGTCTACCAATTATGAGACTGCACAACAAGGTTATGAGGAAGCCATGAAACATTTAGCCGCTGGTGGAACTCCTGCTACGTTTTCGAAGCTCGCAAGAATTGGATATGATGCCATCACCAATGCGCCCATGATTGGTCAAACAAGAATCATTTTAAATATTCCCGCATTTGTGATTGTGGTTCTAATTACGATGTTGGTGTATAGAGGCATTAAAGAAAGTAAAAAGAGTACAAATCTAATGGTGATCTTTAAAATTGCGATTATACTAATGGTCATTATTCTTGGCTTTTTTTATGTGGACACAGCCAATTGGGCACCATTCATGCCCAATGGCTTCAAAGGTGTTTTAGCAGGTGTGTCTGCTGTATTTTATGCCTATATTGGATTTGATGCAATTTCTACAACGGCAGAAGAATGTAAAAACCCGCAAAGAGATTTGCCTAGGGGTATGATTTATTCCTTATTAATCTGTACCGTATTGTACATTCTTATTGCATTGGTTTTAACGGGGATGGTGAGCTACACAGAATTAAAAGTGGATGATCCTTTGGCTTTTGTATTTGAAAGAATTGGCTTACATAAAATTGGATACATCATTTCTATTAGTGCCGTTGTAGCGACTACAAGTGTACTCTTAGTATTTCAATTAGGCCAGCCTAGAATTTGGATGAGTATGAGTAGAGACGGATTACTTCCTAAGAAATTTTCAGCAGTACATCCTAAATATGGTACGCCAGGTTTTGCCACCATCATCACAGGGATTTTTGTGGGTGTGCCCTCCATGTTTATGTCCATTTCCAGAATGACAGACTTAACCAGTATTGGAACTTTGTTTGCATTTGTACTAGTTTGTTTTGGAGTATTAGTATTACCTAGATTATCTCCTTCCATTAAAGGACAAGCGTTTAGATTGCCCTATATTAATGGTCAGTATATCATTCCTGCAATGGCAATGATCTTTTTATATTTTGCACAACATAGAATTTTAAATGCGTTTAAGGAAGTGGGTAACGAAGGCTATCAGGAAATTTTATTTTTAGTCTTTACATTCATATTTATAGTGGTGGCTATTTTAAGTTTTCTTAAAAAATACTCCATTATACCCATTATAGGTGCCATGTGTTGCTTGTATTTGATGATAGAGATTCCACCCGTAAGTTGGATGTGGTTCTTTATTTGGATGACAATTGGTTTGGTGATCTATAATTTGTATTCTAAAAAGCATAGTCTTTTAGCAAAAAATTAATTGATGAAGTATCAGGTAGGTGATGAAATTTTAGTATTACATAGTAATGAGGAGGGGCATATTATTGAAATCATGAATGAAGAGATGGTCATGATTGAAGTAAGAGGTGTGAAGTTTCCTGCCTATATGGATCAAATAGATTTTCCTTATTTTAAGAGGTTTACCCAAAAGAAACTCTTTCCTGAAAAAGCAGCGCCACAGAAAATTTATGTTGACCAAATTCCAAAAGAAAAATTAAAGGTATCTGATACTAAAATAGAAGATGGAGTATGGATACATATAGTTCCGAAATTTTCTTTAGATGACTTTAATGACGAAGTAGTTGAAAGCTTAAAAATATATTTATCGAACCATACAAGGGTGGGTTATAAATTTGTTTACGAACAATTATTTTTAGGTGAAGTTGGTTTTTCGATTGAATCTACTATTCATCCTTTTACCGATTTTTACATTCATGATATCCAATTTGCAGCAGTAAACGATTCTCCAGGTTTTGCTTTCGATTTTTCTTTGGCAGAGCCTCATAAAAAGAAGGCCGATCATTTTGAGACAAATTTGAAAATTAAGCCCAAACAATTATTTCAAAAAATTGAAACACTGAAAGAGAATAATGAGGCTGCTATAACTTATTTATTATTTGAAACCTATCCCGATAAAGCAGAGGATAATCATATTCAAATGGATATCTTAAGATCGGCTGGGTTTAAGGTATATGATGCAAATAAAATTAAACAAAATTTACCTTCTGCTAGAACCGTCATTGACTTGCATATTGAGAAATTAATAGATAGGCATGACCACTTATCTAATTTTGAAATACTTAGCATTCAATTAACCGAGTTTGAAAAATGGTTTGATCTTGCTTTGTTACATCATTTACCAACACTAACTATTATTCATGGAGTAGGTACAGGCAAATTGAAGGGTGAAATACATGATTTATTAAAGGTGAAAAAAGGAGTGAAGAATTTCATCAATCAATACTCCGATTTTTATGGCTATGGCGCCACTGAAGTGTTTTTTGAGTACTAATATCTCGTCAAATTTTAATTACTTACCTTTGCCTTACTACAAACCCGAGCTATCGTGGTAAGCAATTACCAAGGAAAGTCCGGACAGCATAGGGTAACCCACCGGTGAATAGCCGGCATCTCAGCAATGGGATAGAGAAAGTGCCACAGAAAATAACTACCTCGCAAGAGGAAAAGGTGAAAACGTGCGGTAAAAGCGCACGGATAAGACAAGTAATTGTTTTATAGGGTAAACCTTGGGTGCTGTAATGCCACGTAAAGGAGCGCTTAAGAACGACTCGTTCAAGTTCCAGGGTAGGCAGCAAGACTCCAACAGCAATGTTGGGGCTAGATAAATGATAGTTTAGAAACAGAATCCGGCTTATGAGGCTTGTAGTATTTTTTAAAATTTGATCTTAGTATGTAAATGCTAAGATTGTAAACTTGATCATACATGACTATAGAACAGATAAAGCGTATGAAGGACCAAGTAAGTGTCCTAAGGAGGTTTCTTTGACGTCGATAACAGATTATACAAAGTAGCGACTGACAAACAATTGTCCTTGTCACCTGGTTTTTGGGATGACAATACGCGTGCTACGAGTACCATGAAGGAAATAAAGGTGAATGAGTATTGGATACATATGTATCAAAATGTTGAATCCCATTTAGAAGATTTTGTAGTGCTATTTGATTTTTGGAAAGCGGGCGATGCTACTGAAGTTGAAACCCAAGAAGCTTTTCAAAAAGCAACCCTTTTTATTGAAGAAGCAGAATTTAAAAGTACTTTAAATAAACCGGAGGACGAACTTCCCGCCATTTTACAAATTAATCCAGGAGCTGGTGGAACGGAAAGTCAGGACTGGGCAGAAATGTTACTTCGTATGTACACCATGTATGGAGAGAAGCAAGGTTGGACTGTAAGTTCCATCGATTATCAAGAAGGAGATGGTGCAGGTATTAAATCGGCTACTTTACAATTTGATGGCCCTTTTGCATACGGATTTCTAAAAGCAGAATCGGGGGTTCACCGTTTAGTAAGAATTTCACCATTCGATAGTAATGCAAGAAGACATACTTCTTTTGCTTCAGTTTATGTATATCCTTTAATTGATGATACTATTGAAATTGTAGTCAACCCTGCCGATATTGAATGGGAATTTTATAGAAGTGGTGGTAAAGGAGGACAGAACGTAAACAAAGTGGAGACGGCTGTGAGACTAAGACATGCTTCAGGTATTATTGTAGAATGCCAACAATCAAGAACACAGGGCGAGAACAGAGAGATAGCCATGAAGATGTTAAAAAGCAGATTGTATGAAGAAGAAATGCGTATAAAACAAGAAGCTTTAAATGCTTCCAATGCCAATAAGAAAAAAATAGAGTGGGGTAGTCAAATACGTTCTTATGTTTTCCATCCTTATAAAATGATTAAAGATCACCGCACCGATTTTGAAGTAGGCAATATTGGCCCCGTGATGGACGGAGAAATTGATGGCTTTATTAAAGCCTACTTAATGATGGAAAAAGAGAGTTAATAATTTTAACTCGAAGTAAATTAATTTAGTTTAGCGGGAAGCTTCATCAATTCATACTTACTCTTAGGTCTTAAGCTTTCTTGCCATTTAAATCCTTTTATAAATAAATCTTCTTTAGGTGTTTGGTTAATAGGCGTCATTTTCCCTATTAGTTGTCTTTTAAATACCACTTTGGCAGGCTCTGTGTTTTCAAAATACACTTCAATCAATTGAGCATTGGAATGATTTACACCTATAAAGTATTTATCATTGTCTAAAGGGAAATATATATTTTCTGCATTTCCCTTGGCGCTCATTTTATGAATTTCACCCTCTTCAAAAAATACATTCAGCTTATTGCCTTTTAGCTGGTTATAATAAATAGTGGTATCAATTTTATTAATGGCAAAGGCGTTCTCAAATACATATAATTGCTCTGGTTTTTTATTCTTTACAAATAAGTAGAGGGTATCGCCCGTAATTTGATTATCATTGGCCCATATAATAGGGTTGGTGATAAGTCTTATGGTAGAATCACTCATAGAATAAAATAAGCTATCGGCCTTGCCTTGAAGTGAATCGGAATATATTTTTACATTATGATAGGCTTCAAAGTATTTATCTAAAGTGGTATCGGTAATAATACCTACTGAATCTCTGGCGGGTGGTATTTTTCTTTTTAAATCTGAAATTTTACCTGCGTATAAGGTATCTGCTGCTATATATAAAGTGTCTTTGTTTTGTTTAATTAATAGAACTGGTTTTTCTGTTGCCAAGAAAGTGCTTTTTTGTTTATTGGCCTTAATATTATTTGCCATTAAATCAAAGCCTAGGGTATCTTTGGAAGTGTAAATGGCATTGCCTTTAAATTCACCCATTTCAAGTGAATCATCTACCGCCATTTCGTCTGCTATAAAATGATAAGTACTGTCGTCAATAGTAGACCTGTCGTACATATAACCCTTTCTAGTACCCGTATTATAATTGCCATTACTAGTACTAATAACCCTGCTACCTGATATAATTTTAGAAGGGCTTATGAAGTTAGTAAGTTGAGAGTAGGTATTGTATTCTAGTGTATCGGTAATAATATTATTCTCAGGGTCTATTAACTCCACTTTTTTTCTAAATATCACATCTCTTGTTTCTCCATAATACAAACCTTCTGTACTTGTCAAGACTGTTTTATTACGCACTAGTTTGCCACCATTTTTAAAGCTTCCTAACTTAGCATTCACATCGTAGTCTAATGAATCGGTGGTTAATACGCCTTTCCCATCGGTGAGTTTTACTTTTTTACGTAAAAATGCTTTTTTGGTATCACCTAAGTATTTTAAATAAGAGGAATAAGTATGCACGCTGTCGGCATCATTGATGTGCACATTGCCAAAACCTTCTAATGTATTTAAAGTAGAATTTAAAATTATGCTATCGCCATATAATAAAGTTTTACCTTGACGAATTTTTACATGGCCTACTAGTATTAGGTAGTCCATGCTGTCCATTTTTTTTACATTGTATACTTCTGCAGAAAGAAATTCAATAAGTTTAGATCCAGATGTAACTGGGGGAGATTGCACTGTAAGACTGTCCTTAGCATTTTGATTGATAGGGGTTTGCCCTTTTACTGAAGTAAAGCTAAGACCAGATAATAATATGATGAGGGCCCATTTATTCATGATTCACAGAATCAGCTAAAGGCTTATCTAATGGAATTGATTTATCCTTTTTGCCAAACACAGATACATTGATATACCTTTTAGGATGTACTTTAATATCGTCGACTAGGGTATTGATACTTTTAAGAGTGCCTTGTAAATCATTATAAAAAGTAGAATCATTCATTAATTTAGAAGCGGTACCATTTCCTGAATTAATCTTTTGTAAACTAGTATTTAAAGAAGCCACTGCTAATTGAATGGTTTTGATGGTCTTTGTCAAGTCGGCATCTTTTACCGATTTGGAAACGCTGTCTAAATTGGTAATTATATTATTTAGCTTCTCGTTATTATTATTCAAGTTCTTTGTAAAAGCATTGATATTATCAAATGATTGACTCACCGATCCATTTTGTTTTTGCAACATAGTTTCAATATTAGCCATGGAACTATTTAAACTTTTTGTAGTGACGGCTAAATTTTCTAATACAAGTGCTAGGTTTTGTCTGTTTTTATCATCTAATACATGATTAATATTATTCAACACTTTATCCAAAGAAGTAATGGCACTATTTGTTTTCTCACCTAAAGGAGAAAGGGTGTTCACAAAATCGCCCAATAAACTATTTGCAGGTGCTGTTTGAATGGTGTCACCTGATTTAAAATAAGTTGTAGCATTACCTAGTACAATGCTAATACTACTAATTCCTAAAGGATTATCTTGAATACTAGCCACTGAATTGTTAGGAATTTTATAAGCTTCATTTAATTTAACAGAAACAATAATAGAAGCTAGATTATCTTTTTGGTTTTCTATTTCAAAAACGGTTCCCACTTGGTAGCCATTTACAAATACAGGATTAGAAACAATAAGCCCTTTGGTATCGGCATATTTTGCATATATATAGTTACCTGGTTGAAAAATGGTTTTCCCCTTTAGAAAATTAAATCCTATAATCATTAAGGTTATGGCAATTACGGTAAGCGCGCCCACCTTGGTTTCGTTTGATACTTTCATCTTGAATGAATTAAATAATCTTTAAGTAAAATTAGCTAAAAAAGGGGAGCTAATTGGTATTTGTCTTTTTCTGGTTTTCCAGAGAATTTTTATACCTTATGATTGACTTGGTTATTACCTCGCAAATTTGATTTTGACCCTCATCGCTATTGAGATAATCCTCATCTTCTGGATTGGAAATAAAGCCAGTTTCAACTAGTACCGCAGGCATTTGAACGGCAGCAAGTACCCAAATTCCTTTCTGCCTTTGTTTGGCTTCTCTACTAATTCGACCAGCAGCTTTAAATTCTTCCTCAATGGTTAAGGCTAAACTAGCCGCTCTTTGAAAAAATTGCTGAGTCAGTAAACTTACCATCATGGAACGGGTAGGGTCGGCTTCTTCAATCTCTTTAATTTGTTTTATAGATACGGAGTCTAATTTTTCCACTACATCATCTACTGCCTCATTGGCCATATCTTTCTTTTGGTCTGATTTTCCTACATTATAAATAAATGTTTCTGTACCCCTTGCTGTACTTGGTGTGTAGGTAGTTTTATATAAGGGCACTCTTCTGGTAACTTTTCTTTTAACCCCTTTTTTCTTTACGGTATAGGTCTTATTAGTATATCCAATAATTTCTCTACTTCTACTAGGATTGGCTGAATTAGTATGAATACAAATAAATAAATCACCTTTGGCCGCATTGGCAATATTGGCTTTTTCAACCACTGAATTGAAAATATCTGTTCTACGCGTAAGAACCACTTCTACATCAGGGATGGATTGATTGATATATTCCTCTAATTTTAAAGAAATAGCTAATGAAACTGCAGCTTCGGTGGAATATTTACCATTTGAACCTGGATCTGTGCCACCATGACCTGGGTCAATAATGATACGTTTGATGGTTTTGGATGAGTTTTGGGCTTCCGTACTTAAGCTAATAAGGGTAAAAAGGGCTATTACGCTATAAGTAAATGCTAAAATCAGTCTATTTTGCTTCATAATCAGTGCCTTAATGCTGTTTTAGTTTATTTTTGCTGCTGTGATAATAGCAGGATACAAAAATAACGTAAAATACAGGCGTTCTATTGTAAATGGTAGCATTTTACTAACATTAACAATAGTTTTAATGCCCATAATGGGTGTTTTTGCGCAGGCCAAAATTCAGGCCCCTATAAAAGACAGTATTTCTGCTAAAACAGACAGTCTTTCCAAAAAAAATGATACCAGTTTAGTAAAGTCTATAAGAATTTCAAAAGATAGTATTGATACCCCTGTAAATTATAATGCAGAAGATTCTGGGGTGATGGTTATGTCTACTAAAGAGTTCTTTTTGTATGGCAAGGCTAAGACCGTTTACAAAACTTCAGAATTAGAGGCAGCCACCATCGTCTATGACCAACAAAGTCAAAACATTAAAGCTTATGGCGCACAAGATACTACGGGAAGCCCTTTAAGTAATCCAAAATTCAAAGAAGGAACAATGACTTCGGTGAATGACTCTATTTATTTTAACATGAAGTCAGGAAAGGGACTTACAAAAAATACCAATTTTCAACAAGGTGAAATTTTTATCAATGCCACCACCATGAAAAAGGTTACACAAGACCAGGCTTATGCATGGAAGGCAAGATTTACTACCTGTAATTTAGATGACCCCCATTTTGCTTTTAGAACCAATAGATTAAAAATAATCACAGACAAAATTGGTGTATCGGGGCCGGCCTTTCCAGAATTTGAGGGAGTGCCTTTTCCTATTGGAATTCCATTTGGAATTTTCCCTTTGTCAAGAGGCAAGCATTCTGGTATGATGGCACCTGCTTTTTCTACGAGTGAAGATTTTGGTTTAGGTTTTGAAGGTTTAGGCTATTATAAAGTACTGAGTGATAATGTTGACGCTACTATAAGAAGTAATATTTATTCTTATGGAGGATGGAGCGCGAATTTGAATAGTAAATATATTTTACGCTATAAATACATTGGCAACTTTAACCTTAGTTTACAAAATTCAAGAATATTGAATAGGAATGTAAATATAGCTAATGAATTTACGGGGGGTAAAACCTTTATGATTAACTGGTCTCATTCCATGGATGCAAGGGCTTTGCCAGGCACTAATTTTTCTGCCAATGTCAATTTTGGTAGTACAAAGTACAATAGTTACTTATTGAATAACCCTTATCAGAATTTTCAAAATCAAATTAGTTCTTCTATAAGTTATAATAAGTCATGGGATAATAAATATAATTTATCGATGAACTTAAATCATAGCCAAAACAATAATTTAGGTTTGGTGAATCTAAGTTTGCCCAATATTAATTTTAATGCATTGACTGTATATCCATTTCAGTCCAAGGATCAGGTGGGTAGTGGAAAATGGTATGAAAAATTAGGAGTAGGGTACAATGGATCTTTCCAAAATCAGATGGCTTTTTATGATTCTGCATTTAATATCAATAGATTATTAGATACCATGCAATGGGGCGCTACGCATAGTATACCAATTAGTGTTTCTCTTCCATCACTTGGGCCAATTACGATTACACCTTCCATTAGTTTTGATGAAAAATGGTTTGGCCAACAAAATACAAAGTCTTGGAATAGTAAATTAAATAAGGTAGATACGAGTTATGAAAAAGGTTTTTTCAGAGCACCCCATGTAAGTTTTGGTGTAGGAGCTGCGAGTAGAATTTTTGGTACCTATAAATTTAAAAGCAATTATGTAGAAGCTATTCGACATGAAGTAAGGCCCACTGTCTCCCTTAACTATTCACCAGATTTAGCGAAGTCTTATCATTATACCACTCAAATTGATTCCACTGGAAGAACATACCGCTTTTCTAAATTTGATGGTGGAGCTTTAGGGGGAGCTTATTCAGAAGGAACCTTTGGAGGTTTAAGTTTTGGTTTGGATAATTTACTAGAAATGAAAGTAAAAGACAAAAAAGATACCAGCGCCGAAAACTTTAAAAAAGTAAAATTGATTGAAGGCTTTGGCTTTACTTCAAATTACAATTTCCTTGCAGATAGTTTTCAGTTAGGTAATTTTAGTTTCTACGCGCGTACAATGTTATTCGACAAGTTTAATATTTCTTCTTCTTTCAGCGTAGATCCATATGCCAATGATGCGCAAGGGTTCAGGGTGAATAAATTAAATATCGACCCTACTAAATTAAAATTCGGAAGTATTACCAATGGTGGAGTTTCTATTGCTACATCCTTTAAAAGTAAATCAAAGGACGATGCAGCTTCTAAGAAAAAAGAAATTCCTTTAGATCCCTTCATGACCCCCGATGAACAACAAAGGCAATTGCAATATGTAAAAGCCAATCCTGCAGAATTTACTGATTTTGATATTCCCTGGAGTTTAACTGTTTCTTATTCTTTCCAGTTTTCTAGAATAATGAAGCCGGATTATTCTGGGTTTAAATTACAAACCTATTCAAGTTTGAATTTTAATGGAGACTTTAGCTTAACACCTAAGTGGAAAATTGGTGGAACAGGCTATGTAGACGTGGCCAAGGCTAGTATTCAACAACTAAGTATGTTTATTACACGTGAGATGCACTGCTGGCAGTTAGCTATCAATGTGACACCTGTTGGTTTGTACCGTTCTTTCAGTATAACAGTAAACCCTAAATCTGGTATATTAAGAGACTTGAAAATTAATAGAAGCAGAACATTCTCTTCTTCAATTAACTAATTTTTTTCATTATTCTTTAAATAGTAATTAGCCATTACATCATAAACGGCTTGTTTCAAGCTATCCTTAGTATGTTCTTGTGGGAAAATAGCAGGAAGTATATGCATATCAATTTTACCAGGTGTAAAGTATAATATAGGCCTTGCAGGTAGTATTTTTTTAGTATTTAATAAGACTACTGGAATAATTGGTTTCTGTGTTTCAATAGATAATTTAAATGCGCCATCATAAAATGACTTTAAAGGTGCTGATGTTTTATTTCTAGTACCTTCTGGGTAGATTAACATATCAAGTCCGTTATCTAGCACCTTCACCATATTATCAAAACTATCTTTACGGCTATTGTGGTCTTTTCTATCTACAATCACAGTGGCAAATTTATAAATCCACCCAAATAAAGGTACATATACAAAACTTTTTTTAGCAATCGTCTTATTAGCTCTTGGTAAGAAAGGGGTGCTTATGGGTATATCAATTAAGCTATTATGATTACATACTACAATAGCGTTCGGCATCCCTTTAAATACTTCTTTGCCTTTAACCCTAAATCTACAACCCGATAATGTTAAGAAAACGCCCATCCACATTTGAGATACTCTTCTATGATACCTTGTTTTAAATGGGTCTTGCATAAAAAAACATAATAAGTAGAACCATAGGAAAATAAACATAGTAGAGGCAAAAACCAATAGAGCCCAAATAGCTAATACCCTTGCAACAATATTTTTTATCATCTTCATACTCTATTTATTATAGGGCCCAATCAATAGGGTCTTGATTGTTTTTTACTAAGTATTCATTGGTGGCACTAAAATGCTTAGATCCAAAAAAACCATTGTAAGCACTAAAAGGGGAAGGGTGTGCTGCTTTTAAAATTTTATGTTTAGCGCCGTCTATGAGTTTTATTTTTTCTTGTGCGAAATTACCCCATAAAATAAAAACCAAGCCTGTTTTTTTTAAAGAAAGAAGTAGAATTATATCGTCTGTAAATTTTGTCCATCCAATTTTTGCATGACTAGCTGGTTCATTAGCTCTTACGGTAAGTACTGCATTTAAAAGTAAAACACCTTGTTCGGCCCAATGTGTTAAATTGCCAGCACTAGGAATAGGCATACCAATATCTTTATGGAGTTCCTTAAATATATTTACTAAAGAGGGGGGTGGTTTAATGCCATCGGGAACAGAAAAACTTAATCCCATGGCTTGGCGGGGATTATGATAAGGGTCTTGTCCTAAAATAACCACTTTTACTTTATCGTAGGGTGTTAAACTAAAGGCATTAAATATAAGAGGGCCGCTTGGATAAATAGTTCGTTTTAAAGCTTTTTCTGCTTTTAGATGCTCTGTGATTTGGCTAAAGTAGGGTTTATCGAATAAATCCGATAAAGCTTTTTTCCAACTTTCTTCCATTTTAATTTCCATAGAGTATCTATAAATGTAGGTCAATTTTTATAAAGATAAATCTTGTTCAAGAAAGCACCATTATTCCACCCATTTTTAAGCCATTTTTTGTAACTTTCTTTCACATTGTATATAAATGAAAAGATTATCAACAGTTTGCCGAAATATTTTGCTTTTATCGCTGATATTCAATGTCTTTTTTCAAAAAGTGCTTACTGCTCAATCAGTAGCAATTGCCAATATTCATTTTAGTAAAGATAGTTTAGCCATTACTGGTTTTGAATTGAATACAAGAAGTTTTATTTTATCTCAGCCTGTTTCTATTATTCAATGGGAGCAAATGTTCAGTCAAAATAAGAAAGTAGTAACAAAACTTCTTTCTGTTAAAAAATTGAATGACGGTTTCCAGTTAAGTATAGAATTTAAAAATACGAGTAAGGATACTTTAATCATTGACAATGTTTTGCCATTTGAAAAAAATCAGGAAAATGTATATATAACTGGTAAAGGCAACCATAGTTTATCCAGAACACATTTGTTTATTCCAAGTAAAATGCCTGTAAATGTAATTGTTCCAGACAATGCATGGGAGCTAGGCTTTAATACTTTGTCAATTGATCAATCTTTTTCTATTTACGGCTTTAGTAGAAGAGACAAACAAAGTATTGACTTAGGTAAGACGAAGAGATTTGAAACCATTTTATATCCCAATGGAAGTATTCAGTATAATGTATGGATAGAGCCCTATGGAGGACCATGGCAAAATGGGGTATTAAAAGTTTTCAGAGATAAGAAGTTGTATGATGTGAGTTACTTTAATGATCGTCTTTATAAAAGAAAAGATTTAGCATGGGTAAAGAATACTTATTTGATGCATTTAATGATGAGCTGGGATAAATATTTTTACAATGCGCCTCAAAATAAATATGCATTACCTTCTTTTGTGGAAAGAGGGAATAAATTATATGGAGGTGATGATATTATAACTATCTGGCCTTCATGGCCAACTTTAGGATTAGACCAAAGAAATCAGTTTGATTTATACAAGGATTTACCTGGTGGCTTATCTGAGATCAAGAAAATAAGCAATGATTTAATTGCAGAAAATAAACATTTATTTGTTTCCTATAATCCTTGGGATATAGATACACATAAACAAAACCATTATACGGGTTTATCTTGGCTTATAAATAATACAAATGCTGACGGGGTAGTGTTGGATACGCATGGAAGTTCAAGTGATACTCTTCAACTTTCTGCGGATACTGTTAGGAAAGGGGTTATTATGTATAGTGAAGGTATGGCTGTTCCTAAAGATATGCAAGGAATAATTTCAGGCAGGGTTCATAATGCTTTGTATTATCCACCTATGCTTAATTTAAATAAATTTATTCAACCTGGTTTTTCTATTTATAGAGTTGCTGAATTATATAAAGAACCCATACAGCGTGAATTTGCAACTAGTTTTTTCAATGGATATGGAACTGAAATTAATATAATGGCGGCAGGTCAACCAGAATGGGTAGAAAAGCAATATGCTTTCTTGGGTAAAACAACTCAATTATTAAGACAACTTTCTGATAATTTTAATACAAGCAATGCTATTCCTTTAATTCCAACAACGGCCGATAGTATTTGGGTAAATCAATGGAATATACCTCAAAAAACAGTGTATACAATTTATTCAACTATTCCACAAGGGTATAAAAACTATTTATTTGAAGTAAGTCAAAAATACAATTGGCATTTTGTAGATGTTTATCATCATAAACTATTAAAACCTAGTTACCAAAAAGGGAAATATTTTATTGAAGTAGAAACCGATGCTTTTCATCAGAAATATGTAGGCACCAATAATGAAGGATCTGTAGATTGTATTATTCATGTACCAAAATTATTAGAGGCAACTGTAGTAAATAATAATATTCAAATTCAAGTCACAAAAAATTATATCATAAAGAGAGATTATGCTTTTTTTGATAGTAGTGAAGTAGAAATTAACGTTTGGGCTAGCGAAGTGGGTTGGGGAAAACCAAACTTAGTTTTACCTTTTAAAAATCATATAATTGATATTAATAATATAGCACAGAGATTTGAAGGTAAAATAATATTGCAAGTTGTAAAACATGAAAAAGATGCATTTGACAATAAATCAAATAGAATAAGTCTAATAGACGAGCAAATAATATACCTAAATGCAGGCATTCCAAGGTTGATGGACAATATCGAACCCTTTCATGATAAGTTATTAAATAGTAACAATTTATTAGATACCACCCATATGGTAAAAATTGCAAAAGGTAAATTCATTTTTAAGCAAACTCATGGCGACGATTTTATAGCCTATCCTCCAGTGAAGGATTCTAATTTTATTGATATACCTAGCTATTGGATAGATAAATATTTAGTTACCAATGCAGATTTTTACAAGTTTACTGTACAAAGTAATTATAAGCCTACTGATACAGTTAATTATTTGAAACATTGGGTAAATGGAATACCGCTAAAATTGGATGAAAATAAACCTGTTGTGTATATAAGTTATGAAGATGCTGAGGCCTATGCAAATTGGAATCATAAATCGTTGCCTTCTGAAATTCAATGGCAGTTTGCTGCACAAACACCTGCTTTAAATGAATGGCCATGGAAACAGGAACAGCCCGTAACAAGAGAAGTGGAGGAAATTACAGGAACATTAAGTACTGTAAATATTAAAGGAATTGATTCTAGTTTTTGTAATCTAGGTAATGGGATATTAGATACAGTAGGGTCTTATCCAAAAGGGGTGAATGCAAATGGACTATACGATTTAGTAGGTTCTGTGTGGCAATTAACAAATAATAAATATGTTTCAGGTAGTTATGAATACATCATTATGAAGGGCGGGAGTTATTTTAAACCTGCTGGAAGTTGGTGGTATGTACAGGCCGGCCCTAGAGAATTAACCTATGCTCAATATTTACTGAGAGTGAGTCAAGGATTTGAAAGAAATGGAACAGTAGGTTTTAGATGTGTGGGAAATAGTCCAATTAAAAATTAAAAAATTAGATATATGAATAGAAGAAGTAGTAAAAAAATTGTTTTCTTCATCGGTTTGATATTTTTGGCAATAAAAAGTCAATCGCAAACTAATAAGGTAAAAATTGAACCAATCAATTTTTCGAATGTGAATGTTACAGATGCATTTTGGAAACCTAAGATGGATAAGGTCGCCACTATCACTTTAGATGCATGTATATATCAAACAGAACAGAAAACAGCAAGAATTAGAAATTTCGAAAAGGTTGCTAGAAAAAAAGGGGAAGCGCACGAAGGTGTTTTTTATGATGATTCAGATGTTTTTAAAGCTTTAGAAGCCATAGCCTATGCCATTAAAACAAGTCATGATAAAAAATTAGAAGCAAAAGCCGATGAGTGGATAGATAAAATAGCAGCTGCGCAATTAGAAGATGGTTATTTGAATACCTACTATACTTTAACTGGTTTAGATAAAAGATGGTCAGATATGAGTATGCATGAGGATTATAATGCAGGCCATATGATTGAAGCAGCTGTTGCTTATTTTGATGCCACTGGTAAAAGAAAGTTTTTAGATGTAGTAATTAAATGGGCTAATTATTTTGATTCCTTATTTGGCCCAGGAAAAAGAGATTGGGTTACAGGACACCAAGAATTAGAACTAGCCTTGGTAAAATTATATCGCGCAACCAACGATAAAAAATATTTAAACCTAGCTGATTGGTTATTATCTGAAAGAGGAAAGAAATTAGCCAAGGGCTATACTTGGACAGAGTGGAAGGATACTTTATATACCCAAGACCAAGTACCTGTTAAAGAGCAAAAAGATATTACTGGTCATGCAGTGAGAGCCATGTATTTATATACTGGTGCTGCAGATGTAGCTGCACATACTGGCGATAAAGACTATGTAACAGCCATGCGAAGAGTTTGGGAAGATGTGGTGTATAGAAATATGTATATCACAGGAGGTATAGGTTCTGCTGGAAGTAATGAAGGTTTTACCAATGACTATGATTTACCTAATGAAGAAGCTTATTGTGAAACCTGCGCTTCTGTTGGAATGGTTTTTTGGAATCAGAGAATGAATAGTTTAACAGGTAATGCTGAATACATTGATGTATTAGAACGTAGCTTATATAATGGGGCCTTAGATGGACTTTCTTTAAGTGGTGATAGATTTTTTTACGGAAATCCTTTAGCATCATCAGGTAAAAATGCAAGAAAAGAATGGTTTGGTACTGCTTGTTGTCCTTCTAACATTGCTAGATTAATTGCTTCTCTAGGAAATTATATTTATGGATATTCAAATGGTAAATTTTATGTGAATTTATTTGTAGGTAGTAATACTCAAATTAAAGTACCTAATGGAGACATGCTGCTTACTATGGCTACGAATTATCCTTGGGAAGGTTCCATGAAGTGCACACTCAATATGAAGAAAAAAGTCTCTTTACCCATCGCTTTTAGAATACCAGGCTGGGCCAATGGAATACCTGCACCAGGTAAATTGTATTCTTATGAGAATCCAATGCCAGATTCAAAACCCATTATGCTGGTGAACGGGAAAGAAGTAATGTATACAATAGAGGATGGCTATGCTATTATTAATCAAGAATGGAAAAATAATGATGTAGTGGAGTATCAGTTACCTATGACTATTCAAAAAATTAAAGCAAGAGATGAACTTTTACAGGATAATGGTCGTGTCGCATTACAAAGAGGCCCCATTGTGTATTGTATTGAAGGAGCTGATAATAATGGGAAAGCTTGGAATATTATTGCACCTGCTCAAAGTACATTCACTGCAGAGAATTTTTCAGTCTTAGATGAAAAAGTGGTAAGCCTAATTGCCAATCTGCCCGTAATACAAATAAATAATGATGGTTTATCGGCACAAACTGTAATACAGAAGGTAAGAGCCATCCCATATTATACTTGGTGTAATAGAGGTAGTAATGCTATGCAAGTATGGTTACCTACAACTTTAAAGAATGAAAAAATTAATTACTAATTTGATTGTGTTATTGAACAATTTACAAATAAGCATTTTGGTATGTGAAATTTAATAACTTAAATCGGTTTGTATTTTTTTCCATGTCAATAATTAATTCTTTTCTTGGCAAGGTCTCAAATGAAGGTAAAATTGAATTATTTGAATTATTCACTTGCAAACGTTTTAAGTTATCTAATGCTACATAGCCAAAAGCAGCAATTACATTTAATATAATGGACAATTCCATCTTGCGAGCATGGGCTACAGGTAATTGCCTAATAGTTTCATTTAAAGCCTCTGCATGTCTATGATATAGTGCATAAATAGCTTCATACTGCTTGGCTCTTACAGCAAGTGTAATAATGCCTTCTTGCATGTCTTTATATATATCATACAAGTCATTAGTTAATTGAATCACTCCACCTAAGGCATACCAAGTAGCATCTGCTGCTGGAAGATAGGGTGTATCTAAATAATGCCTACACATTAGCAAACAGTAACCACCTTTTCTAGTAGTAATAGATAAAAGAGTTTCGTCGGTAATATTTGGGTTGAACTGGTCTAAAGAATCTTTTTGAGCTATATGAAGTCCTTCAAAATCTTTAAAGTATTGTGCTTTATCTGCTACATCATTTAAAAGAGCTGTATGCGTATAAATAAATACTTTCTCAAAAAAGGTTTGTGGGTTGAATGCTTCGGGATGATAAAAAATAGAATCTATTTGTTCAAGGGTTAAAGTTTTATCATCAAAAAAATCATCGTAGACAGAAACCATTATAAAATAAAGCAAATTCCTTACCTTTTCCTTTTCAATATTATTTCTACCGTATAAGCTGCTAAAACTATCGTTAATGAAATGTTGTTGAATGCTATACCTCTTTACAATTTTCTCCAAGGTTTTTATATCAAATTTTCCATCAAATTTTTCTTCTATTGTATATAAATAGGAAGTAGCCCATTTTTCGGACTGCTTTAAGCCTGAAAAGGTTTTAAGGGTTAAACTACCAATAGATTTAATAAAAGAGACTAGGTACATATTTATTAAAATTATAATAAATTATTTAGACAAAAAAAAATGATAATAGTTGATAGGTGCTCCTATTGTAGTATATTTATTTGGCTATAATTATTGACAATTAATACAAAATATTATGAAACGTTTTTCAGCTGTTTTAATCATTAGTTTGAGTTTGATTGCTCATAGTTCCATGGCGCAAGTGTCCAAAGCACCTGCCTATCCTTTAATTACCCATAATCCTTATTTTAGTATTTGGTCATTTACCGATCAATTAAATGAATCTACTACCAAACATTGGACTGGATCTAATCAGTCCATAATAGGTTTAATCAAAGTGGACAATCAAGTGTATAAGTTCTTAGGCAAAGACGAATCTGCAAGCGTGAATGATAAAATGATGCAGGCAAGACAGTTGTCGATAAATATGTCGGCCACACAAACAACTTATCAATTCGATTGTGGAGCTGTATCACTTAATGTGGCCTTTACTTCTCCTTTAATTATTACAGAGATTAATATACTATCTCGTCCTGTCTCTTATATCTCCATGAAAACAAGGTCTAAGGACGGTAAAAAACATTTAGTTCAAATTTATGTAGGAGCCTCTTCAGCTATTGCCTCAAATAAAGGCAGTGTAGAAATGGTTGCAACTGGCTATACTACCCCCAATTTAAATGTCTTAAAAATTGGTACTATAGAACAACCCATCTTACAAAAAAGCGGGGACGACCTTCGAATTGATTGGGGCTATGCTTATATAGCGGCAAATAAATATCATTCTAAACAATCTGTTCAGTCTATAAATGATGCTATTCAGGATTTTATTTCAAATAAGGGTGGAATGAATGAATCAAAAGTAATTACTAGTAAGTTTTCAACAACGCAAGGCAGTAATTTATCTATTAATACTATTTTTAACCTAGATACAGCACTTGATACCGAAACAGACCATTTATTATTAGTAGCCTATGATGAAATAAAAGCCATTCAATATTTTAAAGAAAACTTAGACCCTTGGTGGAAATTAGATCCTACCATGAATATGGATAAAATGTTGCAATTAGCTAATACGCAGTATACCAATGTAATTGCTAAATGCAATCGTTTCAATAAACAAATTTATAATGACGCTTTAGCTGCAGGAGGAGATAACTATGCTAAACTTTGTATTACTGCTTATAGACAAGCCGTGGGTGCGCATAATTTAGTGAAAAGCAAACAAAATGGAGAACTTTTATTTTTATCTAAAGAAAATTTTAGTAATGGAAGTATTAATACCGTGGATGTTACTTATCCAAGTGCGCCTTTATTTTTAAATTATAATCCTTCTTTAATGAAGGGTATGTTAAATGGGATATTTTATTTTAGTGAAAAGAGTGGATTGTATAAACAACCCTATGCTGCCCATGATTTAGGTACTTATCCCTTAGCAAATGGCCAAACTTATCCGGAAGGCATGCCAGTAGAAGAATCGGGTAATATGATTATTCTAGCTGGAGCCATTGTAAAATCAGAGGGCAATGCTAATTATGCCGCAGCACATTGGGCTACTTTAACCCAGTGGGTTCAGTTCTTAGAAAAAGAAGGACTAGATCCGGTGAATCAATTATGTACCGATGATTTCGCTGGGCATTTAGCGCGTAACGCTAACCTTGCTATTAAAGCGATAGTAGGTATTAGATCTTATGCAATGATGGCTGAAATGCTAGGTAAGAAAGAGATTGCGAATAAGTATACTCAAATAGCTACAGAAATGGCAGCTAAATGGCAAGACTTAGCCAATGCAGGAGACCATTATGCATTAACTTATAATGACAAAAATACATGGAGTCAAAAGTATAATATGGTTTGGGATAAATTATTTGGCTTTCATTTATTTCCACAAAAAGTGTACGATGCGGAAGTGGCTTATTATTTAACCAAACAAAATGAATTTGGCTTGCCTTTAGATAGTCGTAAAACCTATACCAAGTCGGACTGGATTACTTGGACAGCTACTTTGTCAAGCAAGCAAGCCGATTTTGATAAGTTAATTAACCCTGTTTATAAATTTGCTACTAATACACCCACCAAAGTGCCTTTAAGTGATTGGCATGAAACTATAAATGGTAAACAAATAGGCTTTCAAGCTAGAAGTGTAGTAGGGGGATATTTTATTAAAGTACTTCATGATAAGTGGAAAGCATCTCGTAATTAATTTACTACTATCTATGTTACTTATTTTTCTTAGCTAGTACAATAGCTCAAAGGGGCCAAACTTATGTTGCTGTTCTGAAAAGGTATCGGTATAAGGGCCAAAAGGGTAGTCAATTGGTTTGGTAGCAATTATGGGGAAGTCTTTGGATTTATCTTTGGAAGGTCTTGGTTGTGCATTAATATAGGCTGCAAGATTCCAAGCATCTTGATTACTTATACTGGGCGCATGATAATTTATTCCATTAGGCATATTATTTTTTATAAAACCTGCCAATTTTGATAATTGATATAAACCTGCTGCGTCATTATAACTATGTTGACCCCAAAGTGGTGGATACAAATACATTACACCAGTAGAATCCATTACGCCCTCTCCATTTGATAAATGACATTTTTGACAATTCTGCATATACACAATTTTTCCTTCTACAGGACTAGCAGCAGTTTTTAAATAGGGTAAAACTTCTATACCAGAACCTTTTACTTTTTTGCCTTTAGGTATTTCATCACCTAGCCATTTTATATAAGCGTATATGGCTTTCATTTCTTTGGAGTTGATATCTAAGGCTTTGCCATTTAAACTTCGCTCCATACAATCATTCACTCTTTTATATATTGTTTCTTGACTGCCCGATCTATCTCTAAATTTTGGATAGGTTGAATACACAGAACCATAATTTAATCCCCAGGGTTTAGTGCCAGCTTCTAAATGACAGTTCTGGCAATTCATTCCATTAGTAGTTTGCTGCACTATTCCTTTTGGGCCTAAATACTTTGCTGTATGCGCGATTAATTCATATCCATATCGAATTAAATTTCCATTTTCGGTTTCAAGTGGAATTTGATAAGGGGAGGAGCCCACCCAGGCAGAGGTATCCATGCCTTCCATTCTAGCAAGCATGGCTGTATTTTGTTCTTTAGTACTTCTACGGAAACCATAATAGGTAGTAACTAATGTAAATAAAAAAAATAAAATAAAAAAAATACGATTACGCATACTAGACTTTAAAAAGCAATATTAATTTACACCCGCTTTTAAATAAGACCAGCCTGCTTCTTGTTTTAATATTACTTCAGCAACGCCCGAGGGAATAGTAGTTGCTATAGTAAGTAATTCACTTTTATCAATATGATACTTACGCATTGAATTCTCGCAGGCTAAAAACTGCACATTGGTTTTAGACATTTCAATTACTTCATTAGCTAAATGAGTTTTAGCAGCTACTAATAAACCTAATGCTTTTCCATGTATTACAACTTCTACTATCAAATTACCTGGCCATATCTTTTGTAAATTTTTTATATTGCCAATAGTGGAAGACCAGGCAGCTGTATCGGCTGTATTTAATTGAATAACTACTTTATGTTTAACTTCGTTGGTTTGTGCGTTCAATTTATTGGAAAGCTGTGTTCCTGCAAAAATTAATAGTAATAAGAATACGATTTTTTTCATGCTTAATTTTTTATTTTAGTTATTTGTTTTCTTATTATTTAAATTGTAAAAGTTTATGAATTCAATTATTTCTTTTTCTGATTTTATCTTATTATGCTGCGTAAAATAATTTGTCATTATTTCTTTATTAGGAAGTATAGTTAACAATGTTTTTGTATCTATTTTTTTTAGTTTTTGAACAATGTTATTTTCATTTTTTAAATAATAATCAAACATGGGTGCAAAATAATATACATTGATAGCGCCAAACAAGGAATCTTTTTTTACTACATTATTCGTATGGTTTTTTAATAATAAAACTTCTCCTTTATTTAGCACTTGCACTAAAGTGGATTTAGAGAGTTCAGCCTTGGTATCTGAAAATCCATTTTCAAAATAAATGGAGTCTGAACTTAACTCATCATATATAGCTACTTTTTTAATCTTTGATTTGTCTACCACCAATTCAATATTTTTCATATCTAAAAAATGAACTTGGTTGCCATTGGTATTTAACCTAAGTTTTACCTGTGCCATTTTTTTGAGGTCTAATCCATAAACGGTACCATTTAACCATTCGTCATTTAAAAATGGACTTCCTTTAATATTGTTATTGTAAGCAGTTTTATTACCATATTTATCTATCACACTATTCCTATCCAATATGATATTCATATCGGCAGAAATAAACAACGATAACTCTGGGTTTGAGCTGCTACCTGATCCAATTTGTGCCTTTGTATTAATACTTATTACTAATAAGCATAAATATAAAATCCCTCTTCTCATTTGATATTTTTTCTAAAATTAAATTAAATAGGACATAGATAAGTCAATACTATCTTCTGTTTCTACAGAGAAGGCTTAAAACAAAAATAACTCATTGAATTACAATGAGTTATTAATTTTTGGTGATTCGGATTGGATTCGAACCAATGGCCCTCATCTTAGAAGGATGACGCTCTATCCAGCTGAGCTACCGAACCTCTTTATTTCTTAGGCTGCAAATTTAATGAAAAATAAGCCTGATTTCAAAGAAAACAAGTCTATAAATCAATCAATTGCCAATAAGTCTCTGATTACCACACTAGCCACTGTGCAGCCAAAAATAGCAGGCATATAGCTTAAAGTTCCAATTATGGACTTCTTTGGGTAGGCTTTCTCCGTTTCAATAATACGTGACTGATCTGGTTTCTCTGGACTAAACACAACTTTCAAGCCTTTTTTAATACCCAAGGCTTGCAAACGCTTTCTTACATATCTAGCCAAATTACATTCATGGGTTTTCGATAAATCGGTGACTTTAATTTGAGAGGGATCTAATTTTCCACCTGCCCCCATTGAACTTACAATGGGTAATTTTCTATCCATGCATCCTTTTATTAAATCAACCTTGGCAGATAATGTATCGATACAGTCAACTATATAATCCCATTTTTCTTTTTCAATTAATTGAATGGTTTTATCCTCTTCCATAAATTCTTCCAAGACCGTTAAATCAACTAAGGGATTAATGTCCAATAAACGAGCAGCCAATACTTTTGCTTTTGACATATTGGTGGTTGAATGCAAGGCGGGTATTTGTCTATTAATATTACTAGCATCAATACTGTCATTATCCACTATTGTCATTTTTCCAATGCCTGCTCTTATAATCATTTCTGCACAGATGCCTCCCACGCCACCCAGTCCTATCACTAATACATTTTTACGCATTAATTTCTCCACTGATTCGTCTCCTAACATTAATTGAGTTCTACTCATCCAATAAGGTATCATATCGTATCTTTAAGTCATTAAATAGCACTTGTATGAAAAAAGGCTTTATTGCTTTATTTGCAATTTTGATTTTATTTCAAAATAGCTTTGCGCAAAATTCGGGTAATAATTCCATAAAAATACTTACTCAGCAAAAAGGAGTGAGTATTAGAGGAATGGCTTTGCCTAATATGAATACCATTTGGGCTAGTGGTTCTAAAGGAAGTATTGCATTATCGGTAAATGGCGGAACCCATTTTGAATGGATGCAAGTACCTGGTTATGAAACTAGAGATTTTAGATCTATTCATGCATGGAATGAGAAAGAAGCTATTATAGTGGCTGTGGCTGCACCTGCTGTTATATTAAAAACAAAAGATGGTGGGAAGTCTTGGTATAAAGTGTATGAGAATGCAGATACCCTTATGTTTTTAGATGCTATTCATTTTAAAGATGCTAATAATGGTTTAGTAGTTGGAGATCCCATAGGTAATACTATTTTTCTTTTAAACACCCATGATAAAGGAGAACATTGGAAGGAAGTTCCTGCTGGTTATTTTAAAACCCCATTAGAAAAAGGGGAAGCTTTTTTTGCTTCAAGTAGTTCTAATATTGCACAACTAAATAGAGAAGATTTTTTAGTTTCAGGAGGTAGAAGAAGCAGACTATGGATAAATGGTTCAGCCATGGATATTCCCATTCTACAAGGCGGAACATCGACGGGCGCCAATAGTATGGCCATATCTCCCAATGGAAATTCAATTATGATAGTAGGGGGTGATTTTATGAAAGATACAAGTCGAATAGAAAATGCGGTGGGTTTAAAATTAATGGTGGAGCCCAATAGCGATCAAAAATCTCAATCAAAAAGAAAATCAAGATGGGTCATTGATAAAACTATTGGACACCCCAATGGATATAGATCGGGTGTTGAATTTATTTCAAATAATATCTTAGTTAGCTGCGGAACTTCTGGAGTAGATATTTCAATAAATAAAGGGCAAAGCTGGGAATTAATATCAACTGAAAGCTTCCATGTAGTTCGTAAACAACCTAATACAAAGTCAATATTTTTAGCAGGTGGGGGTGGAAGAATTGGATATTATAGTATTCCCTAAAAATGATTTTTAGTTTTCAATACTTAATGTACCTTAGTAAAAGTTTATTAAATCCATGAAAAAATACCAAGCTATTATATCTTTTGAAATGGATGAGGACTTTATGTCTTTAGTACCTCCTCATCGTACTTATATCAATTATTTATTGAATAAGGGTATCATTGATACTTATGCAGTGAGTATGGAGGTTCAAAATTCATGGATTACCATTAATGCGAATAACAAAAAAGAAGTCAAAGATATCTTGGATAAATCGCCATTAAGTAAGTACTGGAACTACGAAATAGTGGAGCTATTTGTATATGATAGTCAATCTACTAGGCTTCCTGCTGTACAATTAAATTAAATCACCTTTTTTTTGGGAAATTCCTATTTGCCCCTTATTTTTGCACTCCTCAAAAGGGGGCATAGCTCAGTTGGTTTAGAGCATCTGCCTTACAAGCAGAGGGTCCGCGGTTCGAACCCGTGTGCCCCCACAAAAAAAATCCTTCTCGATCATCTGAGAAGGATTTTTTTTTAATATTTGGTATATTTAGAATCTAAATAGACTGTAATGCATCTCATAAAACCCACCCTCCTAATTTTATTATTAACTTGGTCACAATTTTGTTATAGTCAAAAGGTATCTTTTAAACGACTTGACAAAGAAAGAAAAGTGGAAGTATATATAGGGGGTAAATTTTTTACTGCATTTATTTATCCGAACAATATGGAAAAGCAAAGTTTGTATCCAATTGTTAATGCGCAAGGCAAATTCATCACTAGAGGGTATCCATTAGACCCTCGTCCTTTTGAAAGAACGGATCACCCCCATCATGTGGGACTTTGGTTTAATTTTGGAGATGTCAATGGTTTAGATTTTTGGAATAATTCCTATGCCATTAAAACTGCGGATAAACCTAAATATGGTTCGATTAGATTGAATAAAATTGAATCTATTAATTCTAAAAATGCAACCTTAGTGGTTAGTGCTAATTGGGTGGATGCAAATGATGCCATTTTACTTTCCGAATTGACCACTTTTACTTTTTTCGGTAAAGGTAATTTCAGAACTATCATACGCGAAACCAAGCTTACTGCAAAACAAGAAGTCAGATTTACAGAAAATAAAGAAGGCTTAATTGGACTTCGCGTGGATAGAGCCTTTGAAGAACCTGCCACAGTTGCTGAAACATTTCTAGATGCCAAAGGAATAGAAACAAAAGTACCTGTACTGAATAATGAAGGAGTTAATGGGATGTATAGAAATGCAGAAGGAACAATGGGAGCAACAGTTTGGGGAAAACGCTCCCACTGGGTAGCGTTAAGAGCTACTAAAGAAAATGAGGTAATTACAATTGCGTTGTTAGATCACTCAAAGAATATTAATTATCCTGCCTGGTCGCATGCGAGAGGTTATGGTTTGTTTGCCATGAATAATTTAGGGGGTCGAAATTTTGACAAAAATGCTGCTCCCGTTAAATTAGTTTTACAGCCAAGACAAATTATTGTTTTTAAACATAAATTAGTCATTGGGGGTGATTTAACTGACGAATCCATTAATCAAATGGCAATGGATTTTAATAAGTAACTTTGCACATATGCAAGTATTTACTACCCCCAATAAAATTATTATTACCTGTCATAAATGGTTAGCACCCGCTTTGAGTAAAGAAGTGTTATCCTTAGGTTTTACGCCCGATAGAGTTTTTCAGACAGGTGTGGAATTAACGGGTACCGTCCAGGATTGTATTAAGTTGAATTTAAATTTAAGATGCGCCAGTCAGGTTATGTATTCTTTGAAGTCATTTATTTGCAATGACCCCAACGAGCTTTATAATAATTTAGTAAGTATAGCTTGGGAAAAGGTAATTGATCCAAAAGGTTATTTTTCTGTTACTAGTAATGTATTTCATCCAACTATTTCTACAAATCTTTTTGCGAATTTAAGAGTTAAAGATGCCATTGTAGATAGAATGCGTGAAGTGACTCAACAACGTCCATCCACTGGTTCTGATTTAGCAGGAGCAGTGGTATATTTATTTTGGAAAAATGATGAAGCGGAAGTTTTCTTAGATACCTCTGGAGAAACTTTAGCTAAACATGGTTATAGAAAATTACCAGGTACGGCTCCTATGTTAGAAGCCTTAGCAGCAGCCACCATACTTTCTACTAAATGGGATAAAAAAGGAGCCTTTGTAAATCCAATGTGTGGTTCTGGTACCTTGGCTATTGAAGCAGCTTTGATTGCGACGAATAGAGTACCAGGTTTATTGAGAACACAGTATGCCTTTATGCATATTCTAGGTTATAAAAAAGAAATGTACGAGGTTGAAAATGCAAAACTAAAAGAACAAATCATTAAAATACCAGGTCTTCAAATTATTGCATCTGATATTAGTAAGCGCGCTACAGAAACTGCAAAGACCAATGCTACTGTAGCAGGAGTTGATCACTTAATTTATTTCCAAGACTGTGATTTTGAGCAGACGAATGTTCCTTCCAACACAGAAGGAGCTGTAGTGATGTTTAATCCAGAATATGGAGAAAGATTAGGAGAGGAATTAGAACTAGAAACCACTTATGCAAGAATGGGTGACTTTTTAAAGAATAGTTGTAAGGGATATACCGGTTATATTTTTACAGGTAATTTAGAACTTGCTAAAAAGGTAAGATTAAAACCCAGTAGACGAATTGAATTTTACAATGCCACTATAGATTGCAGATTATTAGAATATGAATTGTATGCCGGCACCAAGAGAGTGGAGAAAAAGGAAGCACCAGAAAACGAATCATAAATTTAGTAATAGAAATTAGACCCCTTATTTTCAAATATTATTAATAACTAATTTTTAATATTAAGTTTTTGATTATTTTTTAACATGTATTTAGCTGTTTCATATATAGTCTTTGTTAAAATATCCATTTGTTTTTGAACACTATCATTTTTAACTACTTCATTATTTAAGGCACTCTCAAATATGGGCTTAGAGGGGTTTTTAAGTTTATACCCATAATAGTATTCATTATTCAATACTCCGATTTGTTGATTAAAATCGTCGTATAAAAATATAGCGTTATCATTTTGTTGAACTGTAATAAAAACATTTTTACCCATGGTGGTATTGGTATAAGGAATATTACAAAGAGATGCTATACTTGGCAAAACATCTAACTGAGATACGGGTATTGAATATTCCTTTGGCTGTAAAATTGAGGGTGCATAAAACAATAAAGGAACATGCATATTGGTTAAACCTTGTTCCGTAAAAGATTTTGGTAACATTGTTCCTGCGTCTCCTTTAATACCATGGTCGCCAATAAATACAAATAAGGTTTCATTAAAATATTTTTCTTTCTTAGCTGCTTCTATAAATTGTTCAATGCAGAAGTCGGTATATCTGAAAGCATTGTATTCCTCATTGTTTTCAAAGCCAAATTTTAGTAAAGAGTCTTTCGGTACTGTTTTTTTAACAAAAACTTTTAAATCTTCAGTAGGAATGGTATAAGGGCGGTGGTTATCTGCTGTTTGAATAATGGCAAAAAATGGCTTTGTATTTTTGCTTAATGTTTTATTTGCCTCTAAGAATAAATTCTTATCGCTAATTCCCCAAACATCAATCTCACTAGACTGATAGCTACCTTGTTCAAATATCTTTAAATCAGAAATATTATTAGTAAGTACTCCTCTAATATTCGCCCAACTTGCACTGCCACCTAAAAAATAATATTTTTCATAATTTTTAAAATCGGCTATAATAGAATGTTGGTCAACGGCTAATGGGTTTCTACTAGAGGTCTTTCCTTCTAATACATCTGGTGTGCCTGTTAAAACTGCCCATACGCCTCTGGCAGTGCCATAAGCAGGAGAGAAGGCTCTATTGAAATAAATTCCTTGCTTTTTCATATCATTGAAATAGGGGGTAGTATTTAAGGGGTTACCCATCATGGAGCTTTTATAAGCTGAAAACGATTCACATATAACTAATACAACATTTTTAATTTTAGAAGCTTCTACATTGTTATTTACTGGATTATGTATTCTAGCAAATTGAAGATTCTGCGCATCTTGCTCATATGTAGGTATGTTCAAGTATTGAGACATCACACTATAGTTATTCTTAATTAAATCAGTGTCTATTTTGGAAGCCCTAAATTGAAGGGTGCTAAAAAATGATTGCATTGGATTCAAAGCTACATTGGCTTTATAATCACTACCTAAACTGTAGGCGTTACTCCATCTTAATGGATATTGCCCACCTTTATAAATAATATTTCCAATAGCAGCATAAAGAAGAATAATAAAAAATATTGTATGGGTAATTATATTTTTAAATTGACTTCCTGTTTTTTTATATTTATCACTTAGTTGGTAAGTAGATGAAATAAATTTATACGAAACCCATTCAACAATTAAAAAAATTACAACTATGGTGATGATAGGATAGGACTGCCACATCATTTGCATTGAAATAAGCGGATTGTCTATATAACTTAAGATACTCGCATTGAGTCTTTGATGCACATAAGCATAATGTATAAAATCGGCGGTATAGAAAAATAGTAAGAGACTGCTAAATAGCATCCAAGTAATGATGCCTATTTGTTTCCCTAATTTTTTATCAAAGGGGTTTAATGGTTTTATATAGGAAAATAATAAGGTAATCATCATTACAATAGTTACATACCTTAAATCGTATCTAAAGCCTAAAATATAAGAACTAGTTAAATTGTTATCGGCACTTGCAGGCGCAGAGAAGTAATTTGCAAAAACGATTCTTAATAAACTCATTATAATCAGGAAAACAAATCCTGAATAGAATGTCCATCTAATAGTTTTAGGAAGGAATGTTTTTTTCATAATGAGATGGTTATTCATAGAGTAAATAGGGCTGCATAGTTTTTTCCCATTGAGTTACTTTCAAAGAAGATACTACTTTATTCAACCAATCTTTTAACGGAAGGTCAAATAGTTTTTCTGCCTCAGGAATTCCTAAGAGTAAAGATAAATGATTAGCACCAGATGGGTTTACATGGGTGTGATAAGGCTGCCACTTAAAGTCTTGTGGGTGAATATCCTTAATGAGTTTTAATAAAATTAGCCCTGTTAAAACCGGATTAAATGCACTCGGAGCAATGACTTTAATTCTAATGCCTTTAATATCTTCTATTTCATTATCAATTAACATAGTTAATCGAAGGGTTTCAATTTTAATATTCTTTTTTAAAATATTTTGCCAAACCAATACAATGGCGGGCATATTAAACCAAGAGGCACCTATCCATTCAAAGCTATAGTCACTGCCTCTTCCCACCGAAACATTGGTGGCTTCAAATAAACAAAGTCCTGGATACAATAAACAAGCTTCAAAATTTTGAAGTGCAGGGGAAGGGTTCACCCATTTATAATTCCAATCAAAGAATAAATGCTCTCTTTTTAAATTTTTACAAGGAATTACGTTTAAATCAGCATTCCAATTTTGACTTTCATTAAAATACTTAGCCAATTCACCAAAACTAGATTGGTGTTTTATAGGGATAGAGAACCTGCCAATAAAACTACTTAGTGAACTATCTAATATGGGGCCTTCTACTAAATTAAACATACCTCCTAAAGGGTTCGGTCTGTCTAATATATAGACTGGTAATTTAAATTTAGCTGCCGTTTCAATAAAATAACTCATTGTCCATAAATAGGTATAGAACCTAGTGCCAGCATCGGGTATATCAAATAATAATATATCAATACCTTTTAAATCATCTTTTGTGGGGGCTAATTTTTCATTATATAAACTAATGATAGGTAATTTAGTAATTGGGTCTACCTGATTTTTAATTTTCAATCCATCTTCACCTTTGGCACTAATGCCATGTTCTGGTGAAAATAATAGAACAATATTAAATCCAGCATCAATTAAAGCCTTTCTACTAGCAATTCCTTTAAAAGTAGTGGCAGCATCATTGGTCAAAAAAGCAATCTTTTTTGTTTTCCATTTTGGATCTAATGCAAGTAAATGATCTATGCCAAATTGAATGCTCATTATTTATTATCTGATTGCTTAAATTGTAAATTTAATTTCAAATTTTCAATCACATTAAATATAATAGGGCAACGGTCGTAATGCATATACGTGGTAAACATTCTTTTTTTTAATTGAGGAATGTGAAAGGCAGGAAATTCTTTGCATCCTGCAAAACGGTGTTCATAGACAGAACAACTATTACCTACTAAAAAATGACAGGGTATTGCGTTAATTACCATTCGTCCCGATTCCCCTTTAGAAATATAGGCTTCATAAAAAGCTTCTCTTGTTTTTCCTAAATGATTCGCCAAATTGGAAGCTTCGGCTTCGTCAATGTTGACCATTAAGCTTTTACAACAGTTTCCACAGCTAGTGCAGTCAATTAGAGGACTAATTTGTTCAGACAAAGAAAAAGCTTCACTATCAAGGGCTTCGCTATCTATTTCAGTCAGAAATGCCTGGAATAGATCGTTTTCTGCGCTTAATTCGTCTGCCTTCTGTTTGATATAAGAAAGGTCGGTAATGGGGTATTTTGGGTCTGTTTTGATGCTTTAAAGATAAGAGAATAATCGTTTATCCACATAATTACACCAATTGGTGAAAAGTAAAATTGGGGTAACCACCACGCTCATTAGATTTGCAGTCAGACAAGGGCCTTTTTATGCCCCTAAAGCATTGATAATTATGGCAGAAACTAAGATTCCATCAGAGTATAACGAAGATTCGATTCGGTCTTTAGATTGGAAGGAACATATAAGATTAAGACCAGGTATGTATATTGGTAAATTAGGAGATGGCTCAGCTCCTGATGATGGTATTTATGTACTCATGAAAGAAGTCATTGATAACTGTATCGATGAACATACCATGGGCTATGGTAAACAAATTGAAATAGGCATTGTGGGAAAAGAAGTCACCATTCGAGATTATGGTCGCGGTATTCCACTTGGAAAAATAGTAGATGTAGTAAGTAAAATTAATACAGGTGCTAAATACGATAGTAAGGCCTTCCAAAAATCGGTGGGATTGAATGGAGTAGGTACTAAGGCGGTGAACGCCTTAAGTGAAGACTTTTTAGTAACCGCTTTTAGAGAGGGCAAACAAAGAACTGCCACTTTTAAAAAAGGAGTATTGGTTAGCGAAACCAAAGAAGCCAAAACAACGGAGGCTAATGGAACCTTGGTGGTGTTCACACCCGATTCCACTATGTTTAAAAACTTCCATTATATACATGAGTATATCGATGGACAGTTATGGAACTACTGTTATTTAAACGCGGGTTTGAGTATTTTATTTAATGAGAAAAAGTATGTTAGTAAAAATGGTTTATTAGACTTACTAGAAAGAAAAACCAATCCAGACGAACTTAGATATCCTATTATACATTTGAAAGGAGATGATATTGAAGTGGCCATGTCTCATAACAACGATTACGGAGAAGATATTTTTTCTTTCGTTAATGGACAGTATACTACACAAGGAGGTACGCATCAACAAGCTTTTAGAGAAGCCTATATTAAAGTAATTCGTGATTTCTACAAGAAGGATTACGACGCATCTGATATTAGAACCAGCATTGTGGCAGCAATTTCGGTAAGAGTGCAAGAGCCGGTTTTTGAAAGTCAAACTAAGACTAAATTAGGTTCTCAGAATGTAGCAGACGGTGGGCCAAGCATGAAAAATTTTGTAACTGAATTTTTAGCTAAGGAATTAGATAATTTCTTGCATAGAAATACAGCCACGGCAGAGGCGCTTAAAAAAAGAATTGAACAAAACGAACACGAAAGAAAAGAATTAGCAGGTATTAAAAAATTAGCCAATGAAAGAGCTAAGAAAGCCAATTTGCATAATAAAAAATTAAGAGATTGTCGCGTGCATTTGAACGACGATTTACCTACTAAGAATAAAGAAATGTTTATTTCCTTACAACAAGGCAGTACTTTATTTATTACCGAAGGAGATTCTGCCAGTGGAAGTATTACCAAATCAAGAAATGTAGACACCCAGGCTGTATTTAGTTTAAGAGGTAAGCCTTTAAATGCTTTTGGTTTAACAAAGAAAGTGGTTTACGAAAACGAAGAATTTAATTTATTACAACACGCTTTAAATATTGAAGAAGGTTTAGATAATTTGCGTTATAATCAAATAGTCATTGCTACCGATGCCGATGTGGATGGCATGCACATACGGTTATTAATTCTTACTTTCTTTTTGCAATTCTTCCCAGACTTAGTAAAAAAAGGTCATGTATTTGTTTTAGAGACGCCCTTATTTAGAGTACGTAACAAGCAAAAGACTATTTATTGTTACGATGAAGTTGAGAAGCAAGCTGCTATTAAAGAATTAGGCACTAAGCCAGAGATTACAAGGTTTAAAGGACTAGGAGAGATTAGTCCAGAAGAATTTGGCAAATTTATTAATGCAGATATCAAATTAGATCCGGTTATTTTAGAACAAGGAGATCATATTCAGCATTTATTAGAATATTACATGGGTAAGAATACCCAAGAGAGACAGGATTTTATTATCAATAATTTAAAAGTAGAATTGGATAAAGCGCATGATACACATAGTATTTAATACAGCAGATATGGCTTCTATTGAAGCCGCCATAGCACTAGATGAGACACTAGCAGGTAAGGTCATTGAAATAAAGGACGACTACGCCGTGGGCCCCTTATTAGATATCTATGAAACTGAAGGTTATCAGGCAAGACGTGATTGGTGGAAAAATATATTAGAGCATTCACCTTATGAGGAGCAATTAGCTATTGTAGATGATAAATTAACAGTACATCAACTTATAGAAAGTTTAGAAGCAAATCCTGAAGAAGAAGTATGGTTTTGGATGGGGCAAAATGCACATGATGTATGCGGTTATTATTGGTTAATGACACAGTTGAAACCATATCAAGGACGTTTGCAGGTTTTATATTTAAATAATTTACCTTTTTTAAATGATAAAGGACAATTATTTTATCCTACCTATTTAAATGAAATACAACCTAAAGAATTTTTGAAAGCCAAGAAATTAGCTCGACCTATTACTTTATCTGAATTTGAAATTGATCCAGATGAGTGGAAAAAATTATGTCAAGAAAATGAGGGTGTCCGCTTTTTAGAAGGCGGTAAGAAATTAGTTTCTATGTCAGCTTCCTTTTATGATAAAGATATTTTTTCATTACTTACTAAAAATGCACAAAAACTTCCTAGTGCCATAGCGCATATTATAAGTAAGATGAAAGTGAAAACAGGGGACGCTTTTATTGTATCAAGATTAAAGGCCATGGCTGAAATGGGAAAAATTGTTTTTGCAGGTAATTGGCAAAAAGGTTGGAAAGATATTGTGGTGCAAATGCCAGGCGGTTCAACGGTGGTAGTAGAAGATTAAGAGATTAGAATTAGATAATATCAAGTTCTTTAAAATAAAAATATGAGTGTATCGGTTTCTACAATAGATGTGAAGGCAATTGATGAGCGGGGTGCCCTTCATTATTTTAACACCGATAGAACGGGAGAGTTTTTATTGGTGTATAGAAAGGCAGGTACTATAAGTGGGCAACATTATCACAAGGGGAAGTCGCCAGGCAAGAACCCAGAAGAAATGTTACTAGTGCAGGGGTCGATTACAATGAACTGGAAGAATTTAGAGACCGATGTATCAGATACCATCACTATTGAAGCGCCTTCAAGAGTGATTATTGAGGCCAATGTTTGGCATGAAGTAAAGGCGTTAACAGATATTATTTTTATAGAATTAAATAGTTTAGTAGAAGGTAGTGAAGATACTTACCGTCTCTAATCAAGATTAAATATGGCAAAAGAGAAAAATTTAAGTAGGGTTACAGAAAATGAATCAGGTGTTCAAGGCCAATATAAAAATTGGTTCTTAGAATATGCTTCTTATGTAATATTAGAGCGTGCTGTGCCTGCTATTGAAGATGGATTAAAACCAGTACAACGCAGAATTTTACATGCCATGAAAGAAATGGATGATGGCAGGTTTAATAAAGTGGCTAATATTATTGGACAAAGTATGCAGTATCATCCGCATGGAGATGCAAGTATTGGGGATGCCTTGGTCAATATTGGTCAGAAAGATATGTTAGTTGAAACCCAAGGTAACTGGGGTGATGTAAGAACAGGAGATGATGCAGCAGCAGCTAGATATATTGAAGCGCGTTTAAGCAAGTTTGCTTTAGAAGTAGCCTTTAATGCTAAAACCACCGATTGGGCTTTAAGTTATGATGGTCGTAAGCAAGAACCCGTAACACTTCCCATGAAGTTTCCTTTATTATTAGCACAGGGAGCTGACGGTATTGCGGTAGGTTTATCTACTAAAATTTTACCACATAATTTTATTGAGCTTACCGATGCTGCTATTAAACATTTAAGAGGAAAGAAGTTTCTATTATTACCCGATTTTCAAACAGGGGGTATGATTGATGCTAGTAATTATAATGATGGAAGAAGAGGTAGCAAAGTAAGAGTAAGAGCACATATTGAAGAGTTTGATAAGAAAACTTTAGTTATTAAAGACGTTCCTTATGGTGTAACTTCCACTCAACTCATGGAAAGTATTACCAAGGCCAATGACCAAGGTAAAATTAAAATCAAAAAAGTAACCGATGTAACTGCTGCTGAAGTTGAAATTCAAATTGATTTAGCCACAGGCATTTCACCAGATATCACTATTGATGCATTGTATGCCTTCACCGATTGTGAAATAAGTATTTCACCTAATGCCTGCGTAATTGTTAATCAAAGACCGCAATTTTTAGGCGCATCTGATTTACTGCGTCATTCTGTAGACCATACCAAGCATTTATTAGAACTAGAATTAAAAATTCAATTAAAAGAATTAGAAGATAAATGGCATTTCACTAGTTTAGAAAAAATATTCTTTGAAGAGAAGATTTACAAAGAACTAGAAAAGAAACATGCTAGCTGGGATAAAGTAATTGACGCGATTAATGATGCTTTTCTACCATTTAAAAAGAAATTTAAAAAACCAATTGAGCGTACAGACTTATTAAAATTAACCGACAAGCCAGTTAGAAGAATTTATAAATTAGATATTGATGAGTTAAATGCGCAAATTAAAACCATTGAAGAAGAGATAAGAGAAGTAAAAAATCATTTAGCCAATTTAGTGGACTACTGCGTGGCTTATTATGAGAACCTAGCTAAGAAATATGGTAAGGGCAAGGAGCGTAAAACAGAAATTAAAGAATTCGATACCATTCAAGTGAAGCAGGTGGCCATTGCCAATACTAAATTATACATCAATAGAGCAGAAGGTTTTGTGGGTACCAGTTTGAAGAAAGATGAATTCTTATGTGATTGTACCGACTATGATGATATTATAGCCTTCGCTAAATCGGGGGTAATGAAAGTGGTAAAAGTTTCTGATAAAGTATTTATTGGAAAAGATATTATTCATGCAGCTGTCTTTCAGAAAAACGACGAACGCACCACTTACAATATGGTGTATTCCGACGGCGCTTCTGGTATTACTTATTCAAAACGTTTTAATGTTACCGGTGTAACCCGTGATAAAGAATATTTTTTAGCCAAGAGCACAGAGAAATCGAAAGTGCATTATATGTCGGTGAATATGAATGGGGAAGCGGAATCGGTGAAAGTGATATTAAGCCCCAACTGCTCGGCGCGTATAAAAGAGTTTGACTTTTTCTTTGATACCCTAGAAGTGAAAGGAAGAAGTAGTGTGGGTAATCAGGTTACGAAGTATCCTGTAAAAGCTATAAAGCTTAAAGAAGCAGGCAAAAGTACCTTAACGGGACGTAAATTATGGTTTGACGATAAGTTCGGCCGTTTAAATACAGAGGAGAAAGGCATTTATTTGGGTACCTTTGAGGATGAGAAGTTATTAGTCATTACCAAGGATGGTAATTATGAAGTAACTGATACAGAACAAAGTCAAAGATTTGATCCAGAAAAAGTGATATTCATGGAGAAGTTTAATCCTGAAAAAATTGTAACCGCTGTTTATTTAGATAAAGAAAAGTTGCAGTTTAATATTAAACGCTTCCTTATTGAAACCACTACTTTAAAAACACCTTTTACTTTTATAAAAGAAGGTAATGGAAATTATGTGGTGGCTGTTTCTACTTTTGCAGAACCTATATTAGCCGTTAGTACGGGTAGAAGCGCACAGGTAAGAAAGACGAAGTTCAAAGTGAGTAAGATAGTGGATCTGATGGGTTGGAAAGCCATTGGTACTAAATTAGTCGACTTCTCTAAAACCGTGGAAATGGCTTGGGAGAATAAAGTAGTCATAAAGGATCCTAACGATACGCAACCAGAATTATTTTAATTTAAAATAGAAATCATGTCAACCATAAATGTAGGTCAGTTTAATTTGATGCGTGTAGACCGAAAAGTTGATTTTGGTTTTTATATGGATGATGGTGGAGAAGGTATTTTACTTCCTAAACGTTTTGTGCCATCTGGTTTGCAAATTGGAGATACGATTAGTGTATTTGTTTACCACGATTCTGATAACAGGCTAATTGCCACAACCCAAGAACCCTTTGCAGTGGTAGGAGATATTGCTGCTTTAAAAGTAGTAGAAGTGACTTCACAAGGTGCTTTTTTAGATTGGGGCTTAATGAAAGATGTATTTGTGCCTGTATCCCAACAATTATCTACCATGCGTTTGGGCGGTAAATATTTAGTGAAATTATATATTGACGCACAAACTGGAAGAGTAGCCGCTACAGAAAAAATTGACAAACAAATTAGTAACGATATTTTAACGGTTAAAGAAGGTGAAAAAGTTAAGATACAAGTGTATAGAGAATCAGAAATTGGTTATGTAGTAATTGTGAACCAAGTACACCAAGGATTAGTCTATAAAAATGAAGTATTTACGCATTTACATATTGGTCAATTTATTGACGAAGCCTTTGTAAAGAAAATTAGAGAAGATAATAAATTAGATATTGGCTTAGGTAAGCAAGGTGGAGAAAAACTAGCAGATGATAATCAAAAAATTATGAGTTTGCTAAAATCGCATAAAGGATTTTTACCTTACCACGATAAATCGGCCCCAGATGATATTTATGCTTTTTTTGGCATGAGTAAAAAAGCTTTTAAAATGAATGTAGGCATGCTCTATAAATTAAAATTAATAAGCATTGAGGAGGATGGCATTCATTTAATACCAGAGACTAAAGAAGATACTCCAGTAGAATTAAATTTATAAGTATGAATAAGGAAGTCTATATAATTGCCGCAGTAAGAACACCCATTGGTTCTTTTGGAGGAAGCTTAAGTTCATTAACTGCAACAACCTTAGGAGGTATTGCCATTAAAGGGGCCTTAGAGAAAGCAGGTTTATCTAAAGAATTAGTAGATGAGGTAATTATGGGCTCTGTTATTCAAGCAGGACTGGGTCAGGCTCCAGCAAGACAGGCCGCTAAAGCGGCCGGGATTCCAGATAAAGTTATATGTACCACTATTAATAAAGTATGTGCAAGTGGAATGAAATCCATTGCGATAGCTGCTCAAAATATAATTTTAGGGGATGCCGATATTATTATAGCAGGGGGAATGGAAAGTATGAGTAATGTTCCTTTTTATAATACGACTCAAAGATGGGGTAATAAATATGGCGATGTTGTAATGCAGGATGGCTTAGCGAAAGACGGCTTAATGGATGTATACGATAAAGTGGCCATGGGTAATTTTGCCGATACTTGTGCCACAAAATACAATGTAAGTAGAGAAGCCCAAGACGCTTTTGCGGTGAATAGTTATAAAAAAGCGCAAGCTGCTATTGAAAATGGTTGGTTTAAAGATGAAATAGTACCTGTAGAAATTCCACAGAAAAAAGGAGCAGCCATTATTATTGATAAAGATGAAGAACCTTCAAAAGTTAATTTTGACAAACTACCTCAATTAAATCCTGCCTTTAGTAAGGAAGGAACTGTAACTGCTGCAAATGCAAGTACTATGAATGATGGAGCAGCCGCAGTGGTTTTAATGAGTGCTGATAAAGCAAAAGAGTTAGGTATTAAACCTATTGCTATTATAAAAAGTTTTGCGGATGCAGAACAAGATCCAAAATGGTTTACCACTTCCCCTTCATTAGCATTGCCTAAAGCTTTACAAAAAGCGAATTTAACAATAAACGAAATTCATTTTTTTGAATTCAACGAAGCCTTCTCTGTGGTGGGAATTGTGAATACAGAAATTTTAAAAATAGACCCTGCTAAAGTAAATGTGCATGGTGGTGCAGTGGCATTGGGTCATCCACTTGGTTGCAGTGGTGCTAGAATAATTGTAAGCTTAATTCATATTCTTTCTAAGCATAAAGCTAAATATGGAGCAGCTGCTATTTGTAATGGTGGAGGAGGTGCTTCTGCAATGGTAATTGAGCTTGTATAATATTTGTATAATATTTTTTAAGCTTGTAAAGCCTGTTCTTCTATTTCTTCCATTTGAATACCTCCATGACTTTCGTCGTAAACGCAATTGCCATTTTTAATTAATAAAACCTGAGGAGATTCGTGGGACACATCGAAGCTTTCGGCAATTTCTTTTGAAATATTTCTATAGTTCAATAAGTCTAAATAATGAAAATCTACATTATTAGGTGTATCTAATCTTTCTAATCTAGCCAAGGCCATTTTGCTAATACTACAAGTGGTACTATGTTTTAAAATCAATTGTGGTTTGGTAAAAGAGGCTGTTTTTATGGCTTCAATTTGCTTGCTATCAACGATAGGATTCCATTGCATAAATTCTAAGTTTGGATGCAAATTTAAGCATTAAAATGGAACTAAATAAATATCTAATCATGATTTTAGTTACTAAGATTAACTAACTTTACACTAATAAATAATTATATGCGTTTACAACTTAACAGAGCTATTTGTTTTATTGATTTAGAAACCACCGGTATTAATGTAAGTACAGATAGAATTGTAGAAATTGCTATTGTAAAAATTATGCCTGATGGGACTAAGCAAGTAAAAAGAAAATTAGTGAATCCGGAAATGCCTATTCCAAAGGCTTCAACTGAAGTTCATGGTATTTCTGATGAGATGGTGAAAGACGCACCTAGTTTCAAGCAAATAGCCAATGAAGTAAAACAGTTCATTGATGCTTCCGATTTAGCAGGTTATAATAGCAATAGATTTGATATACCTATGTTAAATGAAGAATTTTTAAGAGCGGGTATTAACGCCGATATTGAAACCAGGAAATTATTAGATGTACAAAAAGTGTTTCATATGATGGAGCAAAGAACACTTACAGCGGCCTATAAATTTTATTGTAATAAGAATTTGGAAGACGCCCATAGTGCTGAAGTGGATGCTACTGCTACTTGGGAAATTTTGGAAGCTCAGTTAGAGAAATACCCACAAATTGGAAATTCTGTAGAATCCATTGTGAAATTTACAGGAGAAGATGAGATTATTGATTTTGCACGCCGTTTTGTCTTTGAAAATGGGGTGGAAGTATTTAATTTCGGTAAACACAAGGGGAAGCCTGTCACTCAGGTACTTAAGGAGGAGCCCCAATACTATGATTGGATGATGAAAGGCGATTTTGCCCTCCATACCAAGCAGAAATTGACAGAAATCATGAATAAATCTATTCTGCAAAAGTAGGCTATCCCATTTTGCCTTTTTTTCGTAATTTTATACGAATAGCCCCCGAAATAGTGAAAAAAATAGTCTTAATACCTACCTATAATGAAAAAGAGAATGTCTCTGCCATTTTACATGCAGTGCTTGGGCTCTCTTCTGACTATCATGTACTAATCATTGATGACAATTCACCTGATGGAACAGCGGCTATTGTAGAGGCCTTATTTGGTAAATTTTTAGATCGATTATTTATTTTAAAGCGACCAGGCAAACAAGGATTAGGTACTGCCTACATTCAAGGGTTTAAATGGGCTTTAGAAAAAAATTACGATTATATATTTGAGATGGACGCCGATTTTTCTCATAACCCCAATGATTTAGACAAACTATTAGCTGCTTGTGAAGAGAAAGGGGCAGATGTTTCTATTGGCAGTAGATATGTTAGAGGGGGTGAAACTGAAAACTGGCCCATTGATAGAAAAATTTATTCATTAGGAGGTTCTGCCTACACTAGAATTATTACTGGCATGCCTATTAAGGATCCTACAGCTGGTTTTATTTGTTATAAGAATAAAGTACTTGCCGATATAAATTTAGACTCCATACAGTTTATTGGATACGCTTTCCAAATTGAAATGAAATTTGCCGCTTGGAAATTGGGCTATAAAATAAAAGAAGTGCCTATTACATTTGTTGATAGAAAAATAGGGGTTAGTAAAATGTCCAAAGGTATCATTAAAGAAGCCATGCTAGGTGTACTGAATATGCAATGGCAATCTGCCACCGGTAATTTTATTAAAATGATAAAACGCATTCGTGTCAACTTTTAAGAAGGCTTTATTACAATTACATATTTTCGTTTTTTTAGCTGGTCTAACCGGTTCTTTAGGCTTTTTAATTAAACTAAACGGTTTAGTTTTAGTCTTTTACCGTATTCTTATTACTGTTATTGTATTATGGGTAATAGCTTTATATAGAAAAAATAAAAATAAATATAATCTTAAAACAAAATTGTCTTTATTAGGCACAGGTGCTATAATTGCCCTTCACTGGGTTTGTTTTTATCAAAGCATTAAACTAGCCAATGTATCTATTGCCTTAGTATGTTTTTCTAGTACAAGTTTATTTAGCTCTTTTTTAGAACCACTTTGGAAGCATGCCAAAATACAATTTCATGAAATTCTTATTGGCTCATTAAGTTTGTTGGGTATTTTTCTCATTTTTCATTTTGATACACAATTTAGAATGGGTATAATTGTGGGCTTATTTTCAGCTTTAATTGCAGCTATCTTTTCTATTATTAATAAAAAGTTTACTAATCATATCGATGTCCAAACCATTCAATCCTATGAAATGACCGGGGGACTCGTTTTCCTATTACCCTTCATTATTATTTATGCATTCAATACGGGGTTTAATCCAGTAGGATTATTACCTACCTCCATGGACTGGTTTTGGTTATCTATATTAGCCATTGCTTGTACGGTATGGGCAACACATTTAATGCTTTCTTCCCTAAAACACATCAGCGCCTTTACATTGAATGTGACATTGAATTTAGAGCCAGTGTATGGGATTATACTTGCCTTTATTTTATTTAAAGAACAAAAACAATTAGGGCTTAGTTTTTACGCAGGTATACTTTGTATTATTATATCTGTTATAATACAGATGAGAAGAATCGTAAAACAACACCGCATCCAACAAGTTAAAATTAATTAGTTTTCATTAGAATTACAATGAAACACATTAGGTATTTCACTAAAATACATTAAGTATTTATTATAATACAATTAGAATTCAAAGATAAAGCCAATAGTAGGCGTTATAAAAATGGTATTATTCTCGTATAAAGAAGGCTCCCCATTAGAACCATCTTTGTTAAGAGGTAATCCATCGGTTGTTTTGAAACTTCCATTGGTCTCATAGGAGAATATATAAAATGGAGGGGATACGGTTTTAGCTCCATACCAGTTGGTGATATCTATGTAAAAATCAAAAGTAGATTTTTTGTAATTATACTTTTTATCTAATCTGAAGTCACTTGAATGAAAGGCTCTATTGCGTAATGTATTTAATTTAGAGTAGTCAAACAAACCTGTGCCTAAAGTGGCAAAATTTAATTTACTTAAATTCATATCATAAGGGGTATAAGGGGCACCACCTTGATACCTGAACTTAACACCTAATTCCCAGTTTCTATTAAATTTGTAGCCGCCTGTTAAACTTAGTAAGTGAATATTTTCCCATGAACTAGGACTGTATTTCCCTTGAATATCGGTATAAGCAGATCTGAAAAAACTATAACTAGCCACACCAAAGAAACGCTTTGTTAATTTTTGTTGAGCAAATAATTCATAGCCATAACTTCTACCTAAACCAACAGTGGAAATATCTTCATTACCTAAAATATTAAAGTCAGCTCCTAAATTAGATAAACTAATTCCATTTTCTTTGCTAATTGGCACCCCTGTATATCTTTTGTAAAACACTTCGGCAGTAAAGCGTGTAGATTCTGAACGCAAGTATTCTATACCTGTTACATAATGGAAGCTTCCTATATAGCTAGCGTCTCTATTTAAATAGTTTCCAGAGAGGTCTTTAAATCCTAAAGCTGTATTAGGCGCTAATTTAAAGTACTTTCCTACAGAAGCATTCCAAGTCAATTGATCGGTTAAAACCAAGCTTAAACCCACTCTTGGTGATATCTGACGCATTATTTGATTGCCTGTATTGGTAAATGTATTTCCATCTTTTCTAATACCTGCACTAATACCTAATCTATTATTAAAAGCTCTTTTGCCCATTTGAAAAAAAGCGCCATATTTTTTATAATTTAAACTAGAAATATAACGGGAGTATGTTTTTTCTCCCAAGGTAGGAGTAGCCCCAGTTGGGAATAAATTATTGTATTTTAACACTTGATAAGTACTATTCTCATAATTGATATCTGTAAGATTAAATCCAGTAGTGAATTTAATACCCAATAAGCTTTTAGTAATATCCCATCTTATATTATTACCAATATCATTAGAGGTATAATCAAATGTTTTTTCACCTCTATCGGGATTTAAATTGTCTTCATACTTCTCATTCACATTGTATAAGTTATTCTTACTTATTGCTAAATTCCAATAGCCTTTTTTAATTAAACGTTTTAAAGTAACACCTACTGTGTAACTCCACTGGTTAATGGAAGGGCTAGCATTGAGTGCATATATTTTTTGAGGTGTTGAATTTCTAGGGGCTGCAAATTTAAATTCATCAATAGCACCCACACCAATAAAGGTTAAGGTGGTTTTGGGATCGATGCTATGAGTTACTTTAAATTGATAGTCCCAGAAATTAGGTCGAATGGGTAAATCTAATAAATAAAATAAATATTGTAAATAACTACGTCTTGCAGACGCTAAAAAAGTTGTTTTACCATTTTTTGATAAGGGGCCTTCGAAAGTACTGGCAAATTCAGTGGCACCCATTCTTATATTTCCTTGTAATTTTTCTGTATTGCCTCTTTTTTGTTTAAACTCAAAAACAGAAGAAAGGGCATTATCAAATTTAGCGTCAAAAGCAGAAGAGGATAATTTAACCTCATCAATAAAGGATACATTCAATATACCTTGTGGGCCACCCGCACTACCTTGTGTACTAAAATGGTTAATTACGGGTATTTCTATACCATCTAAATAAAATACGTTTTCATTAGGGGCACCACCTCTTACAATAATATCATTTCTAAACCCAGCTCCTGTGCTTGCTGAACCAGTAACCCCTGGTAAAGTCTGCACCACTTTAGAGATATCAAAATTACTTCCTGGGCTAGATTTAATTTCTTCAGAGGTTAATCTTTGAACACTTAAAGGCGTTTCTAATGAGGCAGCCCTTACAGTTTTTCTATTACCACCCACTCTTACTTCTGTTAATTGAAAGGACTCGGGAATGAGTTCTATGGTATTGTTTTGTTCATTACCTGAGGTAACTATCACATTAAATAAAGTCAGAGGGTAGGAGCCAATAGAAACAAATTTTATTTGGTATTGACCTGTAGGAATGGATTTAATAACATATTTACCATTACTATCTGTAACTGTTGAATAAGGCGTATTTAAAACTTTAACAGATACCCCTGCAATAGGGAATTGAGTATTTTTATCCACCACCCAGCCCGATAGATTACCCTTATTTTGAGCAAATCCTATAGCATAGAAAAATAGGCAGCCGGCAAGAAAAATACCTTTCATATAATAAATTAATAATGCAAATCTAAGACAAAAAAGATGTCAAAACTATTTGTATATTACAAATATAAAATACCCAAAAATGAATAAAATTCTATTATTTTTTCTGGTTTTCCTTTGTATGAAAACAAGTGCTCAAAAAAAGGAATTAGACCATACTGTTTATGATAGTTGGCAGTCCATTAGAGAAACCTCATTACATCCTCAAGGTAAATATATTGTTTATGCAATAGTGCCTCAAGAAGGGGATGGTACAATCATCATTAGAAATGTAAAAACAGGCAATGAATTAAGTATTGCTAGAGCTACCCAAGCTGTTTTTACAGAAAATGGAGAGTATCTAGTAGCTAAAATAAAACCCAGCTTTGTAGAAACAAGAAAAGCCAAAATAGATAAAAAGAAAGCAGATGAAATGCCTAAAGACAGTTTAGTTATAGTGGAATTAGCAACTAGTGCTATTCAAAAAATCCCCTCTGTAAAAAGCTTCCAATTGGCAGAGCATGGCAATGATATGATGGTGTATTTAAAAGATAAAAAAGGGGATATCAATAAAGAAGGATCTGATTTAGTGATGAGAGATTTATCTTCTGCAAAAGAGAAAACCTATTCTAATATTTCACAGTATTTGATACATCCTAAAGCAATGGGTGTAGTCATGTATCAAGTGAAGACAAAGCAAAAAGAGTCTCAAATATTACTTGCTACTATAGCAGACACTAATACAAAAGTTTTAACAAAGCAAGTATATACGGCTACCAATTTTATTTGGGATGAAGAAGGAAAGCAATTGGCTTATTTAGTGGAGAAAGATAGTGCAGATAAAGCCCTTCAAAAAAATTATTACTTAGCTTATTATACGCCTTCATTAGAGACAGCTGTTTCTATATTTGATAAGTCTAATAATGCCATTCCTGCTAGCTATACTATTGGAGGAGATAGAAAAATGAAGTTTAGTAAATCGGGTAATAAACTAGAATTTGGTATACAACCCATACTGCCATTAAAAGATACTAGTTTACCAGAGTTTGAAAGAGTCAGTGTTGATATCTGGCATTACAATGACCCTATCATTCAACCCGCTCAACTAAAAGCATTGGAAAGTACTTTAAAGAGTACAGAGCTAGTTATTATAAACACTCAAAATAAAAATGCGAGCTACCTAGGTAAAATTAGAGATAGAGATCTAATGATAACCGCTGAAGGGGATGGAGCCATTGCTTACGCTACTATTGACTCTAGCTATTTACTTGCATCTCAATGGCAAGGATTTTCTTTAAAAGAAATTTATGTAATTCAAACAAATAATGGCGAAAGAAAATTAATTCAAAAACAGTGGAAGGGTAATTTATTAAGCCCTTCATATGATGGTAATTACTTGGTTTATTATGATGAACCACAAAAAAAGTATTTTGCCTATAATGCAACAACGGGTAAAACTATTCAAATTGCCAAAGACATTAAAACTTCATTATTTGATGAAGAGAACGATATGCCTGATGACCCCAATGCCTATGGTATAGCAAAATGGATGGACAATAACCAAGAAGTATTAATGTATGACAAGTATGATATTTGGTTAGTGGATGTAAATGGAATAAAAGCCTCTAAAAAATTAACCAATGGTAGAATAAATAAAATTATTTCAAGATTTGTAGAGACCGATGCTGAGCGTAAAACTTTAGCTAAAAATGCTACAATATTGATTAAAGGATATAGTGAAGTAGATAAATCTGAATTAATTTCTACATTAAACCTTGCAGATGGTGCATTCAACTTGATCAATCAAGTACCTATGCATTTTACCACAATAGTGGGAGCTTCACATTCTAATGATATTGCGGTAATGCAGGAAGATGAAGTAAAATCACCTAATTTATATTTATATACATTAGCAGCTACAAAACAAAATCCTACCAGCATTGCAACTATTAATACGCAACAAGCTAATTACAATTGGATGAGTTCTCAAATAGTAAAATGGAAAGCCTATACAGGTAAAATGGCGGAGGGTGTTTTATACTTGCCAGAGAATTTCGATGCCAAGAAAAAATATCCCATGATTGTGTATTTCTATGAAAGAAGCAATCAAACACTACATAATTATTTAGCACCTGCACCCACACCTTCTAGATTAAACATTCCATTTTTTGCAAGTAGAGGCTACATAGTATTTGTACCCGATATTTGGTATACAAGAGGCTATCCTGGACAATCTGCTTATGATTATATATTAAGTGGTACCAGAGCCATGATTCAAAAAGGTTTTGTGGATAGCACCAAGGTGGGTTTACAAGGACAAAGTTGGGGAGGGTATCAAATTGCTTATTTGATTACTAAAACCAATTTATATGCAGCAGCTTGGGCTGGTGCGCCTGTAGTGAATATGACCAGTGCTTATTCTGGTATTCGTTGGGGCCCTGGTATAAGTCGACAGTTTCAATATGAAAAATCTCAAACAAGATTAGGCGCAAGCTTATGGGAAAGACCTGATTTATATATAAAGAACTCTCCATTATTTTCATTACCTAATATTAAAACGCCTTTAGTGATTATGAGTAATGATGCCGATGACGCTGTGCCTTGGTATCAGGGTATTGAAATGTATAGCGATATGAAACGTTTGAATAAAAAAGTTTGGTTATTGGTTTATAATAATGAGGCGCATAATTTAGTAGAACGTAAGAATAGAAAAGATATACAAATAAGAGAACAACAATTCTTTGATAGTTATTTGAAAGGAGCGCCCATGCCAGAATGGTTATCGAAAGGAGTGCCTGCTGTAATGAAAGGAAGAACCTGGGGTTTGAATTATTAAATTAATTCTAATTTAAATTGAAAAATTAAATTTATCCTTTCTAGTACTTATAAACATTAAAAAGCCCCGATTAATCGGGGCTTTTTTTATACTTAGTGCATACTTAATTTATACATATTGAAACCACTGTCTATGGGGATCCCAACTTTCAATTTCTTTTCCTACTGCCGATAAGAATTTAGAACCCATGGCACCATCTACAATACGATGGTCATAGCTCATACTTATAAACATCATATGACGAACGAGTATTGCATCACCAGAAGGTGTTTCTACAACCACCGCTCTTTTCTTAATTGCACCTAATGCTAAAATGGCAACCTGTGGTTGATTAATTATAGGGGTTCCCATAATACTTCCAAAAGAACCTACATTGGTTACTGTAAAAGTACCCCCTTGGGTATCTGTAGGTTTTAATTGTCCGTTTCTAGCCGCTTGTGCTAAATTATTGACAGCCTTTGTTATACCTACAATACTTAATTGATTGGCTCCTTTAATAACCGGTACAATTAAATTACCTGTTGGTAGGGCAGTAGCCATTCCTATATTAATATCTTTTTTAAGAATAATTTGATCGCCTTGTAAACTACAATTAATCATTGGGAATTGCTCAAGCACCGTCGCAATGGATTCTAAGAACATGGGTGTATAAGTAATCTTTGTACCTTCTCTTCTTTCAAATAGTTCTTTTACTTTATCTCTCCATACCACCATATTGGTTACATCTACTTCTACAAAAGAAGTGACATGGGGGCTAGTTTGAACACTATCCACCATATGCTTCGCAATGAGCTTGCGCATACGATCCATCTCTATTATTTCGGTAGCGCCTGAAACAATCACTTCATTGGGATTTGCCAATTTAGTAGATTTTGAAGCTGAGAAATTAGCGCTTGAATTTTCATAAACATCTAAAGGCTTATTCAATATGGCTCTTGCAGGAGCTTCGTTATTTATTTGATTATTGAAAATGGGTTCATTGTTAGTTTGCTCACTTGAGGTGTGAGTAGGCAAATGAATAGCCATTTTCTTACGGGCTATAAAATCTAAGATATCTTTTTTGGTAATTCTTCCGTTAGTACCCGTTCCATTGATATGCTGTAATTCATCCATGCCAACACCTTCATTCTGCGCAATATTTAAAACTAAGGGTGAATAAAATTTAGCTTCTTGTGTTGAATTTGTATTCATCTGTAAGTTATTAGACTTAACAGATTCTATAATTTTATTTTCTTGAATGGGAGCTGCTTTCATTTGAATAGGAGCAGAAGGAACGTAAGGCACTTCTTCAATAACCCTTGGTTCGTTGCTTACTATATTTTCAATAATAGTAGCTGGTTTCTTTTCTACAATGGGAGCAGCTATAATAGGAGTTAATGCACTTGCAGTGGTGCTAATTCTTGCAATAACAGTTCCAATAGGAACCACTGCATTTACTTCAAATAATATTTCTGTAATAACACCTTCCGTAGTGGAAGGAATTTCGCTGTCTACTTTATCGGTAGCTATATCCAAAAGTGTTTCATCCAATTGAATAGTATCACCCACCTTCTTATGCCATTTTAAGATGGTCGCCTCCATGATACTTTCACCCAACTTAGGTAAAACCAGATCCACAATTGGCATATGAGTTAATTTTAGCAAAAATAAGACTAAATCTTATTGATTATTAATAACCTAAGTAAATTTATAGCCTGATTAGCCGTTACCTCAATATTCCTTAATCTATCAAACCTGAGATAGAAAACCTTGGAAACTACTTTTTCTCTATTGGCAACACCCACCCATACCATTCCAAGTGGCTTTTCATCGGTTTGGCCACTAGGCCCCATGATGCCACTCACCGAAATAGCATAATCTGTATTCATTTTCTCCCTTACTGCCAAGGCCATTTGTTCAACAGCTTCCTTACTCACAGCACCCACGGTTTGTAAGATTTCTGTAGGGACGTCTAAAAATTCGGTTTTAATGCGATTATCATAACTAATAATGCCTCCCGTGTAAAACTGAGAAGAACCCGCATTTTTAGATAATAAATGACCAATATAACCACCTGTGCAACTTTCAGCAGTGGACACCGTTTGTTTCTTTTGTTTTAATAAATTTCCTACTACCATTTCCATGGTTTCATCAGCGTCGGTTACTAAATATTCATTTACGGCTTTCTTTAAAGCTTCAAATTGGGTATTCAATTCTTTGTCCAAAGCCTTTTCATCTTTACCTGATCCAGTAAGTCTTAGTCTCACCATCCCAATATTGGGTAAATAGGCAAGTTTAATAGAAGCCGGTAAAGCATTTTCAAAATGGGCAATTTGTTCTGCTAAAAAAGATTCCCCAATACCTGCTGTTAAAAGTGTTTTATGGGCAATAAAATGGGAAGTAAATGCTTTTTGTATAACTGGTATCACTTGATGCTCTATTAGCCATTTCATTTCATGAGGAACACCAGGTAATGAAAAATAATAAACACCTTCCTTTTTAAATAACATTCCAGGAGCCGTTCCTTTTTCATTGAATAAAACTTCACAAACATCTGGCACTTCGGCTTGCTTTTTGTTTCGATCAATCATTGGTCTTTTATGTATCGTCTCAAAAATATGAGTGATATGATTCAAGCTTGGTTGATGAATAATCATCTTGCCACCAAAATATTCGTTGAGTAGGGGTTTGGTGATATCATCTGCTGTAGGCCCTAAACCTCCGGTGAGTATAATTATTTTAGTTTTTTGAGAAGCCGTATCTAAGGCATCAATAATATCCACTTTCTTGTCACCCACCGCAATTCTACTAGTAACAGGAATCCCAATTTTTAATAAAGCTTGTGCAATAAAGGCACTATTTGTATCAATTACTTGCCCAATTAATAACTCGTCACCGATGGTAATAATGGTAGCTTGAATAGGGTTCATTGAATCAGGGTTATAGGGTGCAAAGTAAACTAAAAAACAGCGGTTTTTATCTAAAATAGGTGCTTAGTTTTTCAAGCATTATAGCCGGCATACTTGCTCTTTTTCCCAGTTTGCTATCCATAAAATAAAGCTTCACTTTACCAATGGTTAATAATTTGCCTTCCTCATTATAAATCTCCTGATCAAATATAATTTTATGCTCTGTGGGTAGTTCCTTGATTTGGGATTTGATGGTCAGTAAATCGTCGTATTTAGCAGGTCTTAAATACTTAATATTTAATTCCACTACAGGAAGCATAATGCCCATATCCTCAATACCTTTGTAACTTATTCCTAAGTTTCTTAAGCTTTCCACTCTGCCCACTTCGAAATATTGAGCATAATTGCCATAGTAAACCACGTTCATCGGATCTGCCTCAGCATACCTTACTCTTACCTGCGTGTTGAATTCGTACATGTTTTATTGTTATTGTTGACAAATTTACGAATGAATTCTGTTTTTCCACAATAAGCACTAAATAAGCTTCGTTTTATGAGTAGAGCGTATTTTTAGGTAATTAATAAACAAGTAGCATGTTATCATTGAGAAATAGAATTCTGAACCTGGTTTTACTATGGATGGTTGTTTTTACTTCCTATGGCCAATACACTCAAAATACAAACCCATTAGACCCTGTATTCCAAAAAGGCATCAATGCCCTACATCAGAAGGACACCCTTTCTGCTTTTCAATATATCCAAACGGCTTATCATTTAAAGCCAAATCAAGAAAATATAAAGGAAGATATTCATTACTACTATACTTTTTTATCCCTTGTTTTACAAAAGCCTGCTGCTGAAAATTTAGCCATCTCTTATTTAATGTCTTCCAATAACAAGATTTACAAAGCTAGAATGAATTTCTTTTTGGGGGACTTTTATGTTAAAAAACAAAATACGCAGGAAGCCCTAAATGCTTTTGATAAAGTAAGCATTTCCGATTTGAACAATGAGGAGTTGATTACCATGAAATATCTACAAGGATATTTATATTTTAAATTAGGCAATTGGGATAAAGCGACCAGTTTATTAAATAGTATCAGACAGTTAAAGCAATCGGTGTATTATACCGATGCTAATTATTATGCAGGATTTATTGCACTTCAAAAAAAGGATTTTACTTTGGCTTTATCTTGTTTTGAAATTGCCAGTAATAATTCGGCTTATGCTAGCTTAACTCCTTTTTATATTAGTCAGATATATTATTTCAATGGAGATATAGAGGCTGCCATGGCCAATTGTGAGAAAGCTTTACAAACAGAAGGGCAGTACTATAACTTACAACTACAGCAGTTAATGGGGCACTTACTTTTTGAGAAAAAACAATATCAAAAAGCGGTACCCTATTTAGCAAAGTATGTGGCGGCTCAAGATATAGTAGAAGTGCAGGACTTATATCAACTCTCTTTTTGTTATTTCCAAGATCAACAATGGGAAAAATCTATTGAAGGGTTTAAGAAATTAGCCAATGTGGATGATTCCTTAGGTCAAAATAGTATGTATTTATTAGGAACCGCTTATTTAAAAGTGAATGATAAAAATGGCGCTAAGAATGCTTTTATGCTTTGCGCTTCTAAAAGTATCAACTTAGCCCAAAAAGAAATTTCTTTATTCAATTACGGAAAACTTTTAGTAGAACTAAAAGAGTATAGTATTGCGGTGACTGTATTAGACAAGTTTATTGAAAACTATCCTAAATCTATTTACTTTACAGAATCAAAATCTCTTTGGATCACCGCCTTAGCCTTTACCAATAATTTTAAACAAGCTTTAGAGGCTTATCAATTAATTGAAACGCCAACCCTAGAGTTATTAAAAATATATCCTGCCATTTTATATGGACTATCCTGTAACTATATCAATGACGGAGAAGTAGAAAAAGCCTATTCATTATTGAATCAATTAAGAAATGCGCCTTATAATGGTAATTATCTATCTGCCACTCATTTTTGGTTAGGAGAAATAAGTTATAAGATGGGTAGAATCAATGACGCCATTGGTTATCTACAGAAATACATGTTAGATCCAATCAATTCAGGAGAAGTCAATCCTACAAGCGCTAGGTATATATTAGGTTATTGCTTCTTAAAAAATGGGGCTTATCCAAAAGCATTAATCCAATTTAAAGAGATCTCCATTTTAAATCCTGGTGTAGAGTTGGATCGTTATCAACAAGATGCCTATGTAAGAATAGCAGATTGTCAAATGATGTTAAAGAAAATGAATGAGGCTTTAGCTACTTATCAGCATGTGATAGATTTATCCTGGTCTTATGCCGACTATGCCTTTTTACAAAAAGCCACCATATTAGGAGGCATAGGGAAGGTGAATGATAAAATTAAGATGCTACTTAATTATGAATCTAATTATCCAAGCTCTACCTATATTAATGATGCTAGAATGGAATTGGCAGATACCTATGTAAGCCAAGAAAAGTTTCAAGATGCCATTGCTCCTTTAACTAAAATAACCTTAGATAAATCTGCTACCCAATTTTACCCTCAGGCTTATTATAAATTAGGTATCGTATATTTTAATTTGAATAAAAATCAAATGGCCCTTACCACTTTCAAAGATTTATATGCTAGTTATCCAAATTCAACAGAAAGTGAAAATGCCATTGAGTATATACGCAATATTTTTATAGAGGATCAAACCCCAGAATTATATGTTCAGTTCATGAACGATTATGGCCATCCTTTAACAACCAACGAACAAGATTCATTAATCTTTATGGCTTCAGTTCTTAAGTATGAGCAAAAAAGATATACAGAGTCGGCTACAGGCTTTACTGCTTATTTACAAAAGTTTCCTAATGGTATTCATAATCTTGAAGCCACTAATCTTATTGCAGAAATAGCTTATTCTAAACAAAACTATGATACTGCCTTACTCTATTTTTCTACTATAGCAGATAGGGCACCCAATTTATATGCTGAAAGAGCAACCCTGATTGCCGCTAGATTAAATTATTTTAATTACCAAAAATATGAATTGGCTGAAAAGTACTTTACGATATTATTGCAAATTGCTACTCAAAAAGAAAATATTACAGAAGCCAATAAAGGTTTGTTAAGATGTCAATATAAAGCAGAGAAGTGGACGGATGCCAATAAGATTGCTCAACAAATTCTTGAGGATAAAAATAGCGCTATGGATGATATTGAGATGGCTAATATGGTCATATACCATCAAAAATTAATAGCTAGTGATACAAGTGCCGCTATTCAAATCATTAGCAAAGTTATTAAAGCTGGCTCTAGTATAATTTCTGCAGAAGCGCATTACCAATTAGCCAATTTATATTTAATACAAAATAAATTAAGCTTAGCGGAGAAAACGGCCTTTGATATTATAAAAAAACAAGAATCTTATGAATTCTGGGTCACAAGTACCTATATATTATTAGGAGATATTTATGTTGCACAGAAAGATAATTTCAATGCCATTGCTACTTATAAAAGTGTAGCTGATAACGCTACGATAGAACCACTTAAAATTGTTGCTGCTCAAAAGTTAAAAGAATTGACTGAAACACCAACAATTAAATAAAACATTATGAAGTATTTTTTAAAATATAGTTTCTTATTTATTTGTATTTTCTGTTTCTTATCTGTAGGAAATGCTCAGCAAAATAAAAAGAAAAAAGCTAAGATTGCTGCTAGTAAAAAGGTAGGCGCTAGCAAAAAGAAGAAAACAGTTAAATCTACTAAAGGCAAAAAGAAGACTAAAAAATCAAATTCGAAGAAGAATGTCATTGAAACAGCTGACCTTTCAAAACTGCTTCAATCAAATAATATAACAACTCCGAAACTTGATACTATTCCTGAAAAAGAAGTGAGTATTATTTCAGCCTTTAAGCCGCAGCTTAAAAATATAGCCAAACTAAATTTCACAAAGGCTACTAATAAAACCGATACCTCTATTACGGTACTTAATTATCAAGTACCCACACAAAATTTAAGTTTTCAGTATAGACCTATTTCTTTAATACCAAGATCTTACAAAGAAAAAGAGACTTCTTTTCCAGTCAATACCACAAATTTAAAAGTTGGATTTGGTAATTATAATAACCAGTTCTTTGAAGCTAGTTACAATGCGATGGATGAAAATAATCATTCCCACGCCTTTGATGCTAGTTTTGAAACTTCTAATGGAATGCAGTATTTGCAACAGTATAACCATAAGAATTTTGCATATCTAGGCAATATCAATCTAAACGAGAATCACTCTATACAAACTCAGGCTTTTTATCAAAATACACAACGCTATAGGTTTGGTTTAGTGCCTGATAATAGTAATTTATCATTAGCTGACTATTCACAAGCCTTTACCAATTTTGGAACCACTATTAAATGGGTGAACGAAGGCTCGCAAAATTCATTAATGAATAAAATGTTTAATCCAATTCTAAGATTCGAGAATTTTAAAGGTTTAGCCAATACTAATAATATATGGGTAGAAATGTACAATCCAATGAGTTTTAAATTAAAAGGCACAGGTAGCATAAACCTTGATTTTAATTATAGTTTTAATAAGTATACATATACCAATTTCGTTAATCAAACGAATTCTATTTTTACAATTCAACCCACTATTGAAATTAATAAATGGAATTCTAGTATTAATGTAGGGGTTAAACCTAGTTTTACTACCAATGAATTTGCGTTATTCCCCGTCGTGCAGATTAGTAAGAAATTAAATGACACTAATTATTTATTAGTAGCTAATTGGCAAACAATTTTAACCAATAATAATTATGCCAGTCTTTCTATAATAAACCCATGGATAGCTGCACCCAACAGCCTAAAAATTACAACTCAAGTAAAGAAGGCATTAGATCTTTATGTCAATGCCTCTAAAAGATTCCAGTATAGTTTTGGTTTATCCTTAAATGATTTCCATAATATTCCTTTTTTCAATAGAATTAACAATATAGCACCTTCGAAGTTTTTCGGTTTGCAATACCAACCTATTTTCGAATATAGAGCCATTACTTTGGAGTTTGTTACTACCATGCGTTATCAATTAAACGACCAATTCATTGTAAAAGCAAATGCAAAGTATATTCAGTTTAATTCAATCAAAGAAAATATCAATGCTTGGGGTATTTTACCATTAAACTTGAATGGAGATTTAAGTTGGTATCCGAGTAAAAAATGGTCAATTGAAGGTAGTATGCAATATTGGTCTGGGGCTTCCTTTAAAAATGAAGCAGGCAATGCCTATGATTTAAATAATACGCTTATTTTGAACGCTTCCTTTAATTATCAATTAACCACTCATTTGAAGGCCTGGGCTAAAGGGGAGAACTTATTAGATAAAAAGTATCAGCGTTGGGCAGAATATCCCTCTTTAGGTGTTCAATTAATAGCTGGTATCGTATATTCGTTTCATAAATAACTATGGAAAAAGTATTAGAACAATATTTTGTACAAAACAATGAATTAGTGCTTACTAATATAGGTAGCCTTCATTTGAGTAAAAAGCCAGCCACTTGGATAGGAGATACTCTACACGCGCCCGAATTAACAATTACATTTTCAACAAATAATAGAAAACCTAGTAATCACTTTTATACCTTTTTAGCAGAATCTTTATCAATATCTAACGAACAAGCCAATATTCAATTTGAGCAATTCTTAGAAAAAAGTTTTGACGCTAATAACAATACATTATCCATAGGGAATTTAGGAAGCATTGAAAAATTGGAGAATGAATTTACTTGGAATACAAGTTTTACCTCAAATCATTATTTTAAAGATATAACCATAAGTCCCATCACTACAAGTGAACAGATGGGTGAAAAGAAGTCCATTCAATGGTATTGGATAGCACTGATTTTATCCATTATGGCCATTGCAGCAATTGTATTTAAATCTTTTTAAAAATGCCGGAAAATAATAAACAATTTTCTCCTTGTCCCATTTGTAATAAAGAAGACATTTCAAATTTATTGCATACCAAGGATTACTCTCTCACAGGGGAAGATTTCCAAATTATTCAATGTGCCAATTGTACACTAGAGTACACCGATCCCTCACCCAGTAAAGAGTCCATTACACCTTATTATAATTTCCCTTCTTATATTTCTCATACCGATACTAAAGATGGCTTCATAAACCAACTGTATCATAAAGTAAGAAATCATACACTTACTCAAAAGACGAATTGGGTACAATCGCTATTTACAGGCCATAAGGGACATATTTTAGAAGTGGGTGCTGGCACAGGAGCTTTTGCGCATTCAATGTCTAAAAAAGGCTGGAAACTGACTGCATTAGAGCCAGATGAATCTAGTAGAAAGAAAGCCCTTGAAAATTATAATATTCATTTGCTCCCCATTGAAAAACTTTATGATTTAGAAAACGCCAGCTTTGAAGTAATTACTTTATGGCATGTACTAGAGCATGTCCATGATTTGAATAATTACATGAAAACTTTTCAAAGATTATTAAAACCAAATGGTCGTCTTATTATAGCTGTACCTAATTATACAAGCTATGATGCAGGGTATTATAAAAAATATTGGGCTGCCTACGATGTTCCCAGACATTTATACCATTTCTCTCCTTTGTCCATGCATTATTTAGTCAAAAAACATAAAATGAGTGTTGTACAAAAACTACCTATGTGGTTTGACAGCTTTTATGTAAGCCTACTGAGTGAAAAATATAAACAATCAGGCCTATTTGGAATGCTGCGTGCTTTTTTCATTGGTTGTCTATCTAATTTAATTGCTTTGCGCAACACAGATAGAGGAAGCTCCATGATCTATGAAATAAAAAAATTAGAGCAAGATTTATAGAGAATAACTTGATTCTTTTTATCTCAAACGAACTTCAACTAATACAGGCCAGCATTTACCAGTGATAAAAAAGGTGTTTTTCTTTGGTTGATAAGCAATGCCATTCATTACATATCCAGCATCAATACTTAAGGGATCGTATTTTACACCCGCTTGAGAAAGTATATTACTAAAATCTATATTACTTTTAACTTGTCCGCTTACTGGATCAATGACTACTATTTCATTTCTGCCATATAAATTGGCGTATAATTGGCCATTGGCATATTCCAATTCGTTCAAATTACTCAAATAACCATATTGATTAAATACCCCCAATGTTTTCTGAATTGTAAAATGAATAGGATCTACAAAATAGATATTACTTTCTCCAGTAGAAATAATTAAGCTGGTATCGTTATGCGTTAAACCCCAGCCTTCATAAGGCCAGTAGAGTTCATTTATCTTCTTTAAAGTTTTGGCATCGTAGACAAAAACTTTATGGCTCTTCCAGGTAAGTTGATAAATTTTATCTTTAAAAAGGGTAGTACCTTCTCCAAAATATTCTTTGTCTAATTTTACTTTACTACCTACTAGCTTCATATTGGTATCAAGTATTTGCAAAATACTTTTCCCTTCCAAGCCGGTTGATTCTATTAATTTATTGTCATTCCATTCCAAACCTTGTGTGTAGGAGCTAGTATCATGTGGGTAAACCTTAATAATTACATAAGACAAAGTAGTAGGGGCTGCTATAGCATTTTCATTGTTTGCTTCAGTAGTATTTTGACTACTATTACAAGCCATTAATAAATAGCATAATACAAGTGAATAAATGAACGCTTTTTTTTTCATAGTGATAAGTTCAATGAAATAGGATCAAATAATATTAAATTGTATATTTTAATTTAAACGTTAAATCTAAAATGCATTACATCACCATCTTTTACAATATATTCTTTACCCTCAATTCTTAATTTACCACTTTCTCTACAAGCGGCTTCACTTTTAAATTTAATAAAATCATCAAAAGCAATTACTTCCGCTTTAATAAATCCTTTTTCAAAATCTGTATGAATTACACTAGCAGCTTGCGGGGCTTTCCAGCCTCTACCAATAGTCCAAGCGCGTACTTCTTGTACACCTGCAGTAAAGTAAGTTTCTAAGTTTAATAATTTGTAAGCCGATTGAATTAAACGATTTAAAGCAGGCTCTGTCATTTTATATTCATCCATAAATACCGCTCTATCTGCAGGATCTTCTAGTTCTGCAATCTGTGATTCAATATTATTACACATTACAATTACTTCCGCGCCTTCTGCTTTAGCCATATCTACTAACATAGCTGAAAACTTATTGCCTGTATGCATCGAAGCTTCATCCACATTGGCCACATACATCACAGGTTTTTCAGTTAATAAAAAACTATCTGCAATCACAAGTCTGTCTTCCTTAGATAAATCTAAAGAACGAATACTTTTACCTTGCTCTAAATGATTTTTACATTTTTGTAAGACCTCTAATTCCACTTTGGCCTTCGGATCGGTTTTAGCCATTTTCTCGCAGCGTTGAATTTTCTTGTCAACACTATCTAAATCTTTTAATTGTAATTCAGTTTCAATAATTTCTTTATCCGCAATAGGGTTAATAGCGCCTTCTTCTCTTAATACATTCTCATCTTCGAAACATCTAATCACATGTATCACGGCACTTACTTCTCTAATATTGGCTAAAAACTTATTACCTAATCCTTCTCCCTTACTTGCGCCTTTCACTAAACCAGCAATGTCCACAATTTCTAATTGAGTAGGGACTATTTTATTGGGAATAATTAAATCTGCTAATTGTTGCAATCTATTATCTGGTACATCCACTAAACCTACATTGGGTTCAATGGTACAGAATCTGTAATTACTTGCCTGTGCTTTGGCACTATTGCTAACTGCATTAAATAAGGTCGATTTTCCTACATTGGGTAATCCCACAATCCCTGCCTGTAAAGCCATAATTTCTAGTGTTTTATGAGCGCAAAAATACAATTCTAAACTCAAAAATGACTATATTAGAACCATAAACAATAGATTATGGCCTTGAATATTATTTGGATGGCTTTTTTTGTGATTGCCTTTATAATTGCCCTCTGTAAACTTGTTTTTTTGGGCGATACAGCCATTTTCAAGTTATTAGCGGATGGTATCTTTGATTCAGCAAAGTCCTCTGTAATTGATGTAGCCTTCCCACTAGCTGGCACCATGGTCTTTTTCTTAGGTTTAATGAATATTGCTGAAAAAGCAGGAGCTATTCAAAAGCTAGCAAAATGGATGAATCCATTTTTGAGTCGTTTATTTCCTGAAGTACCCGCCAATCATCCAGCCATGGGCCAGATGGTGATGAATTTTTCTGCCAATATGTTAGGATTAGATAATGCAGCTACTCCTTTTGGTTTAAAAGCCATGGAAAGCTTACAAAGTTTAAACCCTGAAAAAGAGAAGGCCACCAATGCACAAATTATGTTCTTGGTATTACATACCTCTGGACTAACCATTATTCCTTTAACTATTATATCCTATAGGTTAGCAGCAGGCTCACAAGATGCAGCGAGTATTTTTATACCCTGCGTATTAGCCACCATTGGAACTACACTCGCTTCTATATTAATGGTAGGATTTTACCAAAAACTAAAATGGGATAAGGTTTTAATTAGCTGGTTAATAGCTTTAGTATTAATAATGGTGGGTGTACTTTTTGGAGTGAATTCTTTAAGCCCTGTTAATAAAGAAGTATTTTCAAAAGTAATTGGCAGCGGATTACTTCTTGTAATTATTGTTGCCATTATTCTAGGAGGTGCTTATAAAAAAGTATCTGTGTTCGACGCCTTTATTGAAGGTGCTAAAAATGGTTTTGAAGTAATTATAAAAATTATACCTTATTTAGTGGCCATGCTAGTAGCTATTCGTGTATTCAGAGATAGCGGTGCTATGACTTATGTTTTAAATGCCATTACTTATTTAATTCAACTCACAGGAATGAATACTGAATTTATTGGAGCTTTACCGGTGGCCATTATGAAACCCTTAAGTGGGAGTGGAGCTAGAGGAATGATGTTAGATATATTTCAAAACCAAGGGCCCGATTCTTTTGTTGGAAAATTAGCGTCTATATTTCAGGGTTCTGCAGATACTACTTTTTATATCATAGCTCTATATTTTGGAAGCGTGGGTATTAAAAAAGTTAGATATGCTTTATGGGCTGGTATATTTGCAGATATAATAGGGGTTATAATAGCGATATTTATTGGCTATGTATTTTTTAAGTAATACCCCCAAATATTAATAAGATACTTATTTCCCCTGGCTCATTTTCATGACTTCCTTCCACTCTTTATCTGTAACAGGCTGTACCGATAATCGCCCTAATCTTACCAATGCCATATCGGCTAAATTGGTATTGGCTTTTACGTCTGATAATTTCACAGGATGTTTTAACTTTTCATGAGGTGCAAAGTCAACCGCTAACCAGGCGGTTTCTTCTGTGGTAGGGTCTTGGTAGGATTCTTTAACCACTTTAGCAATACCCACAATTTCCATACCCTCATTACTATGGTACCAAAAAGCCAAATCGCCTTTTTTCATAGACCTTAAATTATTGCGGGCACCATAATTTCTTACACCATCCCAGAATGTTTTTTTGTCTTTAACAAATTGATCCCAAGAATATTTGAAGGGTTCTGATTTAATTAACCAATAGGCCATAGTAAAATAGTTTTGAAAGTGTAGTAAATTAAAAGTTAGGTAAGTTAAGTATACTTCTAATTTAATATGACGTTAATATCCACTTGCTAGTACATCTGCTAAATGTAGTATTTGCACATTATTACCATTGAATTTCATGCGTCCATCCAAATGCATTAAACAACTTAAATCGGTACTAATTAAATATTCAGCATTTGTATTTATAATGTTTTCAATTTTTTGATCGGCCATTGACACACTAATGGTATCATACTTCACGGCAAAACTTCCTCCAAAACCACAACAAGTTTCCACTTCATTCATTTCCACTAATTCTAAACCAGCCACTTTTGATAAAAGTGTTCTAGGTTCTTGTTTAATATGACATTCTCTTAAACCCGCACAACTATCGTGATAAGTAGCCTTGCCTTCAAATTTAGCGCCAAGGTCGGTAACATTTAAAATTTTCACCAAGAATTCTGAAAGCTCAAACATTCTATTAGTTACTTTTTTAGCAGGACTTTGAAAGGCATTGTTCTCGAAAATTTTACCAAAATTATTTCTTACAAATCCTGTACAACTTGCACTAGGGCTAACAATATAATCGGTACCATCAAAGTCTTGTACAAATTTGGTACATACATCTTTAGACTCGCTCCAAAAACCAGCATTAAAAGCAGGCTGGCCACAACAGGTTTGTTGTTCGTTATATTTAACCTTACAACCTGCCTTTTCTAATACCTTAATAGTATTATAAGCAGCTTGTGGATACAATTGATCCATAAAACAAGGAATAAATAGCTGTACTGTCATGTATCAAAAATAAGAATACTTAGCTAATAATTAAGCTAAAATAAAAAGGCATTCTCCACATTTGGTGGAGAATGCCTTTAAAAGCTTTTGGGTAATAAATTAAGGCTGAACCTTCAATCTATTAATATACTTATCGGCCTGGAAGCCTTTATCTGTTTTAGGATACTTCGTCTTAATCGTGGTATATATTTCAATAGCGTCGTCTGCCTTTCCATTAATTTCTAATAAAGAAGCGGCACGGTATAAATACTCAGCAGAAATTCCTTCATCTTCTGGGAAATGACCACCAGCTTTTTTATAATAATCAATAGCCTCTTCGTTCTTTTTTAAATCCGCGTAAGCATCGCCAATTGTTCCGTAAGCGATAGCTTGTACTTGTTTTGCAGAAGTGGAGAAGTCCTTTAAATGTTCAATTGACTTATTGTAATCGTTCAAGCGGTAATAACTAATACCTGCATAGTAATTAGCTAAATTAGCTGCCTTCGTTCCACTGTATTCTTTGATAACATATAATACGCCTTTATTCGTTCCATCTCCGTTTAATACATAATTAGAAGAGTCTAATCCAAAATATTTTTCTGCTGTAAACATAGTATCAGCAGCCTTGGCTTCTCTTGGGTTTTGATATAATTCAGTATAGCCAAAATAAGCTAACACAACTACTACTAAAGCAGTTAAAGTATAGGTTAAGGTTTTTTGATTTTTCTTTACAAAATCTACAAAGGGGTGTTTTTCTTGGTGTAATTCGCTCATATATATTTGTTATAATTAGTCAACAATAAAAGGGTAAGATGAATCAATGTATACATCTTTCAATAATTCACTATCATCAGGCCATGGACTTTCTTCTGCAAATTTTACCGAAGCTTCCACAATTGATGCAATTTTTTCATCTATCGCATTAAGTTCTTCAATAGTGGCAAACTTATTTTCAAGAATAGTACTATGTACTTTTGTAATAGGATCTTGATTTTTATAATCTTCCACTTCATCCTTAGAACGATATTTTTGAGGATCTGATACAGAGTGACCTCTATAACGATAGGTTTTCATTTCTAATAAAGTAGGGCCTTCACCATCACGAGCTCTTTTCACAGCTCTCACCACACCTTCATGAACTGCTTCTGCTGTCATACCATCTATTTTATCAGAAGGCATTTCATAGGCATCGGCTAATTTATAAATATCAATAACATTACTTGTTCTTTCAATGGAAGTACCCATTGCGTAGTTGTTATTCTCGCAAATAAATACCACTGGTAATTTCCAAAGCATGGCTAAGTTAAATACCTCATGCAACATACCTTGTCTTGCAGCACCATCTCCAAAAAAACATAAAACCACATTTTTTGAACCACGGTATTGTTCTGCAAAAGCTAAACCTGCACCTGTTCCTATTTGAGCTCCCACAATACCATGTCCTCCAAAGAAATAATGCTCCTTACTAAAGAAGTGCATACTGCCTCCTTTTCCTTTTGAACATCCTGTAGCCTTACCATATAATTCTGCCATGGCTGAATTGGGACTCATGCCTTTCGCTAAGGCTAAACCATGGTCACGGTATCCAGTTATGAAGGGGTCTTCTTGGTTGGTAGCTGTCATACAGCCAGCTGCAATGGCTTCCTGTCCATTATAAACGTGGAAAAAACCTCTGATTTTTCCAGCCATTTTATACATCTCTTCCGATTTAGATTCGAACTGACGTATTAACTGCATGAGTTCGTACCAGTAGAGATAAGTTTCTTTAGAAAATTTTTGGGCCACAGTCCTTTAATTTTGAGCAGCAAATATACTGTTTTCTACCATAAAATAGAGCAAAAAACAGTGCTTTACGCTTCTTTTAAAAATGGATAAGTATAGTCGGTAGGAGGGTTAAAGGTTTCCTTTATTGTCCTTGCGCTTAACCATCTGTATAAATTCAACATAGAACCTGCTTTATCATTGGTTCCAGAAGCCCTGGCACCTCCAAAAGGCTGTTGTCCTACAACGGCTCCTGTAGGCTTATCGTTGATATAAAAATTACCCGCTGCATGTCTTAACAATTTAGTGGCAAGTTCAATCGCAGATCGGTCTTGTGCAATAATGGCACCTGTTAATGCATATTTAGAAGTGCTATCCAAAAGCTTTAATGTTTTTTCATATTCAGCTGCCGGGTAAGTATAGATAGTAAGTACTGGTCCAAAAATTTCTTCACACATTGTTGTGTATTTTGGATCAGTGGTTTCAATTACAGTAGGTTCAATAAAGTAACCTAATTTTTTACTATAATTTCCACCCACAAGTATTTTTGCTTTTTTATCTTTTTTAACTTGATCAATGTATTTAGCAATATTGTCAAAAGATTTTTCATCAATGACTGCATTTACAAAATTGGAAAAGTTTTCAACCGTTCCCATTTTCATCGTCTTAATCGCTTTCACTAATTTTTCTTTAATGAGAGGTGCAATATTAGAAGGTAAATAAGCACGAGAGGCAGCAGAACATTTTTGTCCTTGGTATTCAAAGGCGCCACGCGCTAGTGCTGTAACTACCGTATCTATATCAGCAGTTTCATGTACCATTACAAAATCTTTTCCGCCTGTTTCACCCACAATTCTTGGATAAGATTTATACTTAGCAATATTTTCACCAATTTGTTTCCACATAAAATTAAATACACCAGTAGAT
>JBILDC010000018.1:0-60442 GCA_044352855.1 Sediminibacterium sp. | reverse complement strand
ATATTGATTTTGGTGCTAGAATGAGTGGTAGAGTGAATAAGAATTGGCGTATAGGTATTATGGATATGAAAACCAGTGCGGATGAGTCTAAAAATTTATTAGCACAAAATTTTGCAGTAGTTGCCTTGCAAAGAAAATTATTTAAAAAATCTAATATTGAATTATTTTATATTGACAAGACTGCTTTGGATTATCCAACACAAACCACTAGCACTAAGAGTTCCACAAACGCTATAGGCAACTCGTATAATAGAAACTTTGGTTTTGAATTTAACCTTGCTCCAAAAAATAATGTTTTGTCAGGAAAAACTATTTTAATAAAATCATTTACACCTAATAAAATAGGTAATGATTTTTTAAACGCAGGTAATTTACAATATAGTAGTAGAAACTGGATTGTTTCTTGGCAGCATGAAGTGGTAGGCAATAATTACAATGCAGAAGTAGGCTATATTCCAAGAAATAATTATATCAAGATTATGCCAAGCATTACACGCTTATTTTTTCCTAAAGGCGGCTCTATCTTAAGCCATGGCCCTCAATTCACTACTACAAATTATTATAATACAAATTTTAATGTAACAGATAACACTAAATCATTTAATTATCTAATTACATTTAGAGACAAGAGCACTATCGCCTCTGTCATTCAAAACGAATATGTAGAATTATTAGCACCCTTTGATCCCACTAGAATTGGTAAGCAAACCTTGGCTACCAATACCAAACACCAATGGTCTTCGGCAGGTCTTAATTGGATTTCAGCACCACAACATAGATTAACTTATTATCTATCGGCTCGTAGAGGAGGCTACTATGCCAATGGTAGATTATCAAGTATTACGGGTAATATTGGTTATCGTATTCAACCCTATGTCAACTTTGATGTATCTGCCACTTATAATTATATTGAACTACCCCAACCCTGGGGTAAAAATAATTTCTTCTTAATTGGTCCTAAAGTAGATATTACCATGACGGATAAATTATTTTTTACTGCCTTTTACCAGTATAACGAGCAGACAAAAAATATAAACTTTAATACAAGATTTCAATGGCGTTATAAACCCGTCTCTGATTTATTTATAGTATATACCGATAACTACTATATCGGGCCTGTATTTGTAAAAAATAGAGCCGTAGTATTGAAATTTACTTATTGGTGGAATAAATAAAATAAAGAAATGCTTAAAAAAAATACCCTCCTTAAAAAGGAGGGTATTTTTTTGCTTTACAATTTTAAATAGGCTCTAGAAAGTTTTTCTAATTGAGTGTTTAGGTCCTGATACACTAATTTTTGTTGAGAAGTGGGTGGAAAATCGGCGCCCATTGTTTGACTTTCTTTGGTGATCGCTAATAGTCTTTCAAATATTTTAGCTGGATTTCTAAATATATCCATCCTCGCTCCCGTCAAGTGAATATCAAATACTTCTTTTTCTATAGCATAAATTTGTTTTTCACGCGCAGTAGCTTCTGGGGTATTTTGCTTTAATAAATTAGCTCGCTCTATTTCCATTTTCTCGATTAAGCTTAAGCATTTTTGCATAGCATTAGTCAATTGCATACCAAACTCATATTGAGCTTGAATAGCAGTCATACTTGAATTTAAATTAGGATCTTTTAATACTTGTATAGGTTGCTTCATTATTTCTTTACCAACTTTTAAAACCACAGTATAAGTACCTGGCGGAATTTTAATAGGCTCTAGTCCTGGACCAATATCTAAATCATAAATAACCATGCGTCTATTCCCGAGTGAATCAAATTTTATATAATTTTTATTATCAGGTATTGTTTTTAAGGGTGGAAGCACAAGATCATTATGTGCAAGATTCCACCAAATTCTATTGACCCCTTTATTAGCTGTGCCTTTCATTTTTTGAATGGTATCTCCTTTCATATTTAAAATATAAATAAAAGGATTAGAAGAAAGGCTATCTGCTAAATAATAGTTGATGCTGGCACCATAAGGAGGATTGTTCCCAGTGACCATGGAGGATTCGCTATGAATACCTGTTTTATAATTAAAACGATAAGCTTGTCTAGGTGCGTATAATTCATTTTTATTTTTTACCATTTGCTTACTCCACTCTCTCAAAGGTGTGATATCATCTAAAATATAAAAGCCTCTTCCATAGGTTGCTAAGACTAGATCGCGAAAGTTTTTTTGAATCGCAATATAATAAACAGGAGAAGGGGGTAGATTATTTTTTAAATGTGTCCAAGTTTGGCCATCATCTGGACTAATATATAAACCATTATCCGTTCCTGCATAGAGCAAACCTTTTTGAACGGGATCTTCTTTGATGCTATGTACAAATGAACTATTACCCGCTGGGATACCCGCTCCTATCTCTTTCCAGGATTTACCATAATTAGTTGTTTTAAAAATATAGGGTTTGAAATCCCCTAATTGTTGATAGGTAATACTTATATAAGCAGTGCCCGTTTCAAAATTTGAAGGATCAATACTTCGAATGGTCCCCCATGGTGCAATGCCTTTGATATTCGCTGTAACATTGGTCCATGTTTTTCCATCATTGGTAGTAATTTGTACTTGTCCATCATTACTTCCTGTCCATAAAACGCCTTTTGTTAAAGGAGACTCAGCAATGACATATAATGTAGAGCCATCAAATGTCATTAGGTTGTCGGAATTAATACCACCAGAATTTTGCTGATGGGATTTATCATTGGTGGTTAAGTCGGGGCTAATGATATTCCAAGACATTCCCTTGTTAGAAGTTTTATGTACATATTGACTTCCAACATAGACTACCCCTTTTTGATGTTTAGATAATGCCATCGGAAAATTCCAATGCCAACGATATTTCATATCTGCTGGAGCCCAACCATAGCCTGCTGCTGGCCAAGGACGCACATCATGTGAGTAGCCTGTTCTAACATCGGTAACATCTAATCCTCCATCATAACATCCAGACCAAATAATATTATTATCAAAAGGATCGGCTTGTGCAAATCCACTTTCACAACCGCCTACTCCTTCCCATAAACCTAAAGGAATGGAACCTTGCATACTAATAGCTGCTGTTCTATAACTATAACCGTCTTGTCTATTGCCCATTACATGATAAGGAACCATATTATCTACTGCTACATGATACATTTGTGCAATAGGTAAATTAATATTGCTCCAAGTTTTACCTCCATTAAAGCTCATATTCATACAACCATCATGTGCTACCATTATACGTTCTGCGTTGGTAGGATCAAACCAAATATCATGGTTATCGCCACCCGGTTCGTAGGTTCCATTGCCATTAAAACTAATGCCGCCGTCTTTTGACTCCATGATGGTAACACAAATAGTATATAATTTATTTTCATTTTGCGTTGATACACGAACTCTTGTATAGTAAGGGGCGCGTTGTGCCATTGAATGACTTTCATACATTAATTTCCAATGTTCTCCTCCGTCAATTGATTTATATAAGCCAGGAGATTTGTCTTCTACTAATGCATAAATGGTTTGAGGATTACTCTGTGCAATGTCTATAGATGTTTTACCAATAGGATGAGCACTACCACCTGGTAATCCATTATTCATTACTTTCCAAGTTTTACCTCCATCCATTGTTTTATAAAATCCACCACCTGGGCCACCGCTATTTAAATTCCAAGTGGTAAGATTTACTTGCCACATGGCAGCCACTAAATTTTTAGGATCTTTTTCATTTAAAGATAAATCGCTACAACCTGTATTCGCATCTACAAACAAAATGCGCTCCCAATGATTTCCACCATCTACTGTTTTATATACACCTCTCTCTTCTTGTGGTCCATGCATATGACCCATGGCCGCTACATAAATAGTATTCGTATCCGTCGGATCAACGATGACTTTACTAATTGTAACAGTTTCTTTGAGTCCTTTATTTTCCCATGTTTTACCGCCGTCACTTGACTTATAAATTCCATTACCATTGGCATGTGCTGGACGAATCACAAATGTTTCACCAGTACCAGCCCAAACTTGTTGAGGATGCGATTTTGAAATGGCTAATGCACCTATAGAAGAATTATCCATATGATCAAAAATCGGTTTCCAATGCACACCACCATCAGTGGTTTTCCAAATACCTCCGGAAGCTGCCCCCACATAAGATACCATTGGATTACCTGGCTCTCCCACCACTGCTATAGCCCTATTGCCATCAGGACCAATAAATCGAAAAGGCATAGCTGCAAATGCTTTAGAACCAGCCGTTTGTGCAAAAAAGGGCTTTGAGCTAAAAAGGCTAATGACCAAAAAAAAGATAAAAATGAATTGCTTTTTCATAAAAAAATTGAATAAATATTTTAAAATCAATATTTGAATTTAATGAATATTCTGCTAGCTCCCAAGAGCAAATAAACAAAGCTAATATTTTGTATATTTAAGAACCTAAATTAAACATATGATATCTCTTTTATCTACTTTAAAAAGCAAGAACCGATTCGTATTTTCTACTATTATATTAGGACTATTGACAACTGCTTCCTTTGCACAAGTAAGTGCTGAACAATTAGCGGGTTTAAAATATAGAATGATTGGTCCACATAGAGCTGGAAGAACAGTGGGTATTTCTGGTGTTGCGGACCAGCCCAATATATTTTACATTGGTGTAAATAATGGTGGTGTATGGAAAACTACCGACTATGGTCATACCTGGAAGCCCATCTTTGATGCGCAAAACACAGGATCCGTGGGCGATGTAGCCGTAGCTCCTTCTAATTCAAATATAATTTATGTAGGCAGTGGTGAAGGTATTCAACGTCCCGATTTATCTATTGGGAATGGTTTATATAAATCAATAGATGCGGGAAAGACTTGGAGCAATATGGGATTGCATGATGCGCAACAAATTGGCGGCATCAGTATTGACCCCACTAATGAAAATAGAATTTTTGTAGCAGCACTTGGTCATCCTTATGGTCCTAATAAAGAACGTGGTGTCTATAGAAGTTTAGATGGCGGTAAAACTTTAGAGCAAGTATTATATATTGATGAAAACACAGGGGCTGTGCAAGTATTGATTGATCCGAATCATACCAATATTGTGTTTGCCACCATTTGGGCGGCTAGACAAGGTCCTTGGGAAAACGGTGCATGGGATGGAGAAGCAAGTGGCTTATATAAATCTATCGATGGTGGAAATACTTGGAAAAAAATAACAAAAGGTTTTCCAACTACTACTGAAGATGGTTTAGGAAGAATTGGATTTACCATTGCCCCTAGCAATTCAAATAGAATGTACGCGACAGTAGATGCAGCCAAAAAAGGAGGTATCTATAGAAGTGATGATGGAGGAGAGTCTTGGTATATGTTAACTTCCGATGCAAGACTATGGGGAAGAGGAAGTGATTTTGCAGAAGTAAAAGCCGATCCTAAAAATGAAGATATAGTTTATTCTGCGAATGTAGTGATGTGGAAATCGAAAGACGGCGGAAAAAATTGGGAAGGAATTAAAGGGGCACCAGGCGGAGATGACTATCACCGTATTTGGATTAATCCTAATAACACCAATATTATTGCTATTGGTTTAGACCAAGGAGGCATCATTACAGTGAATGGTGGTGAAACTTATTCAAGTTGGTATAATCAAGCTACTGCTCAGTTTTATCATGTAAGTACCGACAATGCTTTTCCTTATAATGTATATGGAGGTCAACAAGAAAGTGGTTCAGTGGGTATTGCATCGCGTTCGAATGATGGTGGAATTACTTTTAGAGAATGGCATCCAGTAGGTGTGGAAGAATATGGTTATGTAGCAGCTGACCCCTTAGATCCCAATATTATTTATGGCGGAAAAATTACAAGGTTTGATAAACGCACAGCGCAAGTACAAAATATTTCACCTACTCCAGTAAGAGATGGTAAGGTTCGTTTTATTAGAACAGCGCCTGTTTTATTTTCACCCGTCGATAACAAAACATTATTTTTTGCAGGTAATATTATTTTTAAAACCATCAATGGCGGATCAAGTTGGGAAACCATTAGTCCCGATCTAAGCCGTGAGACCTGGGATATACCTGCTAGTGTAGGTATTTACAATACAGATGAAGTTAAAAAAATGCGTCAACGTGGAGTGGTGTATTCACTTGCCCCTTCTTATCAAGACTTAAATGTTTTATGGGCAGGTACCGATGATGGACTTATTCATATCACTAAAGATGGAGGTAAAAATTGGAAAAATATTACGCCAACATCTATTACCTCTTGGAGTAAAATTTCAATGATTGATGCAAGTAGGTTTGATGTAAACACCGCCTATGTTGCCGTGAACAGAATTAGAGTAGATGACATGACACCGCATATTTATAAAACAACTGATGGTGGATTGACTTGGAAAAAAATAATTAATGGTTTACCGAATGAACCTATTAATTCAGTAAGAGAAGATGCAGTGAGAAAAGGTTTATTATTTGCAGGATCAGAAAATGCAGTTTACTTTTCGTTAGACGCTGGCGAAAACTGGCAGTCTTTAAGATTAAATATGCCAGCTAGTTCTATTCGTGATTTAGTTATTAAAGATGACGACTTGGTCATTGGAACACATGGTCGTAGTTTTTGGATTTTAGATAATATTACGCCCATTCGACAAATCAATGTAAATAAAACAAAAGAAACCGTTTTATTCAAACCACAAAAAGCGGTAAGAGTAAGATGGAATATGAATACCGATACGCCACTACCTCCTGAAGAATCAGCAGGTGAGAATCCTCCCGATGGTGCGATGATTGATTATTATTTAAATAGTAATAGTACTAGTCCTGTAAAACTAGAAATAATCAATGCGAAAGGAGAAATCATTAGAACCTTTAGTAGTAAGGATACTTTATATACCATACCTGAAGTCAATATTCCTTTGTATTGGATTAGACCTCAACAAATTCTAGCAGCCACTAAAGGTGCCCACCGTTTTTTATGGGATATGAGATATACCCCATTGAATATTCCTGCGGCCTACCCCATGACAGCTATTAAACATAATACCCCACCCGATGCTACTGCACCATGGGTGATGCCAGGTAATTATAAAATAAGATTAACAGTAGACGGACAAATACAAGAACAACCCATTACCATTACTATGGATCCAAGGGTGAAAACGAGTACAGTACAGTGGCAACGTCAACACGACTTATCCATGATTTGTTATGAAGGGCGCAAAAAGTCAATGCATAAGTTTCCTGCTATTTATCAAAAGTTTACAGGATTATTTAATATTTTAGAAAGTACAGAAATGGCTCCTACTACTCAAACAGAAAAAGCAGTAAAAGAAACCCAGGTGGAATTAGAAAATTTATTAAAAAAATGAGTTCAAAATTAGTTCATAAAATAGCCTTTTACTGCTTAATACTTTTATCAGTAGGCGCTTGCAAGCCAAGTGCATTATTAATAAAGGAAAGAAAAATAGACGCTATTTTGTCGGAGTATAATTCAGATTCAAAACCTGGAGCCAGTGTACTTGTTTACCAAAACGGTAAAATTATTTTTAAAAAAGGTTATGGTGTAAAAGAGCTTAGCAGTTTTGAAAAAATAGACCCATTCACTAATTTTAGATTGGCCTCCGTGACCAAACAGTTTACAGCCATGTCTATTTTACTACTTGCAAAAAATAATAAAATTTCTTTAGAAGATCCACTGACTAAATATTTTTCCAGTTTTCCAGCATATGGTAAAAAAATAAAAATTAAACACTTACTAACCCATAGTTCAGGCCTCATTGACTACGAAGACCTGATGCCGGCTACTCAACAAAAACAATTGCATGATACCAATTGCTTACAGTTAATGTATATAGCCGATTCTTTGTATTTCCCGGCAGGCACTAACTATAAATATAGTAATACGGGTTATGCCATCTTAGCACTCATTGTAGAAAAAATAAGCGGTCAAGATTTTGCAATTTTTTTAAAGGAAAATATTTTTAAACCTTTGGGGATGAAATCGACAGTGGCATTTGAACAAGGAAAATCAACGATTGTAAATAGAGCTTATGGAAATTCATTTGAAAATGGAATCTGGACACAGACCGACCAAAACCTTACCAGTGCGGTATTAGGAGATGGGGGTATTTATACTAATACAATGGAGATGACCAAATGGATTAAGGCTTTATGGGACTATAAATTATTAAGTCCTGAAATGCAAAAAAATACATGGAGTAGAAAAAAATTAGACAATGGCAAAATGATTGATTATGGATATGGATGGCATATAGAAGATTATAAAACTATCACACACCCTTATCATGATGGAAGCTCAATAGGGTTTAGAAATAATATTTTATTATTTCCTACACAAAAATTAATGATTATTGTTCTAACCAATAGAAACGAAGGAGATCCCATTATTGAAGCTAAAAAAATTGCCGACCTCTATTTAAATTAAATAGAGCCTGACTTTTCCCTTTAAAATATCTTATTAATTTGTACCTTTAAAATATATAAATTTTATTTTTAAAATTGACTACTATGTATACTTCTATGAAGGCCTTTAAATATGTTACTCCTTTTATACTATATGTATTATCCTTACTTGCTTTTCAAGGCGAAGGTTTAATATGTTATACCCCTTTATTATATACTTTTTTTGCTATTCCTTTTCTAGAACTATTTATAAAAGCCAGCCCTGCTAATTTAGATGAAGTAGAAGAATCTTTAGCGAAACAAAATAAACTTTACGATTTTATTTTATATGCAGCCGTGATTATGCAATATTATTCACTTTGGATTTTCTTAAACTCTTTACAAGCGCCTGCTTTATCTACAGCTACAATAGTGGGTAGAGTAATTAGTATGGGTTTGCTATGTGGTTCTTTTGGTATTAATGTAGCGCATGAATTAGGGCATCGAGTGAATAAAATGGAACAAACCTTTGCTAAAATGCTTCTATTAACTAGTTTATACATGCATTTTTTTATTGAGCATAATAAAGGACATCATAAGCATGTGGCAACCGCTTCAGATCCAAGTACGGCTAAGTACAATCAATCTTTATATGCCTTCTGGTCTCAAACTTTAATAGGTACTTATAAAAGTGCATGGAAAATTGCTGGTGAAGAGGCTGCAAAGAAAGGACACAAGGGGTTTACCTTACAAAATGAAATGCTTTTATTCCAAATCATTCAACTTTTATTACTAGTAGGTATTTTTAGCTTTTTTGGACTAACTACCACATTATTATTTATGGTAGCAGCTTTAATGGGTGGTTTATTATTAGAGTCGGTGAATTATATTGAACATTATGGACTCACTAGAAATGAAACAGGCGATCACCAATTCGAAAGAGTGCAACCCCATCATAGCTGGAATAGCAATCATATTATTGGTCGTTTAATGTTATTTGAATTAAGCCGTCATAGCGATCATCATTACTTGGCTTCTAGAAAATATCAAATACTAAGAAGTTATGACAATGCTCCACAAATGCCTACTGGCTATCCTGGAATGATTTTACTTTCATTGGTGCCACCTCTATGGTTTAAGGTAATGAACAACCAAATGAAAAAGTATAATTTAATAAAGACTATTTAATTTAATACGCCACAATAAAAAAAGCTCCCTCGATAAATCGGGGGAGCTTTTTTTATAAAGCATCTTATACTTTCATCCTACTAAGTCTTTCTGTTTTAATTCACTATTGTTTTAATTTCACTACAAATATGCCAGAACTAGAAATACTATTAGGTCTAAGTGTGGTTAAATCAATTACGATATCTTTTCCTTTTTGTTTCCAACTTGTTTTTACATCAGCTCCTAAAACAGTAGCAGTAGCGCTGCTAGGTAATTTTAAATTTCTAACAGTAAGTGTATTACGATAGGAAGGCACAATACAATAAACATCGTTTCCTTTTTTGGTGAAGAAGGTTTCTATATAAGCGCTATCGCTTTGTGGTACCACTAGTTTCGCGACATTATATCCAGCCATAAAACTAGCACCCTTCTTTGGTGGAACATAGCCCTTCGTCCACTGAGCAGGCCTCCAGGATTCCGTTTCATAAATAGCTTCTCCATTAATGGCTAACCAATCTCCTATGTCTGATAGGCGTTGTTGCATAATAACAGGAATAGTGCCATCTGCATCAGGTCCAATGTCTAATAATAAATTGCCCCCTCTTGAAACAATATCACCTAACATTAAAATTAAATCATGACTGCTTTTATAATCTTTTAATTGTTCATTTCTATTGTAGCCATAAGAATGCCCCACCCCCTGACTCTCTTCCCAGATTATACTGGCGTCCATCCCACTTCCATATTCAGAAGTTGTATACATAGCGCCATTATTTTTTTCTCTTGTGTTATTTCCCCAACGATCGTTTACCACTACATCATTTTTTACCGGTGATTCATTAAATAACCAAGCCAGTAGTGCAGGGCTTTGCCAAGCGGTATCAGCTATATCCCATTCGCCATCAGAAAAAATAACAGAGGGCTTATATTTAGTGACTAAATCTTTAAACTGTGGTATCATATGTTCAGTCACATATTTTTTTCGGTTATGCAACCATAAGGGATTAAACCATTCGTATAAAGAATAATAATAACCCATTTTAAGTCCTGCACCCCTAACTGAAGTAGACAAGTCTCCTAATAAATCACGCTTAGGTGTTCCCGTTACTGCATTCCAAGGTCTATTCCAATCGCGATCGGCTTCAGCACTATTCCATAATGTATAACCATCGTGGTGTTTAGAAGTAAGCACTACATAGCGTGCGCCCGATTTTTTAAATACATCGGCCCATTGATTCGGATCAAACATTTCTGCTTTGAACATTGGTTCAAATTGTTCGTAAGCAAAACTGCTTCCATAATTTTTATTATGAAAGACCATAAAATCTTTTTGTTTCTCATGCAATCTATATCTATACCACTCAGAATAACTATAACCACTATTAGGCATGACTGGTGCATAAGCGGGCACAGAATACACACCCCAATGAATAAAAATGCCAAACTTATCTTGATGGAACCAAGAAGGAATTTTTCTAGTGTTTAAAGATTCCCAATTAGGCTGATAATTTTGTGCATTTGTTTTTCCGACTAGTGTAAAAAGTAAAAAGAATAGAAAATATTTTTTCATATTAGAATATTTATAAGTTTTATGCTATTCGTTGATTATAGATTGATTATAATGATTCGGTTTCGTTAAAATAAATACATTAAAAATTATCAGCTTCTCTATACGCTTTAACTAAAGCCAATTCTCCTTCTTTTCCTGCGCCTACTTTCCCATGTTCCATACCTAGTATTCCTTTGTAACCCTTACTATCAATATGTTTGAAGATATTACGGTAATTCATCTCGCCCGATCCTGGTTCTTTGCGACCTGGGTTATCACCAATTTGAAAATAGGCAATTTCAGACCAACACCTGTTGATATTATTTATAATATTGCCCTCATTTTTTTGCAAGTGGTACATGTCAAATAAAATTTTACAAGCGGGGCTATTGATGGCCTTACAAATTGCATAGGCTTGGTCTGAGTAGCGTAAAAATAAATTGGGCGTATCGCTCAAAGGTTCTAAGACAGTGATTAAATTATTTTTTTCTAAGATTTCTACCCCTGCTCTTAATCCTTCAATCACATTGCCTGTTTGAATATCCATGGGCAAAGTTCTATCAAAATTACCAGGCACTGTGGTCATCCATTTTGCATTGGTTCTTTTAGCTACTTCAACGGCTTCTTTACAAGACGCCGTAAACTTATCTTTCCATTCTTTAGAACCAGTGGTTAAATTAGTTTTATCATTATTAGAGAAGTTCACCACAAATACGCCCATTTGCATTCCAAGTGCCGCAAGTGTATCTCCAATTTTTTGTTGCATTTCGGGGGTTCTGCTCATCATCCCATTGTCCTCAATGGCAGTAAAGCCAATACTGTGTGCATATTTTATTTGATCAATAAAATTAGGACCCGCAAAATTTTCAAACATACCATCATGAAAAGCATATTTTAATTTAAAGGGGATCGGCGCTGCAGTGTTGGATGTAATTGTTTTTGCATTTGCTGCTAATAAACTACTGCCTGCTAAAAGTGAACCGCCTACTAAAAAATTTTGTTTTAAGAAATTTCTGCGTTCCATAGTATTGTATTTTTTTATAGTTTAAATTTAGGCATAAGTATTAATAAGAACAAGTTTGAAAGCATTCATTTATACAATAGGCCTTCTTGTATTTTCTACACCCTTTATGCATGCGCAAACTGGGAAGTATAGCTATTCGGAAATGAAAATGGGATCACCCTTCCATATAATTATTGTAAGTACCGATTCAGTCAAAGCCAACCATCTAGCTCGAAAGAGCTTTCAATTAATTGACTCTCTAAATCATATTTTTAGTAATTATGACTCCAGTAGTGAATTGTCTAAAATCAATGCTGCTGCGGGTTTACTGCCCTATAAAATGTCACCTGCCATGTTGGATCTAGTGCAAAAATCGCAGCATGCATATATACAAAGTAAGGGCGCCTATGATATTAGTATTGGTCCTTTATCTAGTTTATGGAGAAATGCTAGAAAAGCTAAATTATTCCCAGAGGCAAGTACAGTGCTTGCCACAAAAAAATTAGTAGGCTTTGCTCAAGTGAAAATAAACAAACGCTTAGGCACTATTTTTCTTCCCAATGCTGATATGCAATTAGATTTTGGTGGAATAGCTAAAGGCTATATTGCTGGTTGGGTGATTAATTATTTAAAAGCCAATGGCATACAGCAAGCGTTGGCTGATGCAGGAGGTGATATTGTAATGAGTGGCGCTCCATTGAATAGTAAAGGTTGGCTTATTGGTGTGAACCTACCTGAAACAACCGATGACTTAATGAGCAAAAAATTGCAGCTGTCTAATTGTGCTGTTGCCACTTCAGGAGATGTGTACCAATATTTTGAAAAAGAGGGGGTGAAATATTCTCATATCATTAACCCTCTTTCTGGCTATGGTGTAACGAACCTAAGAAATGTAACCATTATTGCCAAAACCGGTGCCACTGCTGATTGGCTTGCAACGGCTTGCAGTATTTTACCTATAAAGCAAGCCAAGGCCTTAGCCTTATCTAATCACGCAGCTTTATTAGTAAGTACGCTTCAAAAGGGGAAAATACATTTTGAAGCCACTGAGAATTTTAAAAATTATTGGCAAACCACTAATATAATTCAAGGTAAAAAATAGAAAAAACAATTAAATAAGTTTTATCTTAATACACTAAACGGAGCGATTTGAAATTCTATAAATTTATTTTATGTTTTTGCATTTGTCTTGCTACTTATGTAGTGAACGGGCAAGAAAATAATTTTATAAGTTATGATCAGCCCATGGTAGGATCTACTCTTCGTTTTAAAATGGTACCTATTCAAGCTGGTGAATTTACAATAGGAAGTGCAGCGAATGAAAAAGGAAGAAATGCAGACGAGGGGCCTCAAAAAAAATTAAATATTGCTGCATTTTGGATGAGTGCTTATGAAGTAACCAGAGATGAGTTAGATGTATTTTTAAAAGACGAAAGCACTAGCCAGAATGTAAGCGTGGATGCTATTACAAGGCCTAGCCCTCAATATGTTGATTTAAGTTGGGGCATGGGTAAAGAAGGAGGCTACCCTGCTAATAGCATGTCGCAGTATGCAGCCATTATGTATTGTAAATGGTTGTATCAAAAAACTAAAATATTTTACCGACTACCTACAGAAGCTGAATGGGAATATGCTTGCAAAGCAGGAACCACTAGCGCTTATTTTTTTGGAAACAATGCATCTAATTTAGAAAAATATGCATGGTATGAAAAAAATAGTGAAAATACATTTCATAAAGTAGGGACAAAACTACCTAACCCCTGGGGCTTGTATGATATGCTCGGCAACCTTATTGAATGGACCTTGGATCATTATGACGAGAAAGCGTTTGAAAAAATTACCAATAATGAATTCAAAGTAGCTCCTAGCTTAGTGAAGTATCCAAAAACATTAAAAGGAGGTAGCTTTTTAGATCCTGCTACTGAATTAAGATCATCGAAAAGAATACACTCAGACCCTATTTGGAATAGAAGAGATCCACAAATACCCAAAAGCAAATGGTGGTTAACAGAAGCAAAGCAAGTGGGCATAAGGCTTGTACGTCCTTTGAATCAACCCACAGAAGAAGAAATTAAACAATTTTTTAAGGCCTATTTAAATTTATAAATTAAAAATTACCATTATGAACAAACCATTTTCGGGAAATAATTCACGAAGAGATTTCGTAAAAGGAAGCAGCCTTCTAGCAGGAGGTATTTTAGCAGCGCCCTTATTATCCCAAGCTAATTTTTTTTCCGGCTCCGATGATACCATTAAAGTTGCAGTAGTAGGTTGTGGTGGAAGAGGTACCGGTGCTGCTATGCAAGCATTGTCTAGTAAACAAAATGTAAAAATTGTTGCGATGGCCGATGCCTTCAAAGACAATTTGGATAATTGCCATAAATCTTTAACTGAGGAAATTAATAATAGCATTGGTGCATTAGCCAAAAGATTAGATGTGCCCGAAGAAAGAAGATTCACAGGTTTTGATGGCTATCAAAAAGCCATTGCACTTGCAGATGTTGTGATACTAGCTACCCCTCCAGGTTTTAGACCCATTCATTTTGCAGAAGCCATTAAACAAGGTAAGCATGTGTTTATGGAAAAGCCTGTAGCCACTGATCCTGCAGGCATTCAAAGTGTATTAGCTACAGCAGCCATTGCTAAACAAAAGAAATTAAATGTAGTAGTAGGTTTACAAAGACATTACCAAAACTCTTACCGTGAACTTTATAAAAGAAAAGATTTAATTGGAGACATTACTTCTGCGCAAGCATGGTGGGATAATGATGGTGTTTGGGTAAGACCAAGAAAATATAACCAAACAGAGATCGAATATCAAATGCGCAACTGGTATTATTTTAATTGGCTATGCGGAGATCATATCACAGAGCAGCATGTTCATAATTTAGATGTCATTAACTGGTTTAAAGGGGGACATCCAGTGAGAGCACAAGGCTTTGGGGGGCGTCAGGTAAGAAAAGGAAAAGAGCATGGTGAAATTTTTGATCATCATTTTGTGGAGTTTGAATATGCTGATGGTTCTATATTAAATAGTCAGTGTAGGCATATTCCTGGTACCATGAGTAAGGTAGATGAATTGTTAGTAGGTACGAAGGGAAAAATATTTTGTGGTGCTGCAAATATTAAAGACCATTCTGGTAAACTTATTTATCAGTACGATACTAAATTAGAAAACAACCCTTATCAAACAGAACATGATGAATTGTTTGCAGCTATTGCGAAAGGAGAATATAAATATGCCGATGCTGAAAATGGAGCAAGCTCTACCATGACTTCTATTATGGGTAGAATGGCTACTTATACTGGCCAAGTGATTGATTGGGATAAGGCTATCAACTCGGGTATTAATATTCAGCCAAAAGCATATGATTGGAATGCAGAGCCTCCTGTACTTCCTAATGCGGATGGGTATTATCCCATTGCGATACCTGGTGTAACGAAGTACTTTTAATTTGTAGAAGAAGACTAATTCTAGAATAGATATATTATTCTAATTACAAATTAGTAAACTTAAATAAAACCCTGAGCTAAAATGGCTCGGGGTTTTTATTTAAAATAATAATAGGAATGCTTTGTACTTGGCCGCCATCAATTTAATAAAATCGGTAAGCTTGTATTTGCTTAATATTTCAGAAGAAGTATCTGCTGCCCCTTGTATGAGCCCCACACAGCTTGGCTTTCCACAATTACAAACAAATTGTTGTGCCATTTTCCATTCCGTTGCTGGATAAAAAAAGCGCAGCTCTTCACCCGCTTCAATATCAGTTACAGATTCTAATTGCATACTACTGGTATTAAATAAAACATTGGGCTCACAACAATGATTCACATATTGTAAATATTCAGGAAATAAATGAATGTGTTTCGTTTCACTTATTTGTATAGTTAAATAATTAGGGGTATCTACAATTTTAGAAGCGTTAAAAGCAACAATCACTTCTCCCGCTAAAAAGGGCCTGCTAGCAAATAGCCCATGTTGTTGGTTCTCTTTATCTTGTTTTACTGCACAGTGTTCATGCTCACTCACTAAAACGTAGGCATCATTTTTTTCAAGGGACATAAATAGTTTGAATTATATGTAAATATTTTGTTTCAAATAATTGCTTATTGATGCTATTAAATTAAAAAATAAATTTTAAATTAATACTTTTAAGTTCCGAAAAAATATGAAAATGTATATAAATTAACTAGCCAATTAAGTACTAGGGGCCCCATTGCCCTGCTTATGGGCTAGACGGGGGTAAAACAGATACCTTTAAGCCCAAATAAAGATCAGGTATTAACTGTTTGTTATTTTATTTAAATCGTTGAGATAAATGTTTTTGTATTAAACTAGTTTCAATAACTTGTAGTGTAGAAAATATTATTATTCAATTTATTATATTCAAATAAATACACATGAAAAGAATTTTTTTAGTCATAACCATTGCCTTAATTGGAATGGCGACTCAAGCACAAGAATCAAAAAAAATAGTACTGCCCAATGGTTGGTCATTAAGTCCAGCAGGTAAAAGTTTGTCATTAGGTGATTTGCCATTGAATATGGCAGTGTCTAAATCAAAAAAATTAATGGCCATCACCAATAATGGTCAAAGCACGCAAAGCATCCAACTAATTAATTTGGTGAACAATACTATTGTAGATAATATCAAAATTGATAAGTCATGGCTAGGTATTGCCTTTAGTGCAGATGAAAAAACTTTATACGCTTCGGGTGGTAATGATAATTGGATTTTAAAATATAGTATTGTAAATAATAAATTATTATTAAGCGATTCTATAAAATTGGGTGAAAAATGGCCCAATAAAATTTCTCCTGCAGGCATTTGTATTAACGATGCAAAAAATATTTTATACGTAGTCACTAAAGACGATAATTCATTGTATGAGGTAAATTTAGTGAGCAAGAAAATAATTAAACAAACAGCGCTTCCTGCAGAAGCCTACACTTGCGTTTTATCTAATGATAAATCAGAATTATATATTAGTGTTTGGGGTGCGGAAAAATTAGTTGTGTATAATACCCTAAGTCAAAAAATAACCAGTAGCATTGCTACAGGAACGCATCCTAACGATTTAATTCTTTCAAAAAACGGAAAAACAATTTATGTAGCCAATGGAGAAGACAATAGCGTTTCAGTAATAGATATTAAAAATAGAAAGGTAATTGAAACCCTTCACTGTGCGCTGTATCCCAATGCCCCTGCAGGTTCTGCTACCAATGGCGTGGCACTAAGTACAGATGAAAAAACTTTATACATTGCCAATGCAGATAATAACTGTTTAGCCGTATTTGATGTAACAGAAGTTGGTAATAGTAAATCAAAAGGTTTTATACCTGTGGGTTGGTATCCCACTAGTGTTAAAGTTGTGGGCAGTAAAATTTATGTAACCAATGGCAAAGGATTTACTTCATTTGCAAATCCGCTAGGCCCTGACCCTTATAATAAGAATGCACAGATGGCAGTGCAAAAAGGTTTATTAAAAAACACAAAAGAGGTTCAATATATTGGAGGGCTCATGAAAGGAACATTAAGTATTATTAATACCCCTTCCGAAAAACAATTAGGATACTATTCTGCAGCAGTATATGAAAATACACCTTACACAAAAAACAATGAAGAAAAATCTAATGCAGAAATAGGATCTGTGATTCCTCAAAAAGTAGGCGACCCTTCTGCTATTAAACATGTATTTTTTATTATCAAAGAAAATAGAACCTATGATCAAGTTTTAGGTGATATGAAAGAAGGCAACGGCGATCCAAGCCTTTGTTTATTTGGAGAAAAAATTACACCTAACCAACATGCCTTAGCCAGAGAATTTGTTTTGTTAGATAATTTTTATGTGAATGGTGAAGTAAGTGCGGATGGACATAACTGGACAATGGGTGGATATGCCAATGACTACTTAGAAAAAAATTGGGTAACTAGTTATGGAGGACGTGGGGGAAATTATGATGCTGAAGGAACGCGTGCTATTGCCAATAATAAAAATGGATTTATTTGGGACTATGCAAAAAGAGCAGGTGTTTCTTATAGAACCTACGGAGAATTTGCTGATAACTATAAAGCCAATTTGCCTGTTTTAGAAAACCATTTCTGTCCCTATTATACAAGTTGGGATGAAACGGTAAGAGATACTACTAGAGTGGGTCAATGGAAACGCGATTTTGATTCTTTATTAGCCATTCATCAAGTACCACAATTAAATACCTTAAGAATCATAAACGATCATACAGAAGGTATGAGATTAGGCAGGCCCTCTCCCTATGCACATGTAGCAGATAATGATTTAGCAGTGGGTATGTTTGTAGACTATTTAAGCAAGAGTTCTATTTGGAATGAAAGCGTCGTTTTTATAGTAGAGGATGACGCTCAAAATGGCCCCGATCACGTGGATGCGCACCGAAGTCCAGCTTATATTGCAGGAGGCTTTGTAAAAAGAGGCTTTGTAGATCATACCGCCTATTCCACTAGCTCTGTTTTAAAGACCATTGAGCTTATTTTGGGCATGCAGCCAATGAGTCAATATGATGCAGGTGCCACATCCTTATGGAGATGTTTTGATAAGGTATCCAACCCTAAAGGGTTCATTACTAAGCCTTTACAGCATGATATCAATGAGAAAAATACGGAACGAACAGCGATGCAAAGAAAAAGCGAAACCTTTAATTTCAAAAAGGAAGACAGCATCAATGACCATGAATTTAATGAAGTATTATGGAAGGGCTTAAAAGGAGAAAACGCCATAGTACCCGCTCCGAGAAGAGCTGCCTTTTTAAAGATGAACCCTAAAAAAGACGCGGACGATTAATACCCTTATATAATTTATATAAAAGAGCAGGTTTCAAAGTAGAAACCTGCTCTTTTTTTATGCCAAAAAAGGTATCTTAGTGACGATTATTTAAACCGCCACCTATGAAAAGAAGAGCTTTTGTAAAAAATACCATTATGTCAAGTACCGGATTACTCTTAACAAAAAATTTAATGTCAGCCACCAGCGGTCCTGTTTATGGACAAAATGGTATGACTTATCAACTAAATACAAAATGGGGTGAGCTGAATCCAGCAAATACACCTGTGAATGATTGTCATGAAATGATTCAAGACAGTAAGGGAAGAATTTTACTATTAACCAATGAGACGAAAAACAATATTATTATTTATAATAAATCGGGTCGCTTAATTAATACATGGGGTACTGCATTTCCAGGCGCACACGGATTAACAGTACAACAAAATGGCAAAGAAGATTTTTTATTTATAACCGATACCGATAAGCATCAAGTGTATAAAACAACAATCGATGGTAAAATTTTATTGACCATTGATGCGCCTTCTGATTTACCTGCTTATCAAAAAAAGGAAGCTTTTGTGCCAACTGAAACTACTGTACTTGCCAATGGCGAATTTTATATTGCAGATGGATATGGTGCACAACATATTTTACACTATGATGAAAAAGGAAAATTAAAAAATGCATTTGGTGGAAGAGGCACCGGCGATGAATATTTAGACAATGCCCATGGTATTTGTGTAGATACTAGAAATGCAACACCTAGTTTAATAGTAACCGATCGCACGCGCAATGCATTCAAACGTTTTTCTATGGATGGAAAATTATTAGAAGTGATTCATTTACCAGGCGCTTGTATGTGTAGACCCGTGATCAAAGGAGATTATTTATACGCAGCTGTTTTGCGTTCTCCTAATTTAGATACAGTGAATTCAGGCTTTGTAACCATTTTAGATAAAAATAATAAAGTGGTTTCTAATTTAGGTGGCGCTGCGCCAGTATACACTAATAATGTATTACAGCCTATGTCTCAAACAGAAAAAATATTTGTACATCCACATGATGTATGTGTAGATGATGAAGGAAGTATTTATGTAGCTCAATGGGCTTCTGGAAAAGTATACCCTTATAAGTTTACAAGAGTATAAAATTGAATGAATCAATTTTTTGAATTATTATAATCTAGTTATGAAGAAATATATAATATTTGGCATTTTATTAGCAGTAGCAGGTTTGCTTTATGGAGTAATTGATTTTGCTAAAGCTAAAAAAGAAAAAGAAACCCTTATTTCCTATAATAGAGATATACGTCCTATAATGTCGGATAAGTGTTTTTCTTGCCATGGTCCGGATGTATCTAAAATAAAAGCGGGACTAAGATTAGACTTACCAGCCAGTGCCTTTGCAGAACTAGAAAAAAATAAAGGACACTTCGCCATTGTGCCAGGCAAGCCTGATCAAAGCGAATTGATAAAAAGAATTGCGTCTAATGACCCCGCCATCATGATGCCAATGCCAGAAAGTCACTTAGGCAGATTAACCACTGATGAAATAAAATTATTTACAAAGTGGATAGAGCAAGGTGCCAAATATGAAAAGCATTGGGCCTTTGAAGCGCCCGTAAAAGAAGCCCTACCGGAAGTAGATAATAGTAAATGGGTTAAAAATGAAATTGATCCCTTTATATTAGAGAAAATGGAAGCAAAGGGGTTTGAACCCAATGAAACTGCAAGTAGAGAAGCGCTTATTAAAAGAGCTTATGCAGATATTACTGGACTAGCCCCCAGTTATGAAGAATTAAATGCATGGAGAAATAATACCAGCGATAACTGGTATGCACAATTATTAGATAAATTATTACAAAAGCCTGCTTATGGAGAAAAGATGGCTTTACTCTGGATGGACTTAGCGCGCTATGCCGACTCTTACGGTTTTCAAGATGATAATATTAGATCTCAATGGCCTTGGAGAGACTGGGTGATTAATGCTTTTAATACCAATATGCATTATGATCAATTTTTAACCCAACAAATTGCTGGTGACTTATTACCCACTGCAAGCAAGTCTACTATTTTAGCCACGGCTTTTTTTAGAAATCATAAATACACGGAAGAAGGCGGTGTGATTGAAGAAGAGTACCGCGTCTCTTATAATATTGATAAAACAAGAACTTATGGCAAGGCCATACTAGGTGTTACCATTGAATGTGCACAGTGTCATGATCATAAGTACGATCCTTTCTCTAATAAAGATTACTACCAGCTATATGCCTTTTTTAATATGAGTAAAGAAAAAGGTTTTGAAGGAGATGTAAGTATTTCTACCCCTGCAAAAAATCCAAAATTATTTATTACTAAAGAAGAGCAGTCAAAATTATTATCCTTTATCAATCATGTAGATACCAATAAATTAGAAGTCTCTGTCATGGGCGATTGGAAAATGGGAGATACTGGAAAAACAAGACCTACCTATATTTTAAGCAGAGGAAGTTATGATGCCCCTACTACGGTAGAAGTAAAACCTACTGCACTTGAATCTATCATGCCTTTTGATACATTAAAATATGAAAGAAACAGATTGGGCTTGGCCAAGTGGACTGTAGAAAAAAAGAATCCTTTAACGGCCCGTGTTTTTGTGAATTTTATTTGGCAAGAAATTTTTGGCAAAGGCTTTGTAAAAACATCTAGCGATTATGGATTACAAGGTGAGCTTCCTTCTCATCCTGCATTATTAGATTGGTTAGCCGTTGATTTTATGGAACACAATTGGGATGTAAAATATTTAATGAAAAAAATATTGTCTAGTAATACCTACCAACAATCAAGTGTGGTGAGTAAAAAACAATTGGAGCAAGATCCCGATAATCTATATTATACCAGGTCTCCCCGCATAAGATTTAAAGCAGAAATAGTAAGAGATTGGGTATTAGGTACCAGTGGTATTTTAAATCCAATGATTGGAGGACCCAGCGTAAAGCCTTATCAACCTAAAGGTGTATGGGAAAGTACTACTTCTGGAAGAGGTGTTTTAGCTTCTTATAAACAAGACCACGGCCCCGCCATTTATCGTAGAGGTTTATACACTTTTATAAAATTAACAGCGCCCCCTCCCAGTATGATGATCTTTGATGCAAGTAATAGAGACCAGTGTGAAGCCAAAAGAGCTAGCACCAATACACCTTTGCAAGCCTTGACCATGTTGAATGATCCTGCTGTGCTAGAAGCTTCTCGTGTATTGGCTGAAAATATTTCAGTGAGTAATAAAACATTAGAAGATAAATTAGAACAAGCCTTTGAAACCATTGTTATAAGAAAGCCATCCAGGTTTGAGCGTAATAAATTAATGGATTACTGTGCAAAACAAGTTGCTTTTTTTAATGGCAATGCGCCTTTATTAAAAAATACTTTAGCGGTGGGAGAATATAAACATCCTACTAAAAAATACAATGAAGCCGAAGCCGCTGCCTTAATGAAAACCATATTGATATTATATAATTTAGAAGAAACTATCACAAAATCATAAATAGTATGAACGAATTTTTAGAACATGGCTTAAATCAAAATAGAAGAAAATTTTTATCTAAAATGAGTTTAGGTATTGGTGGACTTGCCTTGGGCTCCTTAATGGTGCCAGGAATTTTTGATGCTAGCAATGAGGAAGAATTATTTGCGAATGTATTACCACATTTTGCACCTAAAGCAAAACGTGTTATTTATTTATTTCAAAATGGAGCACCTTCTCAATTAGACTTATATGACTATAAGCCCATGCTACAAAAAATGCATGGCGAAGAATTACCTGCAAGTATTCGCAATGGACAAAGATTAACAGGTATGACGGCTAGTCAAGCCAAATTCCCCTTAGCTGGTACAAAATTTAATTTTGCACAACACGGTGCGAACGGTGGATGGTTTAGTGAATCTATTCCGCATATTGCCAGCATGAGTGATGAACTATGTATTATTAGAAGTATGTACACCGAAGCTATTAACCACGATCCTGCACTTACTTTTTTCCAAACCGGCGCACAGGTGGGAAACCGCCCTAGCATGGGTTCTTGGGTAAGCTATGGTTTAGGAAGTGAAAATAAAAACCTGCCTGCTTTCTGTGTTTTATTAAGCACAGGGAAAGGGAACGGACAAGGTGTGTATTCTAAATTATGGAATAATGGTTTTTTAGATTCTATACATCAAGGAGTACAGTTTAGTAGCGGAGAAGAACCCGTAAAATATCTAACTGACCCTGAATTTATTGACAGAGGAGACAAAAGAAAAATTTTAGATGAGATTGCTTCATTGAATCAAGAAGCATATAACAATATTGGGGATCCAGAAATTGTTACAAAAATTCAGCAATATGAACTAGCCTATCGTATGCAAATGGCGGTACCAGAAATTACTTCTTTACAGAATGAACCAGAGTCCATTGTAAAAATGTATGGGCCAGAATGTTTGGCACCAGGTACTTATGCAGCCAATTGTTTATTAGCTAGAAAACTTTCAGAAAATGGAGTGCGCTTTGTGCAATTGTATCATCAAGGCTGGGACTCACATGGTAATTTACCTGCAGAGATTGTGGGTCAATGTAAAGATGTAGATAGACCCTCTGCTGCTTTAATAAAAGATTTAAAACAAAGAGGATTATTAGATGAGACTTTAGTGATCTGGGGTGGTGAATTTGGAAGAACCAATTATTGTCAAGGAGCACTTAGCAAAGATAATTATGGTAGAGACCATCATCCAAGAGCCTTTACTATCTGGATGGCAGGTGGTGGTGTGAAACCAGGTGTATTTGGAGAAACCGATGATTTTGGATACAATATTAATTCCTTACCCGTGCATGTGCATGATTTTCATGCAACCGTTATGCATTTAATGGGCATCGATCACGAAAAATTTACATTTAAACACCAAGGCAGACGCTTCCGATTAACAGATGTAGCAGGTAAAGTGGTTAATGAAATTATTAGTTAAGTATGGATAGTAAAAAACTAAGTCAATGGGGGGAATGGTGTGTTTGGTTTTTAAATCCACTACTATTACTACTAGCCATTTATAGTGAAGCAAGTAAATCCAATACTATTTTACTATGGTTCGGGAAAATGCATCCCTTAGTGTTACATTTTCCAATTGTATTAGGTATTGCTATTGTTATTTATTTAGTTTTTTTTCAAAATAATAAGCTAGAAGAAGGTACAGAAAAATTAGTGCTAGTAGGTAATGCACTCATGGCGTCCATGGTAGCATTACTAGGCTTATTTTTATCCAAGCAAGATGCTTATGATACCGACACTTTAAATTTACATAAATGGGGTGGCCTTTCTATTGCACTGATAAGTTGGTTACTTATTTACCTAAAAAATATTCCTGCTAGCATTCAAAAAATAATTGCCCTAAGCTATTTATTGGTGCTATTATTTTTTACGCATCAGGGTGCTTTATTAACGCATGGTGAAAATGCATTGTCTATGCCACTACCTGAGGTAAAAGTAACCGAAGAAGTAAAAACTGTTGATTCTAGTTTAACTGTTTATGAAAAAGCCATTGCGCCTATCCTGGCTCAAAAATGTGTAAGCTGTCATGGTCCAGATAAAGTAAAGGGCCAATTGCAATTACAAAGTCCTGAACTTATTATCAAAGGTGGTAAAAATGGAAGTATATTAAATGGTATACAAAATGAAGAAGCCCAAATCATACAAAGAATACATTTACCGAATGCAGATGAAAAGCATATGCCTCCAGATGGTAAGCTGCAATTGACTTTAGAGGAATTGACCCTACTTAATAAATGGGTAAAGGCGGGGGGGAATTTTACTAAAAAAATAAGCGAGCTTGCTAAGACAGATAGCTTAGCCATTCTTGCCATGGCCTATAAAGCACCCGCAAAAGGTAGTGGAGATAACAAAAACAACGCCCCCGATTTAAAACCTTACAACAGCAGTTACTGTACTGTAAATTATTTATATAACGGCTCTGAAGAAATAGAGGTCAATTTTTTTCAAGGGTCTTTTTATAAAATAGAGCAGTTAAAGAACTTAGAAAAAATTAAAGATAAAATTGTAAGTCTGAATATGCAAGGTATGCCCATCACCAAAGAAGACCTTGCTATTATTGTACAATTCACAAAACTTAAAAAATTAAATTTAAATTATACTACATTAACTTTAAACGACTTAGCGCCACTTAAAACTATAACTAGCTTAAAAAACTTGTCTATTTGTGGAATGGAAGTAAATGAAAATACTTTGTCCAAATTTTTAGAGAAAGCGCCATTTACTGAAATTAATATTTGGACCAATCATTCCAGTAAAAAAGAATTTCAACAACTAAGCGCTAGTAATAAAAAAGTTAAAATTATCATTGGAGATAATTTAGATGCAGAAATTATCAAATTAACTAGCCCCATTATTGAACAGGATTCTGCTATCATTGTTGCTAGCTTAGATGTAGTAGTAAAGCATTTTTTAAAGGGGGCTGTGGTGAGATATACTACAGATGGTTCAGATCCAGATAGTCTTACAAGTCCTATCTATACTAAAAAATTACGTTTTAATAAAAACACCATTTTAAAAACAAAGGCTTTTAAACCAGGTTGGATAAGTAGTGATATGGTTCAAAAAACTTTTTATAAATCGGAAATACATCCGGACAGTATTTATTTTGTGACTAACCCAGATACAAAATATCCAGGTTCAGGCGCTAAAACCCTTATTGACTATGAATTAGGGGAGAAAAACTTTTCAAATGGTAAGTGGTTAGCCTACAAAGATGCCACGATGAAATTTGTGATTGGCTTTAAACAAGCTAGACCTTTACAAGAAGCACATTTTAATGCCTTTGTAGATAACGGATCCTATATCTTCCCTATCTTATCAATAATGATTGAAGGAAGTAATGATGGCAAAGAATTTAAAAAATTAAATGAAGCCAAATTCCCTTCCTTAAAAGAAACAGATGTGGTTAGAGAAAATAAATCATTTAGCTGCTCTATTCCACCAGGAGCTGCCTATAAATATTATAGGTTTACTTTATTGAATATAAAAAAATTACCTACATGGCATCCGGGTAAAGGAACCCCAGGCTGGATTTTTGTAGATGAATTATTTTTAAACTAATTCCTTTACTCAATCACATACCAGCTATAGGAATCTGCTGGAATGGTAAAAGTAAAATCAATGGTATAGTCTCTATTTAATGTATAGGTTTTTGACATTCCTTTCGCATCTTTTAAAATAGCAGTCTTACTAAGGCCTGTATAATACAAAGGCAAGGAAATAGTTCTAGTAATGGCTTCTTGTGTAGGATTAAATAACATCATGAGTCCTTTTTGAGCAAGCGCAGGATGCACATGCATCCAACCATCCCAGTCACGCCCATCGGCACGACGCAGTTGAATCATGTCTGCATTTAAAATGTTTCGATATTTTTTATACCAAAGAATAGTTTTAGCAACCATTTGTCTGGTCGTCTCTGTATCAAATAATCTTGGACCACGATAACAAGCCTGCACGCCGGCTCCATAGTATTGCATCATTAACTGTTCGTAATCATTTAAATGTTCGCTTAGTGGCTCTAGCACTGCTTCTGGCCCACCTCCTTGATATTTGGTAAGTGGCACAAAGCCCCAGGCCATCGAAGGAATTTTCTCTAAAGTACCATCATGAATATTTTGACGATTAATAATTTTTTGTTGAGGACGAGGCAAAGAAAAATTTACCTCTCTATACCCTAAAGCAATTTTATGTGTGCCATCTAAAAAATACCAATCAGGTGCATTAATATAAACACCGCTTTCATTCAACGAGTGGTATAAACCTTTTTGTATTTCCATTTGTCTCCACTGAGAATCATCATATCCTAAATGACCTGGATGTTTAGTAGAAGCACAAAGATCACCAGGATAAGGGCCGTCATTTTCCCAAATATCAAAACCAGTATAAGAGAAAAAGTTTTTTATTTTATCTCTATAGGCAAGTCCCCATTTACTTCCAAAGCAAGGCGCATTACCAAAAAAAGCACCCCCCGGTTTTCCTGTTTTAATATCTACTACATCATCTTCATCACTAATGCGTCTACTACTAAATAAGGAATAGCCCCCTAATAAAATTTTATGGTCATGTGCATACTTCGCCAAGGCCTTCCATCTATTTAAATTCGCAGTCGTTGTGTCTTCCATTTCTAAATGACTTCCAAAACTTAAAATAACCGCCTCATAACCTGTGGCCACGCACTGGTCAATCGCATTTATTACTTCTTGGTCATTTTTACTTACCAAGTGCATAAATATAGGATTCTGCGTTGTCCAAGGTGCAATGGTTCTGTACATTTTCTTCAAGATTAAACCACGTCTTTGTCTATCATAGCTATCCATTAGTAATTCATTGGTACGTACCGATTTAAATATCTCATTCGGCGCTAAAGCAATGCCAGGTGCCTTTTCAGGATAAATTTCTAATAAACAAGGTGTTTCAAAATTATAGTTCACTTGGGAAGTATAGCTCAAATCAGTTTTCCAATGTGTGGTTTGATCGCTAATATCATAACGCATCGCATTGTTAAAAGCATAATTCGTTTCAAAATAAATTCCATGTTGTTTTTTCATTTCTTCCGGCTTACCCACCACCGCGCTTTCTTCTTCTACTAAACCCAGTACTTCATTTACGACTCTATTTATCTTAATAGAAGCTGATGATTTATTTTCTACAGATACCCATTTAGTTATTAAAGGAAGGCCATCATACAATTCATAATGTACTTGAACCATTATATTTTTTAAAGCAGGTAAATTTGAAATAAATTCAAGTGTCACAGTTTTTCCCGTGGCTTGATTCGGATTGGTTAACCAAGTAGTAGGCTTCCAATGAATAAAAGGTTTGATATCTGAAATACGATAGTTTGTAAAAACAAAATCGGAATCTTTTTTCTGTAAATTATTTTCTACCTCTAATCTTAAATAAGCTTTTTCTTTTTGCCCACTAAGTCCGCCTACATTGTAAGACTGCCCGTTTAATACTAGTCTTGCTTCGGGTTCAATACTTCTTAATAATTCTTGCCCATTACTTAAGTTGGTATAACTTATGCAACTTGCATTAGGATCTAATAAAAATACGCGCCTAACCAAGCCATTATCTAATATTAATTTGTTTTTTTGAATAGATATAACAGCCTTTTGGGCCGTAGGTTTTATAAGCCAATCTGCTTGCTGAGCCATTGATACCAAGGGGCTCATGAATAAGAGTATAATTAATTTCTTCATCTTGGCTTTTTTAAAATATTTATGATTTGTATCACCATTTTATGAACAGAAATTTACGAAATAATTCATGGTTTGAGTATGAATTTAATTTTTTATTTTTCTCCTAATTCAAACTTTATAAAATTAATTTAATTCCCTGAACAAGAATTCTTTAATATTAAAAAATAGCATAAATTTACAACTAGAAAAATGGCAATAAGATAATAATATATGAATAAGATAAAACGCTCCATTAGGTTTAGCTTGATAAGCATATTGGTATTGTTGGTGATATTCTTTACCGTCTATGGCCAAAGAGACATTCCTGTTGAAAAAATCAAAGCTAAATATGGTAATGCTGCATCTAAGTATATTCCGCTTATGGGCATGCAGGTGCATTATCGAGACGAAGGCAACCCCACCGATTCTACGCCCTTAGTACTTATTCATGGAACCTCCTCTTCTTTACATACTTGGGATAGCTTGGTCTCCATTATGCTTGCAAGTTCAAACAACAGAAGAATCATAAGATTTGACCTACCTGCCTTTGGAATTACAGGCCCTAATCCAGAAAATTACTATGCAGGTGATTATTATGTTCGTTTTCTAGATTCCTTTTTAAATGCACTACATATTAATAAATGTGCTTTAGCAGGTAATTCCTTGGGGGGTGCCATTGCTTGGCAATACACCGTGGCGCATCCTGATAAAATTGCCAAACTTATTTTATTGGATGCAGCTGGTTATCCTATGAAAAATGAAAAAGGAAGTTTGGGTTTTAAATTAGCCAGCACACCTGTTATTAATAATTTACTATTAGTAATCACTCCCAAATTTTTAATTAAAAAAAGTTTGGAAACCGTATTTTACGATAATAGCCTTATTAGCGATGCCATTGTAACAAGGTATCATGAAATGTTATTAAGAGAAGGCAATCGTGCAGCTACATTGTCTTTATTTAAAAATAGAACAGCCACCTCGGCTGAACCCATTAAAACCATTAGCCAGCCTACTTTAATTTTATGGGGAGAACAGGATCATCTGATTGCCGTAGACAATGCCTATCTATTTCAAAAAGATATAAAAGGAAGTGTGCTAACTATTTATAAAAATATTGGACATACCCCCATGGAAGAAAGTCCTAAAGCTGTTGCTACAGACATCCAAAATTTTATAAATAAATAGGATCGAATAGAAAAAAATTAAGCAGTCGCTGCTTTTTTATTTTTCATATACACGTTTAATCCAATAAAAGCAGCAATTAAAACCAGAGGAATCATTAAAGTGGCATTGATTACTTCTGGTCCCGCTAATTTTTTAGCTTCATTGGTAACTGCTGCCAAGTCTGCTGCTGCAGTACCTGCTGGAATTTTAGCATTCACTAAGGTATCATAGAAGTCGCTCATAAATATCATATAAACAGATACGGCAAACATACCCGCACCACCCATAAGATTCAGCCCTACAGCGCCGGTTTTAGGTAGGTTTTCGGCAACAAAGCCCAACATCGTTGGCCAGAAATAACAAACGCCAATACCGAAAATAATAGCACCTACAAATAACATATTACCAGTCGTATGACCTAATAAGTATAAACCTACTGCTGCTAAAATAGCTGAAATTAATAATACGCCTGAAGGTGAAAACTTTTTTACTACTGGACCTGCAAAGGCACGACCTATCACCATAATTCCTGTTTCAATAGTTAATAATAAGATGGCATTATCACTTACATTTTTAAGTAGTACATCAATCCATTGTCCAGTAAATAATTCTGTGATGGCTGTTCCGAACATACAGATAATCATAAAAATAAATAGAGGATTCAATAAACTCTTATACATATCTGATGCAGAAACGCCACTTGATACGCGCTCTGTTTCTGGGAATTCTAATTTAGAAAAGAAATAACCATACAAAATAGTTGGAATAAGCATCATGCCCACTTGTAAATTCGTACCTAATCCTATTTTATTAAATAAAAATACAATTAAAGTACCAATTACAATACCTCCAGGGAACCATAAATGAAAGTGGTTCAATTTGGTGGTTTTATTATTTGGGTATAAGGCTGTTACTAAAGGATTACAAGAAGCCTCGACCGTACCATTGGCAATACCAATTAATAAAGTAGAGAAAAATAAACTCCAGTACCCTGTAGCATAAATAGTTAGTACAATACCTGCTAAATGAAATATAAAGGCAAGCACTAATAAGCGCTTCATGCCAATAATATCAACCATGGTGCCCCCTACTAGCATGGCAAGTGGAAAACCCCAGAAGGCAGTAGCTGCAATGGTGCCCAATTGCGCATTCGTTAATTGAAAATCAATGCCTTGTTGGCTTAGAACCCCAGCTCTAATTCCAAAGGAAAGAGATGTGACTAATAAAGCGAGGCAGCTTGCAACAAATAGTCTGTTGGCTTGAATGTTTTTTGACATAATCGTTAGTTTTTTGGTTTGGTCTTAAAAGCGAACTTGAATATAAAAAAATTTATTGAAAAACCATTAAATAACAGATAACTTGTAAGAAATAAAAACCTTTTTACTTAAAATTATAGCCATGAAACAATTCTTATCTATCTGTTTAATTAGTTTATTATTTGCTTGTGGTAATAGCAAATATGACACCATTATAAAAAACGGCTTAGTCTATGATGGAAATGGAGGCGCTCCTTATAAAGCCGACCTTGCTATTAAAAATGATACTATTGCTTTTATTGGCGATTTATCTAAAGAGTCTGCAACCAATATTATTGATGCAAAAGGCATGGCCATAACACCTGGCTTTATTAATATGTTAAGTTGGGCACCTGTCTCTCTTATTATTGATGGTAATTCACAAGGCGATATTAGACAAGGGGTAACCTTAGAAGTTTTTGGTGAAGGCGGAAGTATGGGCCCGTTAAATGCAAAGATGAAAAAGACAATGGAAGATGATCAAACAGGACCAGATAAAATTACTATTGCTTGGAATACATTAGGAGAGTATATGCATTTTATGGAGAAGCGTGGGATTAGTTGCAATATTGCTTCTTATGTGGGTGCTACTACTATTAGAGAAAATATTATTGGAGAAGACAACCGTGCTCCCACAGCTGCTGAATTAGAAAGCATGAAGGCTTTAGTAAAACAAGCCATGGAAGAAGGCGCATTGGGCATAGGTAGTTCTTTAATTTATCCGCCAGCCTTTTTTGCAAAGACAGAGGAATTGATTGAACTATGTAAAGCTGCTGCACCTTATGGGGGTGGCTATATTTCACATATGCGTAGTGAGGGTAATAATTTTATTGAGGCTGCGAAAGAATTAATTACCATTGCCAAAGAAGCAAAAGTGCATGGAGAAATTTATCATTTAAAAGCAGGCGGTGTAAATAATTGGCCTAAAATGGATTCTGTTATAAAATTAGTAGAAGCTGCAAGGGCTGCTGGCATTGACATTGCAGCCAATATGTATACTTATCCTGCAGGTGCTACGGGTATGACGGCAGCTATGCCTCCTTCTTTACAAGATGGTGGTTTTGGAAAACTATGGTTGCGTTTACAAGATCCAAAAATAAGAGCGGAGATGATCAAAGCCATGAAGACCGATGCGAAGGATTGGGAAAATTTATACTATGGTACAGGGGGTCCAAGCAAAGTTTTATTACTAGGATTTAGAAGAGATTCTTTATCGAAATATTCTGGTAAAACTTTAGCTGAAGTAGCTAAGATGAGAAATACGACTGCGGAAGATTGTGCTATAGATTTAATTATTCAAGATAGTAGTCGTGTAGAAGTAGCTTATTTTTTAATGAGTGAAGAAAATATAAAAAAACAAATCGTACTTCCTTGGGTAAGTTTTGGATCTGATGCAGAATCGGCTTCAACCGATCCTATTTTTATGAAACAAAGTACACATCCTCGTGCTTACGGAAATTTTGCACGCGTGATTGGACATTATGTAAATGAAGAAAAAGTGATGACTGTAGAAAAAGCCATTAATAAACTTTCTAAAGTAGCGGCTACAAGTTTACATATTCAAAAGCGTGGAGAATTAAAAGTGGGCAACTATGCCGATATATTAGTTTTTGATCCTAGTAAAATTAAGGACCATGCCAGTTTTGAAAAACCAAGACAATATGCAACAGGTATGTCACATGTTTGGGTAAATGGTGTGCAAGTTTTAAAAGAAGGCGAACATACCAATGCTAAACCTGGAAGATTTGTAAAAGGGCCTGGTGCAAAAATCTAGATTAGTTTTTAGCTAAGGACACTCCATCCATTTCTACTGACGAAACCTTTCCTTCTTGGTTCAATCTAAAATTAAGCCCTGTTTTACCATACCATTTTTTATTCCATGCTAATTGAAAAGTATCATAGTTCCAATGTGAAACAACCGCTTTGCCTAATTTAATATTTTCAGCAACCAGTGTTTCGTTTTCAATGCTAATGGTAATGCTACCAAATAAGGGATCCGAGTAAGTACCCACATAGGCTGCTAAAGCTAGTGAGGGCTTGGTGTTCAGCACTCTAGTCGCTTCTTGCGCTGCGCGGGCTGCTGCCGCTTTCGCTCTAATATTTCTATATAAATTTAAGAAGTCGGCACTCCAATCGGTATTGCCCCCTAATGCATATTGGTCAAAGGCTTTAAACATTAAAGCATGTCTTGCTTCTGCATGATCTAAGTTTGCAAAAACATAGACCCCTGTTTTTTCTTCTGGCATTTGTCCATGAATCGCAATTTCTCCAGACAAACTTCCTGTATGATAATTTAATTTTCTGCCTTTATAATCTTGTTGAAACCAACCCAATGCGTAAGTAGTAAAATTAGGTTTGGTTAATTGTTTAGTAGGATAAAACTCCGATTCAGTCACAAAGGTTTGTGGTTTTAATAACGTAGTCCAAGTTTCAGGAGAGACTAATCGGCCTCCTTCATATTTACTACTATCCAACATGCACTGCATCCATAAAGCAATCTCATCAATATTGGAATACACAGAACCCGCTGCGCCAATTCTATCCGCAGAGTCTCTACCAATCACTTGAATTTTCCCTTCTACTTTATCATGTGGTTTAGAAATATTAGGATTGGTTACTAAGCCTAATTTAGCGCGTGTTTGCAACATACCTAAAGGCTGAAAAATATTTTTAGTAATATAATTTTCCCAAGGCATGCCGCTTACTTTTTCAATCACTTGCCCTGCAATGCCATAAAATATATTTTGATAAATAAAACCTGCTCTAAAAGAATAAGAAGGTTCTACTAATTGCATGCGCTCCATAATTTCATCACTAGAAAGCATGTTTAATGCCCATAAATAATCGGTATTGCCTACACCAGAATTGTGTAAGAATAAATCACGCACGCGCATTTGAGTAGTTACATAAGGATTGTATAATCTAAAACTAGGTAAATATTTTATTACAGGATCGTCCCAATTCACTTTTCCTTGGTCTACTAAAATACCCATGGCCGTTGCCGTCATAGCCTTTGTGGTAGAAGCACATGCAAATAAAGTTTGGTTGTTGACTTTATTGCCCGTTCCTAGTTCAGTGGTGCCATATGAATTTTTAAAAACAACTTTATTGTTTTTAACCACCACAATAGCTAGGCCTGGAATTTCCCACTCCTTAATGGATTTTTGCACATAGGCATCAAAGGCAGTAGCGGTATCGCTCGCTGTTTTTAAACTCTTTGTTTTTTGCGCCTGCAGGTTTTGCATAAAAAGCATCAAACAAAGCGCCGATGTAATTAATTTTTTCATAAGACTAGTATTTGAGTGATTAAGATATAGGTTTTTATAGAATAAATAATAAGTAGCGCTTCTTAAGAATTTGACCTTCTTTAAAATTACTCCTTTTTAAGCTTATCGCCATTTTAATATCTACAATATAAAGGGGATTCAGTAAATTTATAGAACAACCAAAAAATATGAAAAAGACAATTTTACTTACGGTGATTATCGCTTCTTTCATGAACCTTGCAGCACAGCAGGCAGACTATATAATTAGAAACGGTAAACTTATTGACGGATCAGGCAATAATTGGCAGTATAAAGATGTGGCCATTCAAAATAATAAAATTGTAGCCATTGGCAATTTAAAAAACTGGAAGGCAACTAAAGAAATAGATGCCAAGGGCTTGGTGATTGCGCCCGGATTCATTGACGTTCATGCACATATAGAAGGGGGCGAGTCAAGAAACCCCTTAGCCACTAATTTTATTTACGATGGAGTGACCACCGTCATTACTGGTAACTGCGGAGGTTCTGCCGAAAATTTAAAAAATTATTTTAATACTATTGATTCCATAGGCATTTCAATTAATGTAGCATCACTTATTGGGCATAATACCATTAGAAAGCAAGCCATGGGTACAGCCAATAGAAACGCTACTGCAGCAGAAATGCAAAGCATGGAAAAACTAGCAGCAGAAGCGATGCAGGATGGAGCAGTGGGTATGTCTACTGGACTTATTTATATTCCTGGAACCTATGCGCCAACAGAAGAAATTGTTTCTCTTGCAAAAGTAATTAGAGCTGGTGGTGGTGTATACTCTTCTCATATTAGATATGAAGAAGATAAGGTACTAGATGCGATTAATGAAGCGATACAAATAGGACGCGCTGCGAACATACCTGTAGAAATTTCACATTTTAAAGTAAGTGGTCAAAACAATTGGGGAAGAAGTAAAGAAACTATTCCACTAGTCATGAATGCAAGAAAAGAAGGCATAGATGTCACCATTGATCAATATCCTTACACAGCAAGTAGTACACAGTTAAGTATACTATTACCAGACTGGGTATTATCCGATGGTCAAGATTCCATTATGGCCAGATTAAAAAATGCAGCAATTAGAAAAAGAGTGGCTGAACACAGTATAGGCATTATTAAAAAAAGAGGCTTAAAGCATTTTAGTTATGCAGTAGTAGCTAGTTATAAAGCCGATACTAGTTTCAATGGAAAAAGTATTGAAGAGATAAATTTATTACTAGGCAATAAACACAATCAAAAAGCAGAAGCGGAAACCATAATACAAATGATAGAAAAAGGCGGCGCGCAAATGGTTTACCATGGCATGAGCGACAATGATATAGTGGCCATTATGAAATATCCTTTTAACATGATTGCTAGTGATGCAGGTATTGCAGTCATGGGTGTGGGGAAACCTCATCCTAGAGCCTATGGAACCAATGCAAGAGTATTAGGAAAATATGTTAGAGAGATGGGGGTGATAACATTAGAAGATGCGATTAGAAGAATGACTTCATTACCTGCAGAAAAATTTAATATCAAAAACAGAGGCTTGATTAAAGAAGACTATATAGCAGACATTGTCATCTTTGATGAAAATGAAGTAACTGATATGGCGAATTATACCGAACCACATAGGTATGCTAAAGGCTTTAAATATGTATGGGTGAATGGTGCATTAACTATTAATGAAGGGGCGCATAATGGAACAAGAAAAGGAATGGCCATCAGAAATAAAAACTAAACTTATTTAAAGAGAAATTATTTTAATCTCATTGGATTGTATCAAATTTAAGCAAAAAAGAATAAATTTAGAGAAGGAAATCTAAGTATTGGATATAGGCAAACTATAAAATTATTTTTTACTTTAATAATAAAATATGAAAACACCGGAAAAAAATAGCCGTCGTCGGTTTTTAAAAAATTCTGCCGCTGTAGTAGCAGGTTTTTCAATTGTTCCAAGACAAGTTTTAGGTAGAGGATTTTTAGCCCCCAGTGATCAACTCACTAAAGGTATCATCGGATTAGGTGGTATGGGTAGAGGTCATATTCCTTATGCAGGCACTCGAGTAGTAGCCATTTGTGATGTAGATAAAAAACATTTACAATCTGCAGCAGCACTAGTAGGAGGCAATGTAAAAACTTTTCATGACCATAGAGAATTAATTGCACTGCCAGAAGTTGATATTGTGCATATTGCTACTCCTCCTCATTGGCATGGTATAATGGCCATTGAAGCTGCCAAAGCAGGTAAAGATATTTGGTGTGAAAAACCAATGACAAGGACTATCGGCGAAGGAAAGCGAGTGGTAGAAGCCGTTCAGCAGTATAAGCGTATGTTTCGTTTAAATACTTGGTTCCGTTATGAAGATACTTTTTATGGAATGAAGTCGACGGTGAAGCCTATTAAAAAATTAGTAGAATCGGGTTTATTAGGTTGGCCATTAACGGTAACTGTTAGTAAGACTACAGGATTTGATTGGAAATTTTATTGGGTAGGAAAAACAAAATTAGAAGCACAACCTGTACCTGAAGAATTAGATTATGAAAGATGGTTAGGCCCTGCACCTTTTAAACCCTATAATGAACATAGAGTGCATCAAACATTTAGAGGCTATTGGGATTATGATGGTGGTGGACTAGGCGATATGGGACAACACTATATAGATCCAATTCAATACTTCCTAGATAAAGATGAAACAAGTCCTGTTTCAGTGGAGATTGATGCAGAACAACAACATCCTGATGCCTGTGGTACATTTAGAAAATTGACTTTCACCTATGAAGATGGTTGTAAGATTATTTTAGACGGAGAGGCCAAGGACCCAGGTGCAGCCTATATTGAGGGACCTAAGGGAAAACTTTTTGCTGGCTTTAAGTCGGATATACCCAATTTAACAGAAAAATTGGCCATGTTGCCAGATCCTGCGCCTCAGGTCACTGATTTTTTAGAGTCAGTAAGAGAAAGAACTCCCTTTGCACTCAATGAAGCCAATGGTTTTAGATCTTGTACAATTATTAATATGGGAAAAATTGCATTACAATTAGGAAGAAACTTAAAGTTTAATCCAGTGACCCAAGAATTCATTAATGATGAGGAAGCAAACAGATTAATTAATCCAGCGATGCGTTCTCCATGGACCATTTAATCATTCAAAAAAAATATTTATAATGAAAAATAAAATTTCTTATTTACTTATCTTCTTGTTATTTGCCACACAGGCAATTGCACAAGTAGAATCAGTAAAAAATACCATCAGTAGTTTTCCTTATCAACGCCCTTCGGAAACCGAGACTGCCATTACTTCTATGCATACTTGGGGAAAGAGCGAATGGTCACAATTAGTAAAGTTACTTAACGACGACTCTCTGAAATTAAAATCTACATATGCTTTAAACGCTTATGTGAATGATGCTAGTTTAAATACTGTGTTAAAACAACAAGTAGCTGAAAATTTAGTGGCTGTGTATGCTGCTGCTAAAACTTTTTATGCGCGTGAGTTTATCATAAAGCAATTAGGTTTATTAGGTGATGATGCTGCCGTAAAATTACTCAGCAGTTTATTAAAAAATGAAACCTTTGGAGGCAATGCAGCAAGGGCTTTAGCAAGTATTCACAGTACTGCTGCTAAGCAAGCCTTAACCAAGGGATTAAAATCGTCGTCTGGTGAAAATGCAAAACATATACAAGCCGCTTTAGATAATTTTAATTTTATATTACCAGAAATTAAAATAGCAAGCGCTAACAAACAAACTGCCAATACACCTGCACAGAAATTACTTCTTTTAGAAGATAGAATGACAAAGGCGAGTACTCGATTAGAAAAAAGAAACGTACTACATGAGGCTTCTTTGATTCCAGGCTTTGGAAGTTTTATGCTGGTGAGTAAAGCATTGAATGATGAAACCATTAATAAAGAAGCTGCCGTAATTCTAGCACGCTTAGCCTTGGCGGATAAAAATATAAGAGGACCAGAAGTAAGAGCTAGCTTGGAAAGAGCAGTAGGCCTTATTCGTGGACCCTTATATCCTCCTCATGGTCTAGGTCCCTCAGATATGATGTCAGATATTGTTGGCGTGGATAGTCCTTTATTAGTAACAAAGCTTAAACAACATTTAAAAAACTTACCTTATGATAATGGATTTGTGAGCTTATTCAATGGTAAAGATTTAACAGGATGGAAAGGCTTGGTAATGAATCCTATTGCTAGAGCGAAGATGAGCGACACTGCTTTAAAAGCAGCAGAACAAAAAGCCAATGAGAAAATGAAAAATGATTGGATAGCCAAGGATGGTCTTTTAGTATTTACAGGACATGGTGATAATTTAGCTACAGAAAAAAAATATGGTGATTTTGAAATGTATGTAGATTGGAAAATTACGGAGAAAGGAGATGCAGGTATTTATTTAAGAGGAAGTCCACAAGTTCAAATTTGGGATACAAGCAGAAGAGAGGTAGGTGCCCAAGTAGGTTCAGGTGGATTATACAACAATGTAAAAAACCAGAGCAAACCATTAGCAGTGGCTGATAATAAAATTGGAGATTGGAACAATTTTCATATTATTATGAAGGGTGCAGAAGTAACTGTTTATTTAAACGGCGTATTAGTAACGGATAATGTAACCTTAGAAAATTATTGGGATCGTAAATTACCCATTTTTACTAAGGAGCAAATTGAATTACAAGCGCATGGAACTTATGTAGCCTATCGTAATATTTATCTAAGAGAAATTCCAACTGAAGAAATGACAAGTTTAACAGAGGAGGAAAAAAATCAAGGTTTTGTTTCTTTATTTGATGGTACAAATTTAGATAGCTGGACTGGTAATACTTCAGGCTATTTAGTTGAAGAAGGCGCAGTGGTGGTACATCCTGATAAAGCAGGCGAAGGTGGCGGCGGTAATTTGTATACTAAAGAAGAGTTTGCAGATTTTATTTATAGGTTTGATTTTCAATTAACACCTGGTGCCAATAATGGAATTGGTATACATGCTCCCTTAGAAGGGGATGCTGCTTATGTAGGTATGGAAATACAGGTATTAGATAATGAAGCCGATATATACAAAGCCCTACAGCCTTATCAATACCATGGTTCTGTATATGGTGTGATTCCTGCTAAAAGAGGTTTTTTAAAGCCCACTGGCGAGTGGAATCAAGAAGAAATTATGGTAAAAGGGACGAAAATTAAAGTAACCTTAAACGGGACCGTTATTACAGAAGGAGATTATGCAGCAGCTTCTAAAAATGGAACTTTGGACCACAAAGAACATCCAGGTTTATTGAGAACCACTGGTCATATTGCTTTTCTAGGCCATGGAGATCTACTAAGATATAAAAATATGCGTATTAAGGTATTAGAGGAAGATAAGAAAGGCAAGAAAAAGAAAAACTAAAAGACAAGGCTTATATTTTAAAAGCCTTACAAGAAACATAAAGCCCCAAATAAATTTGGGACTTTTAAAAATCATTAGAGGTAATTTTATATTAGGCTTAAATTTCAAAAGCCTAATATAAAATAAAAAAGCCTCCCGAAATTCGGGAGGCTTTTTTATAGCTATTGCTAGCTAAAGAAATTATTAAACTGATTAGTTAAATAAGTATCTAACACCAATTTGTAACTGCCAACGAGAACCTAAACCTGGAGATGGAGTATAAGGTCTTGATTGAGGTATTTGCTTAGTTGGATCTAAGAAAGGAAATCTATAGATAGGTGTTCTACCATCTGTATCAATTCTTTGAAATACTAAAGGTTGTGTTGTTGTTGGTACATAGAATACGCCCCAATCTTTATTTAACAAGTTTGAAAAGTTATAAATATCAGCTGTTAAACGAATAGTGTGCTTGTCTTTACCTGTAGTAAATCTAATATCTTGGGTAAAGTTTAAATCTAATTTATGGGTCCAAGGTAATACGTAGGCATTTCTTTCAGCAAATTGACCTCTACGTGTAGATAAATAAGGGTTGTTTTCAATGAAAGTATTTAATTGATTCCATAAAGTAGCTTGATCTCTTGTGTCTGCAGTTACTGAACCATTTATTAACTTTATTTGAGAAGCGTCTTTAGGAACAAACATTAAGTCATTGAAGGCATTATCACCGTTAACATCACCGCTTACAGTGTAAGAAGTAGTGAAGTTAGGAGCGCCTTCATATACTAAACCAACTGATGATAATAAGTTTTTAGAAAATTCTTTCTTATAGATCATACTCGCAATAATTCTGTGTGGTAAATAGTTATTAGATAAACCTGCAACGAAATCATTAGGATTATCAGAGGTTGCTTTAGAACCCCACATAGTAACTGCAGTTGAACCCGTCACAGCTGCATCATAAGCAACCTGTCTTGTATAGGCTGCAGTTCCAACAAAGTTTCTAGTTACTTTTTGAATTTGTAAAGTTCCAGTAGCAGCATAACCTGCACTTGAATTAGTCATGTAAATTGCATTACCAATTTGTGGGTTAGCAGCAGTAGGTCTAAGAGTACTTCCAGGTACCATTTGAGAACCCCCATTAGGAAAAGAGGAAAAATAAGGGAATCTATAACGACCATCCGTTAATTTCACTAAACCAGTTGCTGGAAGTGCAATATTTTGGAATACTGAAGCATTTAATTGCTTAGTATATGATCCTTCAGCAGTTACTGTCCAACCATTACCTAATTTTTTATCAGCCGCTAAAGTAGATTTAAATACTTGAGGGAATTTATAGTTAGGATCGGTTACGTTAATTGAATAAGAACTACTTAAGCCAGCAGTTGCTTGAGGACGGTGAAAATTGATATCTGGAGAGAAATTGTATCCTGTTCCGTTTGCAATACTTCCAAATAAGGCCATACCTGAATTAGAAGCTTGGTTAGAAATCCATACAAAAGGAGGAGCGCCTTGGAACAAACCAGCACCACCACGAACTTGTAATGTTTGGTCACCATATACGTCATAGTTAAATCCAATTCTTGGAGAAATTTGAATAGCTGTATTAGGTGAAGCACCAGTATTGGCAGTAATACCATCATAGAACCTTGTTATAGTATCTACTACTGGGTTGTACAAGAATGTATTGTAGAAATTGGTATAATCGGCTCTGATACCATAAGTAACAGTTAACTTATCTGTAGCTCTGTATTTATCTTGGATGAATATACCAGCTTCAAAATTCTTAGGACCTACTAATGGGAAAGCACCACCGCCTAATGCATAAGATAAGTTATACAAACCAGCAGGTTGTTTACCATCAGCAGCTGCATAGAAATCGGCTAAGCTATTGAAACGGTATGTTCCAGAATAGTTAGGAGAGAAACCATTTAAATATTTTTTATAAGAAGACTGAATTCCAGCTGTAATCTCATGGTTACCAGCGTAAATAGATAAGATATCATTGAATTGGAATACATCTGTATTTAATTTGTTACCATAAGTAAATAATTCATATCCAAAAGAAGTGAAGGGCTTACTGCTATTAGCTGCAATAGTACCTGAACCGTCTAAGATATCTACAAATGGAAAGTCTTTTCCAGATAAAGAAGTTCTGAAATCTCTTAATGCAGTATATCCAACTTGTAATTTATTACTCATGCTATTAGAGAACTTAGTATTCAACTCAGCAATAAAAATATTGGCGTTGTTGTTGATTGCATAACCTGCACCATAGAAAGGAAGTGCAGTTGCATCTGCTTGTCTACGATTATTAGCAGCACCACTATTAGAAGGTTGTATATCACTAGAAGATTTTAAATAACTATATTTTAAACTAAAAGTGTTATTCTCGTCTATATTCCAATCAATCTTAGCTGTTAAACGCTTAGACTTTGAAACATAAGGATAATTTTGGTAAGGACCTGGATCGTAGTTATACTTTGTTTTCAAGAAGGAAGCTAAGGCGTCTAGGTCTGCAGCTTTTGCAACAGAAACAGTTGTACCGTTTGGCGCTGAAGTAGGGGTAGAAGCTGTCCATGTATTAGCGGGAGCCGATCTTTCTTCTTGTTCTGCATTGACAAAATAGAATAATTTATTTTTAATTAAAGCGCCCCCTACTGTGAAGCCTTTTAAATCATAAGAAAAATCTTGCTTTGGAACTGTGATTGTATATGGCGCAGCATTTACTTCATATCCTTGCCAATCTTTACTCTTCATATATTGATAAACCGATCCAGTGGCAGTGTTGGCACCAGAACGAGATACAGAGTTTACGTTACCTCCAACAAAACCTCCTTGACGTACGTCAAACGGAGAAATGTTTACTTGAATTTGCTCAATCGCATCTAATGAAACAGCTACTTGACCTGTTTGACCACCGATATCACCAGCTAATCCAAAAGAGTTATTAAAGTTAGCACCATCAATAGTGATATTGTTCAATTGAGAACTTTGACCACCGAAAGACATATTGTTATAGGTAGGCGTCAATTTAATGATGTCCTTGTAAGAACGAGTAACAGTAGGCAAACTTGTGATTTGATTTCTATTAAAGTTATCTTGAGAACCGGTTCTAGAATTAGAAAAAACTTTATCTTGACTAGTAGATCTAACTACTACTTCTTGTAAATTATTAGAAGCTTCTACTAATGCAAAGTTTGCTTTATAAGCTTGACCTAATAACAAGTTAATGTCATTTTGTTGGTCCTTTTTGAAACCTACATAAGAAACTTCAACTAAGTAAGGGCCACCAACTTTTAAGTTAATTAAGTTATATCTACCATCTTTACGAGTAGTAGTTGCATATTTAGTGCCAGTGGGTTGGTGGATGGCTGTAACTGAAACGCCAGCTAAACCAGCATTACCAGTTGTAACCGTACCTTGTATTTCAGATGTTGTCTCTTGTGCGTTTACTTTAATAATTGATATTAAAATCACCAACATTAGAGCAAAAGCTTGTTTTAAAACATTTTTCATTTTATGATATTATTTATGGGTACAAAAATAAACTAAAACTTGCGAATTACGAACAGTTCTCATTAACATTACATTAACGAAAATGAAGGTTTTTCCATTATTCCAAAATGGGTTAAAACTTAGGTTTTATATATATTATGTAAATACTTGTAAATCAATATAATACATAAATACTGGAGAGCTTAGTATAATTACTAATTATCATATAACAATCAGATTATCAAATTGTTAATCATGAAAACAAGGACATTTTTCAAAATGGATAAATAATCTGTAGACTTTCAGAAAATCGGGGCTATTTTTTAGTTTTCTAAGGCCAATAAATGAGCAAAAATTTGGGCACTTACTGAATTTGGCCCTTCTAGGCTAAATTTTTGATCATCTAGGCCAGCAACGGGAGTAATTCTTTTAGTAGAACTAGTGATAAAAACCTCCTTGGCTTTCTTCATTTCACCTAGACTAATATCTCTTTGTTCTAGTTTCAAATGATGCGCCTCGGCCACTGCAATTATATTTTTTCGAGTAATGCCTTTTAGCATATTGTTGGCAGGTGTGACAATGGTATTATCCTGACTAATCATAAATATATTAGACCTAGGGCATTCACTAACACTATCGTTATTATAATATAATATATCATCGCCTCCCACACTCTTCATCCAGGGTTGTAAATAAACTGCCATTAAGTAGTCGGTTGTTTTTACTTCTGCTAATTGTCTTTGATAAAAATGACTGACTAAATGAATGCCCTTAGTAGCCATTTGAGCAGGAGGTGCCTCCAAGGGTTGTTGAATTATAACTAGATGAGGCGCTGTAATCGTGTAGCCATCGGGGGCATCGCCACCTGCAATAATTAATCGTATGCCCGAAAAAGGAATATTATTTTTTTCAATTAACTCCCCTACTATTTTTTTTAATTCTTCTTTAGATTGCTTAATGGTTAAGCGCATAATCTTTGCTGAATTAAATAAACGATCTAAATGTGCCTCTATAAATAATGGTTTGTTATTCGCCACTCTTAAATAATCAAAAATGCCATAGCCTCTTTGCACGAGTAAATCTCCTACAGGAACGCCTGCATTTTCAATTAAGCTAATTTGATTTTGAGCAAAACAATAAATAGGTTTCAAAACAATGAAGATTTAAAATGTAAAATAGAAGTGGCAGTCATCAAAAGTAGTAAAATTAGGCAATCATACATGCATCATTTTTTTATAATCCAAAGAAACCTGGGCGCTTTGTCCTGAATTTGACATAAAATTTGTCTTGAATTTGACATAAAATAAACTAAATTAGTAGACAGTTAATTTTGTCCATTAAATATAATTAAATGCATCAACTACAAACAGCCGATTACATCGTTTTCTTTCTTTATTTTATTATTGTTAGTGGCTATGGCTATTATATATATCAAAAAAAGAAATCGGCCACTACTAGTTCCACCGATTTTTTCTTGGCAGAGGGCTCTCTTACTTGGTGGGCCATTGGCGCTTCTTTAATCGCGTCTAATATTTCTGCAGAACATTTTATTGGTATGTCGGGCTCTGGCTTTGCATTGGGATTAGCTATTTCTACTTATGAATGGATGTCGGCCTTTACTTTAATACTAGTGGCCGTTTTTATACTGCCCATATATTTAAAGAATAAGATTTTCACCATGCCGCAGTTTTTATCTAAAAGATATAACGATACGGTGAGCACAGTGATGGCCGTATTTTGGTTATTGGTATATGTATTTGTGAATTTAACTTCTATTATTTATTTAGGCGCCTTAGCCATCTCCTCTATATCCAATATAAGCTTTGAATTGAGTATTGTGGGTCTAAGTGTTTTTGCTGTGGTTGTAACACTGGGGGGCATGAAAGTAATTGGCTATACCGATGTAATACAAGTCATCGTATTAATTATTGGGGGCTTAGTCACTACTTATTTAGCCATCTCTTTATTATCGGAGCATTATGGATACGGAGGAAATATTTTAAAAGGCTTAGTGGTTTTAAAAAGAGAAGCCCCTACTCATTTTCATATGATCTTTGATAAGTCCAATAAATATTATCCGGAATTACCAGGGCTTTCTGTTTTAATTGGAGGCATGATGATCAATAATTTGGCCTACTGGGGATGTAATCAATATATCGTGCAAAGAGCATTGGGTGCCGATTTAAAAACGGCACGTAAAGGTATTTTGTTTGCTGCATTTTTAAAATTACTCATTCCTATTATCGCAGTGCTTCCTGGTATTGCGATGTATGTTTTATATCGCGATGGAATGTTTCAAACAGAAATGACAGATGCTGCTGGTATATTAAAACCAGATCATGCCTATCCTACTTTAATGAATTTACTTCCTCCGGGATTAAAAGGAGTAGCCTTTGCAGCACTTACTGCAGCTATCGTCGCTTCTTTAGCAGGAAAAGCAAATAGCATTTCCACTATTTTTTCATTAGACATTTATAAAAAATTCATTAATAAAGAGGCCAGTGAAAAAAAATTAGTAAGTATTGGCAGTTGGGTGGTTATTGTATGTATGGTCATTGCAGCTATTGTGGCGCCGGCACTTCGTTCATTAGATCAAGCTTATCAATTTATTCAAGAGTATGTAGGTTTTGTTTCACCAGGGGTGCTTGCTATTTTCTTCCTAGGCTTTTTTTGGAAAAAAACAACATCCGCTGCGGCTTTAACGGGTGCACTTATCACCATTCCCACTTCTACCATTTTAAAGTTTTTACCTAATTGGACCAATAATGCATTTCCCAACTATCCTTTTTTAGATAGAATGACCATTACTTTTTTCTTCATAGTGGTTATGATGGTCATTATAAGTATTACAAAACCTTCCAAACAAAATAATGCAGATGCCATTGAAGTGAATACCTCTATGTTTAAGGTTTCTAATGGTTTTATAGTTGCTTCTGTTATCATAACCGGTATTTTAGCGGCCTTGTATACTGTGTTCTGGTAGGTCCTTGCTTGGGTTTTCAATAATTTTGCCCTTAAAAAATTGTAATATTTAAAAAAAAGCCGAATTTTAATGTATCAAAAAAAATAGCTATGTCAAATAACAATACCAATAAAAAAGTAGTGGATGCTAATAACCCACTTGCCAATTTAGATGAATGGGAAATGGATATATTAAAAAGATATCCAGACCCTTCTGCTATTGCCACGAATAAAAAAACAGAAGAATTTAGAAATTATGCAGCTGAAGAAACAGATACGGTGAAAGAATTTTATAGATTGAACCATACTCATCAGTCTTATGATTTTGTACTTCGTAAAAAGACCGACTTTTTACAATTCAATAAAAAGGAAATGCCCATTTGGAATGCCTTTGATTTTTTAAATGAATTAGTAGACGATTCTGATCCCGATACCGACTTAGATCAAATGCAACATTTATTGCAAACCTCTGAAGCCATTAGAAATGATGGTCATCCCGATTGGATGGTGCTTGTAGGTTTAATCCATGATATGGGTAAAGTATTATGTTTATTTGGTGAACCACAATGGTCAGTGGTGGGTGATACTTTCCCTGTAGGTTGTGCCTATTCAGATAAAATTGTATACCCAGAATTTTTCAAAAACAATCCCGATTATAACCACGAAATATACAGTCAAAAATTTGGCGTGTACAAACCTAACTGTGGTTTAAAGAATGTACATATGTCATGGGGACATGATGAATATGTATATCATATGATGAAAGATTATTTACCAGAAGAGGGTTTATATATGTTGCGTTATCACTCTTTTTATTCGCAACACCGTGAGAATGCATATGCACATTTAATGGACGAGCATGATCATGAAATGTTTAAGTGGGTGAAATTATTCAACCCTTATGATTTGTATTCTAAAAATCCGAATCAAAAAAGTTGGGCAGAATTACAACCTTATTATAAAGCATTAGTTAAAAAGTATTTACCAGAAACTTTGAAGTTTTAGGTATATAAACTTCCTTTACTATTACTAGTGTTGCGCTAAGACCCCCATGCATAGTGCTCTTTAGCCGTTGCACCTATTCTTAAAAATGTATGCGCTCCAAAGTAATCTCTTTGTGCCTGTATTAAATTAGCTGTTGAATGCGCTGTGCTTATTGCATTAAAAAATTGTATAGCGTCTGATAAAATGGCTGTGGCTATTTTATTTTCTAAAGCTTTGATAACTATTTCAGTAGCAGCGGGTGCGGTAGTTTTTATTTGCTCAGTAATACTCTCCTCTAAAAGAATAGTAGGTGATATTTTTAAAATGGGTACCAGTGTTTCCATAAAATCCGATTGAATAATACAACCCTTGGTCCATATTCTAGCAATCTCGCTTAGATTCAAGTTCCAATGATGATTTTTTGAAAATTCATCTAATAACCAGAAACCTTGAAAGTGAATAATTATTTTTGCAAAATGATATGCCTTTTTTAAAGAGGCTTCGTTAATTGTAATGGTATTTTTTTGGCGAGGAAAATTTTTCTCAAATTCAACACGTAATTTTTTATAGCTAGAAATTTGTCTTGCATATAACGCGTTCGCAATTAAACTAGCGGGAATAGCCGCATTAGTTAATGCATTGGTAGCCCAAGTGCCCGTACCCTTGCTTTCAGAAACATCTACAATTTTATCTAATACCCACTGCTCGCCTTCTTTGGTATTTAAAATATTGATGGTTGCATTTAATAAAAAACTATCTAGCTTATCCGCCTTCCAAGAAAAAAGCATATCAGCAATTTCAGAAGGATTTTTTCCTGCATTACTTGCTAAACTATATATTTCAGCAAGTAATTGCATTTCGGCATATTCAATTCCATTATGTACCATTTTAACAAAATGGCCACTGCCCCCCTCTCCAATATAAGTAGAACAGGCTTGGTTATTCTTATCTTTTGCAGCAATACTATTTAAATAAGGGGCCACTAGTTCATAGGCCTCTTTAGTACCACTAGGCATTATACTTGCACCATGAAGCGCCCCCATTTCTCCTCCAGAAATGCCAGCGCCTATAAAATGAATACCCTTATTTGCAAAATCATCAATACGGGATTCCGTTTCTTTATAATAGGTATTACCTAAATCAACAATAATATCTCCCTTGTTTAATAAAATAGCTAATTCGCTTAAAACCGCTTCCGTAGCCCGTCCTGCTTCAATCATTAAAAATATTTTTTTGGGGCTTTGGAGCGAATCTATAAATGAAGGGTAATTTGAAAAGGCTTCTGTGTCTTTTAAGAGAGGCAAACTTTCTACAAAATTTTTAGCCACCGATTCTTCCACCCCTTTCAGCTCTCTATTATACACAGCCACCCGAATACTATTTCTAACAAAATTTTGCGCTAAGGCCTTACCCATCACTCCTAAGCCCATTAGGCCTATTTCAGCCTTGCTTGTATTTTGATTCAATAAAGTTTTCATAATTATTTGAACAATGGCTGAAGGTGTTTGTGTAATTGAAATAGTAAAAGCATTTTCAGGTGGCTCTAAAGTTTCTAATTGTGAGGCTAATAAACTAGCAGGGAAATAATGCCCTTTTCTGCTTTCTAATCTTTGCTCAATTAAATTTTTATTGCCTTCTAAATAAACAAAATGTACAGCATTACTATTTTTTTCTAAAATAGCTCGGTGCGATTTTTTTAAAGCAGAGCAAGCCAAGATACAGCTACTCTTATGCAGCGCATTCTCTATTACACCCTGCAATTCAAATAACCAGGCTGTTCTATCCTCATCACTAAGCGCAATGCCTGCAGCCATTTTATCGCGATTAGCCTCAGTGTGATAATCATCTCCATCAAAAAAAGTTATGCCTGTTGTTTTTGAAAGCGCTTTGCCTATAGTGGATTTACCCACACCGGCCACACCCATTAAAACAATCGCAATATTTTTTGGCATGCTTTATTTATACAATTGATTAAAAAGCATTTTATAAGTACTATGTGTTTGACCTCTAAAAGTAATTTCAGGACCATAGACAAATAATTTACCACTACCCACTTTCGCTTCAAAGGCTGCAATACCATCTTGTAAATAAGATTGACCAAAGGCCCATCCACTTCTTAATGTTTTATCTGAAGCGTACCAGGCTAGTGGCACTATTTCTTTTCTTGCAATGGCATCTGGTAATAAATTAAATACGGGGCTTGCGTTAAAATATACATCGGCATTTTTATGCATACCCCAGTTAGCTTTATACTCATTGTCTAAAGTTATTTGCATCACACTTCCTGGTATATAATATTTTTCACCAGGTAATGATTTCTCTTTGCCTGAAACCATCTCCACTAAAGCATTTCTAACAGGCAAATTTAAATGATAGGCCAAGTTAGCACTAGATCCAATGGTAACAATAGTTCCCCCATTTTGTAAAAATGTATTTAAAGCAGGAATTGATTTCGCTGCAGTTATTTTTCCTAAGCTTGCTTGATACATTTCAGGAATATCTTCCGTCTTTGGTTCTCTTTCTTCATAACCATTGCTTGCTTCTGGCTTTAAAGAAGGAATGGCACCTTCTACAAAAACAATAACATCATATTTATCTTTTAAATTACTGGCGTCAATTTCTTTTGCATAAATTAATTGAAAAGGGAAATTATACTTTTCAAAAATCCATCTTACCCATCCTGAAGACATTGATCCTCCATATCTATCCCATAAAGCAATTCTTTGTGGCATTACTTTATCGTTCATGTTAGTAGGTTTTGCAGTCAGGCCATTAAAAATAATACCTTTCTCTGCACTCAATGTTTCAATAGCTGCTTGGATTTTTTTACTAGCAGCATTTGCTGTCACAAAATATTGGTCTTTATTTTTATACACTTCTACGCCCATCGCAAGCAATGTATTAATAGCATAGTAGGCTGCATTTTCTTTGGTAGAAAAACTATAGCCGGCTATTTCTCCACTTGCATTTATTTTACCAATAGGTTTTTGAACAAAGCCATAGGCAATGGTTTCAAAGGGGCCATTAAAATCATCTAAGACACGATCAAACTCAATACCCATGGTAAATGCAGGGGTCCAACCTGCTGCGTCATAAGGTCTTATAGGAGGGCCCCCTGGATATTGAAAATCGTTGGGATGATCCTGTGGTTCAAACATATCTATTACATGTGGTCTGAAGGCTTGGTTGGTTTTTACAATATAAGAGCCTGCTGGATAATTTTTTCCAGCCACTGAAAAATTAGCCGTTGCTTTTTGAACCTTAATACCGCTTTGAATTAAAATATTTATAAAATCAATAGCCGTAGTAGTTTGATTCGCTGTTACTATATAGCCTCTTGCATCTCTATTGGCTGGATTTTTATATACTTTATTATATACAGTAGTTCGAAATGAATCAATATTACCTGTTAGTTTTTCTGTTTTTAATAATTCAGTAAGAGCATCTGCTCTTTTAGGATACAAAGTCCAGCTATCCTTGTTACCTGCTTCAATACTATTACTACCCATTGTATAAATATTCAAAAGCAATTCTTCTTTATATCTACTGGCATAATTTAATACAGCATAATTTAAAGACACTGAATAATCTATAGAATTTCTAAAATACCATTTCTGTGGAGTGATAGGATAAGGGGTGCCACTATTCGGAATTAATCTTTGTGGCATTAATGGAATAGAAGAAGGGGTTGGGTTTCCAATAATTTCTGTAAGCAGTCCTATAATATTATGGTAATAGGCAGTGGTTCTTAAGCCTCCATTCCACCAAGTAGAATACACTGAACCTGATTTCATCGTATAACCTGGTTTAGCTTCTGCATTTAAACGAGAACTCATGGCAGCGCCCAATGCATCAATACCTGTAATTAATAATGGATCATATACATAATTAAATGGATCACGATAGGGAGGGCCGGCTACCACCGTACCTGGAGGGCCTGTTTGGTGGTGATTGTATAATATCTGAGGCATCCATTCTATATATTGTTGACGACTCATGTTTTTAGACTCTTGCATATTGGTCATATAGAAATCACGATTATTATCATGGCCAATATATTTTTGATACAAGCGAGGTAAACTAGAAGTAGATCTTTTTAAAGTATCGCTATTTCGCATATACCAATTAGACACTAATTCTTGTCCATCGGGATTAGCGTGTACAAATAAAATAATGGTAGACTTTAAAATGCGTTTTGTCTCTTCATCTGTTCTTGTAATTAATTGATACATGGACTCTATCCATTGATGTATTCCTACTACTTCCGTGGCGTGTAAGCCGCCATCAATCCACACTACAGACTTTCCTTCATTCGCCATTTGCTTCGCTTCTGCTGGACTTATATCTTCGGCATGCGCTAGTTTTTGAGAAATAGTTTTATACTTTTCCAAATTGGCTAGGTTGCTTGGGTCAGAAACAATCATCATATAATGATTACGTCCTTCTTCTGTTTTTCCAATCACTTGTAATTTTACTTTTTTAGAAACAGTAGCTAATTTTTTTAAATAGGCTTCTGTTTGTGTAAAAGTGGCTAATTGATAGTTGTCGCCAATATTGAATCCAAAATGCGATTTCGGACTAGGCACTTGTTGTGCCATTAGTAAACTCTGTGAGAGTAGTGCAATCCATAAAAAACAAAAGTATTTGCGCATGTTATTATTATTTATTTTTTTCATTTTTAACGCTGTATTATTTTAAGAAAATTATTTTATTATTTTTTATAAAGAAGCATTCGCTTGTCTATCCATTATAAATTGAATTAGCATATCTAATTCTATATTAGCTCTTTTACAAGCATCATCAATATCATCTCTAGAAACGTTGGCTGCAAAGGCTTTGTCTTTAATTCTTTTTTTGGCTCCTTTTAATTCCATACCAGTATACCCTTCAGGTCGCATTAAAGAATAAGCATGCATTAAACCAGAGAGTTCATCAAAGGCGTATAACATTTTATCCATTTGCGTAATGGGCTCTACACCAAAATGAATGGGACCATGTGATGCAATGGCTCTGATAATTTCTGGGTCAATTTGTTTTTCTTCTAAGTATTCAATTATTTTTTTACAATGTAATTCAGGCCACTGATCCCAATCGGCATCATGCAAAAGGCCGGCCATTTCCCAGCGCCATTGATCCGCTTCATTTAAATTTTCTTTTTCTTTCGCCCAGCATTTCATTAGATGCGCTACTTGCTTCATGTGTAGCTGTAACTTAGGATTCAGTACCCATTCATTAAATAAATCATGGGCTGCTGATACAGATAACACATTGCCCTTATTGGAAGGATCACCAAATTCAGTTCTACCCAAATTCAAAGACATACTCTTGTTTTGCTAAAGTTAATAATACTAGCGAATTATTTACTTGTTTTTACAATTTGAATTTTCCCGTTCATCAAAACCTTTGCACTGGGCTGCGTGCTTGATTTTATTTTAAGAGTAGTTACTTGGCTATTTGTCCAAGTCATTTCAATTTCATAGTTACCTCTTGCCTTCAATCCCTTAACAGCCCCCGTTGCCCATGCCTTGGGAAGGGCTGGTAAAAGCGTGATGATTTCCTCATTCGATTGTACTAGCATTTCAGCCACAGCTGCAGCTCCCCCAAAATTGCCATCTATTTGAAAAGGAGGATGCGCATCTAATAAATTAGGATAGGTACCCCCTGCATTGGTATAATTTTCTTTAGTTCCATCTGGAGGTACATATTTCAATAATTCACGAACCATTTTATACGCATGTTCTCCGTCTTTTAATCTTGCCCATAAATTTATTCTCCAACCTTTGGACCAACCTGTGGTTTCATCTCCTTTTATTTCTAAAGTTTTTTTAGCTGCTGCTGCAATTTCAGGTGTTTTATCAAGACTAACATGTGTACCTGGATACAATCCATATAAATGAGATTGATGACGATGTTTAGGATCGCTGTCTTCCCAATCATAATACCATTCTTGTAAATTGCCTGCCTTGCCCACTTTATAAGGATGTAAATTATTTAAGGCAGCATTTATTTTACTGGCAAAATCGTTATCGTTTTTTAAAATTTTTTGTGCGGCAAGTACATCTAAAAATAATTCTCTAATCATAGCAAGATCGGCAGTGGCTCCATAAAGAGTGGAACCCACATAGCCATTCGGCATTTTAAAAGTATTTTCTGGCGAAGTAGAAGGAGAGGTAATGAATTGTCCACTGCTATCTTTTACTAACCAGGCTAAACAAAATTCTGCAGCACCGCGCATTAATGGATACGCTTTTTGTGCTAAAAATTGTTGGTCTTGTGTATATAAATAATGTTCCCATAAATGCGTTGATACCCAAGTGCCGCCCATGGCCCAATTCGCCCAAACGGGATCGCCATCTCCAAAATTACCCACCGGATTAGACATAGCCCATATATCTGAATTATGATGTGCTACCCAACCTGGCATATTGTAAAATGTTTTAGCCGTCGTTTTTCCAGTGGTGGCTAGGTTGCCAATAAATTGTAAAAAAGGTAAATGCATTTCAGATAAATTGGTATTTTCTGCTAACCAATAATTTTCTTCTGCATTAATATTGATAGTATAATTACTTGACCATGGTGGTTGTATGTAAGGGTTCCACAAGCCCTGTAAGTTAGCAGGGACAGCTGTTGTACGAGAACTGGATATTAATAAATAACGGCCGTACTGAAAATATAAAGTTTCTAGATAAGGATCGGCTTCTCCTTTGGCGTATCTTTTTAAACGATCATCGGTGGCTAAATTCACAATGTCCTTACCACCTAATTTTAATTCAACACGGTTAAAAAAAGATTGATAATCTTTTAGATGTCGTTTTTTTATTTCTGTCCAACCTATTTGTTTTGCGTTGGTTAATTGAGTAGCAGCGTTTGCTACATTGTTTAGGCCTTTAGTAGCAGGGTCTTTATCAAAACCATTAAAACTAGTAGCCATAGAAACATATACGGTGGCTTCTGTAGCACCTGCTAATGTTATAGTAGAATCTGTTTTAGTAATTTTTCCAGTACTAGATACTATTTCAATGTTGGCAGAAAAACGCGTACCCCTTTTGGCATCATATATAATGGCGTTGCGTGATTTTTGAACATAGTTGGGATCGGCCTTCACAGGTGCCACACCATTTACTTGAATACTATTATTAGCAGTGACTGTTGTATGTTTTAATAAAGATTCAAAACGAATCGTAAAACCAAGTGCCCCTGCTTTTTTACTCGTTAGGTGAATGGTAAAAATTTTATCGGGATTAGACACTAAATACTCTCTTTCAATAGTATTGCTATTAGAAAAGGTTTGCACTTTTGCAATAGCCTTATCAATATCTAGTTCTCTATAATAATCGGTAATATAGGGGTCGTCATTAATATCCATCAGTAATGTACCTAGTGGTGCATAAGATTCAGAAAATTTACCCTGTAATTTTTTAAGAAGCTCTGCTGCTTTTTTATAATTATTTTCTTGCAGGGCTTTTCGTACCGCAGGTAGATTTTTATAGGCTTGCGGATTCATATTTGCATTCACTGGCTCCCCCGACCATAAACTCAAATCATTTAAATAAATTTTATCTGTAGAAATGCCGCCAAAAACCGTAGCCCCTTGAAGCCCATTGCCTAATACCAATGCCTCTTCAAAATATTGAGCCGGATTCGAATACCAAAGCTTAAGGGGCTGTTGTATAGAAGCGATGGCCGCAGGGGCTGTGGCTACAGGGGCAGGCTTCTTTTTTTTAACTGCCTTTTTTTGAGCAAACAATACAAAGGGGCAAAGAATTAAAACTAAGGTTTTCTGATAAACATTCATAAATAGCGCTTAATAAGTTGAAAATAAAGTTACTAAAATCATAGCAGCTTTTTGCAGCTATAAATCAAGAAAATAAGTTAAATTGAAGTACCTAACTTTTTACCAAAACACATTTTATGAAAAATATAAAAACTTTATTGGTATTTTTTGTCCTTTCTATGGTTTTGGTGGTGGATCTTAAAGCGCAAGCCGATGACGTTTCCACTATTTCTGTAAAAAAAACAAATGATTTTTCTGTAAATGGATTGGGAGATGCCGCTTCCTGGAAGACTACCTCTTTTACAAAATTGAATAAGAAATTAACTACCGGGGTAAACTATTCTACTAACTTTAAAATTTTATATTCCGATTCTGGAATTTATTGTTTGTATGTATGTGAGGATACGCTTATTACATCCACCCTAAGAGAAGACTTTGCTGATTTATATAAAGAGGATGTAGTAGAAGCATTTTTTTGGCCTGATGAAAAATCGGTGATGTATTTTGAATATGAGTTATCTCCTTGGAATTATGAATTACCCATAATGGTACCTAATTACAATGGAAAGTTTTTAGGTTGGAGGCCTTGGCATTATGAAAACGAGAGAAGAACAAGACATGCCGCCACCATTAACAAACAGGGAGATAAAGTAATTGGATGGACTGCTGAATTTTTTATACCCTTTGTATTATTAAGCCCACTAGAAAATGTACCACCAAAATCTGGAACAAAGTGGAGAGCTAATTTTTACAGAATTGACTACGATAATGGAGGCAACAAGTGGACCTGGAAGCCTACCAGCCGTAGTTTTCATGAATACAAAAAATTTGGAACTATTATTTTTGAATAGGTTTTAGGGACGTGCTTGAAAGAACTGTGTAATCTCTTCAATCTTGTCTGTATTAATAAAATCTATTTTCATTTCTATAAATTTTTCCCACGCTAAAGGGTAATCGGGCGTGCCCCATAATCTAATGGGCTTATTCAATGCATGTATTTTTTCAATGGCTATTTTAATTTTTTCTTCTTCTGTTGCTTGCATGGGCCATGTTTTCTTCCACATCGTAAATTTTCCATAGTCTTCACTTATTAAAGAAATTTTAGACAACTGCGCTGTAGTATAGTTTTTAAAAATTCTACCATCAAAATGTATATAGTTTGGATATTGAATAAATAATGAATCGGGTGGCGTATTACCTGAAATAGTAATGGTTATATTTTTATTATTAATAAGCTTAGGATATTTTTTTAATACGGCTATTAAACTATCTAAAGTACTAATGGCTTCTGTTTTTACATCAATTAGAAATTGTAATTTTCTATTAGGTGCATTATAAGCAAGCAGGGGGGCTAAATACAAATTTTCAAGGCTTCGGCTAGGCAATAAATCTTTTGTGTCGTGCCCCACTAAAATTTTACCTGCTACTAAATGAATATCGGCCTCAATGGACCCTAGTTGATTGCGGTAGGCTAAATCAAAAGGTATTTTTTGTTCATAGTCATTATGGGAATGCACATTGGCAAGGGTAAATTTTTGTCCTTGAGCTGCAAAACAAAGGCAGCATATACCTATAAAAAAGCTAAGTAATTGTTTCATATTTTTAAATTGTACAACTATTAAATATTTTCAGATGCATATTACAATTATTATTGAAAAAAGGAAGATTTTTACATAAAAAAGAAAGATTTAATGTCTTATCTTTGCAATAAATAAAACAAGTTTCTATGTTAAATAATATTGTCATTTTCGTTTGGATACTTTCATCTATCTACTGCTTGTATAAATTATTTAAAAGATCAAAATTAACCTCATTGGACGGGGTCATAGGGTATTCACCAGGTTTAGAAGTAATCATGGTTTTAGCCCTAGGACCTTTATTAGCGGTGATTGATATCTCTTTAACTTGGATTAGAATTTACAAAGACGCTGAAGAAGCTAGAAGAAGAAATGATAAATAAGAAAACTAAGTAGGAATTATTACAAATTCCTTAGATAATACATTACATAAAAAAGCCCCTCGAATCATCGGGGGGCTTTTTCTATTCTTATATAGAATTAGAATTATTTTTGTCCTTAATTAATCTACAGTATAAAACTTTCTATACATCTGTCCTGCAATAAAAACACCATTATTGTCTTTATTCTTAGCGCCCCATGCTTTAAACTTAGCATGATCGTGAATTGCTTTATAATCTTTTTCTGAAGTCCAATGACCAATGGTACAGCTTCTATACGTTGAAGTAGTATCTGATTGATTTAATTTCATATAAGTATAATAATTATTGGGGAAGCCTATTTCAATCATGATAGCATTAATTTCTTTTAAGCTAGCGATATAGGTTTTTTCCATTGCTGCATTTTTAACATCATAAAAATGTACAGAGTTAATAGCTTTTTGAGCAGAAGCTGTTAGGTTAAATCCAATTACAGCCATCATTAATAAGAAGATGATTTTTTTCATTTGGTTGGTTTTTTTGAATTAATAATTTAGATTAATTAATTTAAGTTTATAATAGACTTAGACTTTTCTTAATAATCGTTTCCCGTTTTGCTTTATTAAAGAAAGTTAAATATAGTCTATTCTTTGGAAAATAGTTCCATCGTTATATTAAAAATTGGCTGAATAATCATCGGGCTGTTCGATGAAATAAATATTTCTAATGCCCATGAGCGGCCTTGCTAGATTAAGCTAAAGCAGAAAGATCAATAAAGAATTAAATAACCAAGTTCCTTTTAAATTTCTTATAGTTAGTAACCAATTCTGAGATATAGCCTTGTCTATCTGTTTTCATAGTCGTTCTGGCTTCCTTGGTATAAGTAGTACCTAAATGATCAAAGAAATGTTTAGTAGAAAAAATGGCCATTTCAACCATGATAGGAAAAGTATCTAAGCCTCTTTTTTCTAATAAATAATAAACGCTTTTTTTATTAAGGTTGCCCTTTGTCTTACTCAGAAATCCAAGTTCTTCCAATTTTTTTAATCTATTGGCTAGCATTTTACTGGGCATGCTTTCTGGTGATTGTTGAAACTCATTGAACAAAGTTTTATGTCCCCATATCATGTCTCTTAAAATTAATAAAGTCCATTTATCTCCAATAATATCTAAGCTGGTAGCCACTGGGCAAATGGAACGGAAGGGAATACTGTTTGGCATAATAAAAATTAATTAGCGAAAGTACAATTAATAATTTAATAATACAAGATGCTAAAAAATTTATACATAATTAAATATCAATAGCTTGGTGGCTATTTTGTTTAACCATTTTTTATAATTTCACCATTTTAAACTGCTGTACAATTTTATTGTCATTAGTGCTTACCTTAATTATATAAGTACCTGCAGATAACTGACCAAGCATAATAGGTATGCCTGCTGTAAGGTTTTGCCTACTAGCTATCCTTGTGCCTGTAGCTATATCATATACTTCTATGTTTAGTCTCTGATAGCCCTTCACCACAAAATCAAAGTTCAGTTGATTAATAAAAGGGTTGGGTGCTAGTTTTATAAATTCATTAGCACTTAAATTAATAACATCGGTTACCAAAAAATAATAAGGGCTGCTTAATGCACTTACACATCCGTTTTGAGTAGTTTTTACCGTATAGGAGCCCACTTTTTTCGGATCTGAGAGTTGTATTTTTTGAGTAGTATCGTTTGTGGCAGCACCCTCTTTAAACCATACATTACCTATGCTTGCGCTAGACACTAGGCTGTTGGTGCTGTCGCGAGAAATTGTGGGAGTGGATGGAGTAGAATAAGATTTAAATAATACAGAATCTGAAAATTTTGCGCAACCAAGGCTATCGGTTATTTTAAGCTTCAAGTATCCTTCTTTTTTTATAAAAATGGAATCAGTTGATTTAGAAATAGAATCATTATTTAAATACCATGTATACTTTGCATAAGAGTCTTTATTGGTAATTTTTACACTTACTGAATCTGTGCCACATATACTCAATTTACTTGGATTGATCGTTGGTTTTGGACAATCATATAATTTAAAAACAATTAAATTAGTGCCAATATATGGATGATGAATAAGTTCTGAAGTGCCGTCTTTATCTATATCTGCAAGCATAAAATCATTTCCAATATTACTTGATGTTTCTCTAGGATTATACCAGTTTTTAAAACCATCTTGAAATACAAAATTACCACCTCGGGTATACTTGAACTTGCCTTCCTTTGATCCTTTAAAATAGGATAAGCCAGAATAGCTTTTTTCCCAAAATCCATAATTAGGCCATGATTTGACAAGTCCAGAATCAACTTCATACTTAACAAACAAGTCTTTTATTTTATCACCATCTATATCCTCAAAATATAAAAAAGACTCTTGAGAATACATCTTACTGCTACTTAAAGTGTCTATAAATTTACTTGTATTATTAACCAACTTTCCATTATCAACAGTAAAAATTAAAATATCATTTAAAAAGTTATCATTTTCAGTTCCACCACCACCAGAACCCATTCCTGTAGATCTATAAATAATTATTTCTTTTTTATTGTCTTTATCAAGGTCTTCAACAAAGGTATATTTTGGTGCAATTTTTTTTGAACCGAAATTTCCAATGTTTACCATTGACTCAACATTAAATTTTCCATTTTTATCATTAAGCACGTAACCTAAGAAACCTTCTCTTTGATTTGAATTTGGTATAGGAATATTCCCCCCAAAAAAATAATCTAGATAGCCATCGTTATTAATATCGACAAGGGTATTTTTACCTTCTGGTCCTGTATCGTAGCCAAGTTGTTCGGTTGCTTGACGATGTATTGAAAAATTACCTTTTCCATCATTTTTTAGAACATCTAAATATAGACCTGCTGATTGAACTGATTGGATGTAGTCGATATCTCCATCATTATCAATATCGCCGAATGCACTACCAAAAATTGACACAAATTTTGAATTAGAAATATAAGGTGCCTGATTTTGATTAAAATTTAAATTACTATAATTATAATTATTTTTATTATCAACTAACCTTCCATTTTCAATAGTGTAATACCTGCTAAGTTTTCCTGCAGTTTGTTGATTATAGTCAACATTTTCTAACATCCCAAGATATTTCACAATTTTTTTACCTAAAATGTTTTTTGCAGCTGTTGGATCTTGATCTCCTAAAAAATAATCTGTGTGATAATGCTCTCCCAAATTTAAAATTTCATTTTTGCCATCATTATTTAAATCAACTTGATCAAAAAAATCTGGTTGATGAAGTAATACTTCTGGATTTCTGAAATTTTCATGATAATATGTAGCATTAAATGAGCTATCAAATTTAATATAAACAGGAATACCTATTCGTTGAATATTAGGCATTTCATTCGTCTTAGAAGTATCACTTATTGGTGGATAATATAATAAAGCACTTTGAGCAATAAGATCATTAAATCCATTATTATCAATATCATCAATTATAAATTTAGCCATGTTGGCAGGTGGGAAAAACTGGTGTGGCCCAAAGACATTATTATCAATACCAGTCCTTCCATTACTTTTACTTTCGTAATAATAAGGAATATAGCCATTTTGTATTTTACCCGTATTTTTTGGCCATTTCAAATACCTAATTAAATAAATAGTTAGGCTGTCTGTAACTGTTACGCCTTCTTTTTTATAAATAAATGGTAGTTTAAAAAACTCAACACTGGAAGGTTTTAAACTTTTTAAAACTTTTATTTTGTCTGCGCTAGGTTCGAAAAATTCTTTATAGCCTCCATCACCCCATGTAATATATGACTTGAGGCTATCTTGAATAAATTTTGACATTAATTCTTCATATCCCACCTTAACATCTTCAAGAAAAGAAATATGTTTTCTTAATAAAATTGGGCTAAACTCACAAGCGTCTCCAATACCACTTTTATCCAAGTCTTCTTGCTTTGGATTATACATGTACTTACAGTTATCGGTAGCATCTAAAATGCCATCCTTATCAATATCACCACTACTCTGGGAAAATGTTGTAAAAGAATAAAACAAAATTCCCAAGAC
>JBILDC010000017.1:0-60451 GCA_044352855.1 Sediminibacterium sp. | reverse complement strand
TACGAAAACCATGAACAGATTTACGACGACGTTTATGTGGTTGAAATGTACGTTTCATTTGATGTCTTTTACTTGCTTAGTTTCTTAAAATTGTTTCCACTTCAATAGCAGTCACCATACCACTACCCGTGAAAGGACGGCAAAAATAGGGTATTTTTTCATTTCTTAAGCTAAATCTGTATGTTTTGCCTCAATTTTTTGTCCAAAAAATAAGCTACCCTGCTTTTCAAAGCTATTGGCATTATCGGTGGTATAAAAGCTTAAATGCCCATGCTGACTGCATTTTTGGGCTAAATCAGGGTGATTTTCAAGGTATTTTGCAAGACTTTTTGCCACTATATCTCCTTGAGTCACCAAACTCACCCCTAAGGGTAGGAAGGACTTTATTTTAGCCTCCAAGAGCGGATAATGCGTACAGGCTAGTAAAATAGCATCGATACCCTTAGATTGGCTAAAAAGCTCATTTAGGTACTGCTGTACAAAATAGTCTGCCCCGGGTTTATCAAATTCACCGTTTTCAATTAAGGGCACCCACATAGGACAGGCTTGTTGGAAGACTTGAAGCTCAGGAAAAAATTTAGCTATTTCGATAGGATAGCTATCGCTTTGCACCGTACCCAAGGTACCCATAATCCCAATTTGATGATTCTTAGAAAAATTGCCTAGCACTTCTGTAGTAGGGCGAATAACCCCCAATACTCTTTTACTAGGATCCATATTTGGTAAATCTAATTGTTGAATATTACGAAGGGCTTTAGCAGAAGCCGTATTGCAAGCAATAATAACCAAAGAGCAACCTTGTTTAAAAAACCAATTCACTGCTTCTAAAGTATATTGATATACGGTTTCAAAAGACCTACTGCCATAAGGGGCACGCGCGTTATCTCCTAAATAAATATAATCGTACTGAGGTAATTGTTTTTTCAATTCCTTTAAAATGGTGAGACCACCATAACCACTATCAAAGACCCCAATGGGTGCTGACATAAAATTTATTTAATTGAATACGCTATTAAAAACTTTGTTCTGTAAAACTAAGAACCTCGTTGCATAACAACGAGGTTCTATTCAAAAATATTTTAAAAAAGAATTATCCTTTTTTAGCTGGAGCAGCTGCTTTAGTAGCAGTGCCGCCTGTAGCCGCTTTGAAGGCATCTTCAACATCCTTAGGTAAAGCCAACTTTAACTTCATCGCAACACGAATGGTTAAATTGTCTGCAATAGAAGGTTGTGCATAAGGAGATAAAGCATCTGCCTTTAATACCAAAGTATATTTATTTTCTGCAACTACTTCACTTAATGCAGCAGCTACTCTTTGTCTGTAAGGCAATAAAAGTCCTTCCTCTTTTTGTTGCATCATACCTTGTTGGTATTGTTGCCAGTTGATTAACTTATACTTTAATTTATTTAAATCGGTTGTAGCCATTTCATAGGCTTTCGCTTTTTTAGATAACTCAGCTGAATCTCTTCTAAAGATGCTATCCTTAATTTGATAATCTTTTAAAGTGTAGTTATACTCTTCTTGTAAAGTATCTTGTGCGTATGATCTAAGCACCGTATCTAATTTTTCTTGGATACCTGGGAATAAAGCAATTACGCTTTGGTCATCAAAGTAACCAATCTTTGTTTGTGCAGTGGCACTTGTTGTAAATGAAGCTGCGATAAATAAGATGACAGCTACTAAGAAACCTTTTTTCATAAGATGTTGTTTTATTTTTTGATCTTTTTTTTACTATTGATATCTAATTGTTAATGCCCAATTCTTTTAAAACGTCGTCGCTTTTGTCCAGTTTTGGGTCTGCAAATATAATGGTAATTCCTTCACTTTTATCTAAAATGAAGTCATAAGCCCTGGCTGCGGCCAATTTTTGGACCGCATTATATACCTTATCTTGAATGGGTTTAACCAGTTTTTGCCTTTCTTTAAACAAGTCGCCCTCGTAGCCAAAACGCTTTTTTTGCAAATCTCTCAATTCCTTTTCTTTTACAAAAAGCTCATCTTCTCTCTTTTTTCTTAGGTCTTCAGACAGCATAAATTGCTCAGCCTCATAGTTTTTGTACATTTTATCCAAGGCCATTTGCTTGACATCAATTTCTTGTTGCCACCCATCTCCTAAGACTTTTAATTTTTTATCCGCCTCTTTATATTCAGGAATCTTATCTAAAATATACTTGGTATTAATAACCGCATATTTTGTTTGTGCCTGACTTGTAAAAAAAGTGGCTAGCCCAATAAAAAGGACCAAAATCTGTTTTTTAAGTTGCATGTTCAATTATTTTTGAAATGAAAATTACAATTAATATTATTCAGGTTCAATACCCAGCATAAAGGTAAACCTTCCAGCATCTTTCAATGAAGCAGTTCCAGACAATCTGTCTAGCCCTATACCATAGTCAAAACCTAATAGACCAAACATAGGTAAAAAGAAACGCATTCCCACACCTACCGAACGTCTTAAATTAAATGGATTGTACTCTTTCATACTATACCAACCATTGGCAGCTTCAAAAAATCCTAAAGCATAAATAGTACTACTAGCCGCTAAACTTAAAGGATAACGCACTTCCACCGCGTACTTATTAAAGATGGTAAACTTTTGTCTAGAAGATTGTTGATCAGGATTTATTTTCGGATTAGAACTCTCATACACAGGATAACCTCTTTGTGCAATGATATCAAATCCTAGTAAAGCAAATTGATTACTTAATCCTGCATCTCCCACTTGAAAACGCTCAAATGGCGAAATAGGCAAGTCGTTATTATAAGCGCCCAAGAAACCATATTTAGCAGCAAATTTTAAAACAAACTGTTTATTACGGTCTTCTCCCCTTGGCTTACCTAGTGGCACATACCACTCACCATTGAATCTCCATTTATGGTATTCTAATAATTCATAAGGGTTTGATTTTTTTGCAAAATTGGGATCAAACAAAGAATAAGGAGGTGTTAATTGCGTACTCATTAAAAAAGTAGATCCCGTTCTTGGAAACAAAGGTTGATCCACTGAAGTTCTTTGCAAAGCAAGTCTTAAATTGACATTGTTTACGATACCATTATTAAAATTAGGAAGATTAAAAGGATCAATAGCATAATCTTTTAAAGTATATCTTGTATAGTTTAATCCCAAATTCAAAGAAAAATAATCATCAGGCCATGCTAATTGACGGCCAAAAGAAACGGTTCCACCAGTTGTCAAAATATACCTTGAATCTGCAGCATTGGGATCGAACATGCCTGTCATTTGATTAAAGGTTTGTCCAAATTTTGTATTGTATACACTTACTGTTAAAGTATTACGCTTGATACCCCCAAACCATGGTTCCGTGAAAGAAAAATTGGTAGACCTAAACGCTTTACCATTACTTTGAACCCTTACGCTTAGTTTTTGTCCATCGCCCATAGGAAGTGGGTCCCAAGCAGATTTTTTAAACAAGTTCTTTGAACTAAAGTTGTTAAAAGTCACTCCTAAAGTTCCAGTAAGTCCAATAAAACCTCCCCAACCAGCACTTAACTCTAATTGATCGCTCGATTTTTCTTCTACACCATAATTAATATCTACAGTACCATCTTCAGGATTAGGTATAGGATCAATTTTTATTTTCTCTTGGTCAAAAAAGTTTAACTGTGCAATTTCACGTTGAGAACGAATTAATAAAGAGCGGCTAAACTTATCGCCCGGTAGCGTTCTTATCTCACGACGAATCACAAAATCCTTTGTTTTTTCATTTCCTGCAATACGAATGGTTTTGATTGTTGCTTGAGGACCTTCTACAACACGAATTTCAAAATCAATGGTATCATTGTATACGGCTGTTTCAATGGGATCGACTCTAAAGAATAAATAACCATCGTCTTGGTATAAGCCACTTACATCACCACCTTCAGCAGTAGGTGTTTTACCCAATTTATTAAATAAGATTTCTCTATTATAAATTTCACCTTTTTTAATATTTAAAATGACAGACAAAATAGAATCGGTATACTTCGTATTACCTCTCCAATTAATATTACCGAAATAATATTTACGCCCTTCTTTCATTTGTAAATCAATATTCAAATTACCCCCTGCATTATGATAAACTGTATCTCTTTCAATCACCGCATCTCTGAATCCTAATGAGTTATAATAATCTAATAAGTTGTCTTTACTTTCCTCGTATTTTTTTATATTGAACTTAGAAGAAGAAAGGGAGAACCTTGCATAAGAATTTAATATTTTTCTAGTCTTGGTAAAAGTTAAAAAACCTTTTTCAGACATATACTTTTCGAAATTATAAGGACTTGTTTTTACAATGACAGGTCTGTCGTTAATGGGAAATAAAGTAAGTCTCGATTTTTCATGCACTTCCTTCAGGCTTTTTTTAAGCTTGGTTTCTTCAATCTTATTGCCTCCAAAATTAATATTGTTAATTCTTACTTTAGGTCCCTTGTCTACGACGAAATCTAATAATAAATTATTTTTTCTAGCGGCGTCTTTTTTTTCTTTGATAGTGACTTTGGCATCTTGGAAACCTTTTTCAGCATAATATTTTTTGATGCCTTCAACAGCCGTAATTTTCATATTATCGGTTACCACTCTATTAGGTGTCAAACCGGTTTTACCAGATAATTCATCGATATCCGATTTTTTTACACCCAGAAAATTAAACTTAGATAAACGTGGTCTTTCGGTTACATTAATTTCTACATCAATTTCTTTACCTACTAAGTCTGTTAAATAAATACTTACATCGCTAAAATAATTTTGATCCATCAACTTGCGAATAGACTTTGCAAAATTATCACCGCCTGGAATAGCTACTTCATCTCCCGTATTTAAAGTAGAAAGTGAAAGCAATAAATTCTCATCAAAGTTTTCATTACCCACCACTTTTATATTACGAATCTTATACTTAGTAATCGTTTTTTGGTTGAAAATATTGATCAGTTGAACATTAATCTGAGACACCGAATCTTTAACAGGGGTGTCCTGAGCAAAAGAAGTCGAATTCAAAAAAAGTACTGATAGTGAACCTATTAAAAAGGGAAGAAATTTATGCATCTGCTAAGGGACTAAACATTTATGATTTTAAAAGTGTCGCAAATTACTCGTAATATTTCAAAGTCTTTGTTAAAAGTGAAAATAAACATATTATTATTTTTCATCATTCGGTAGCAGCTGATTGCTGGTTTTACCGAATCTGCGTTCTCTGGATTGGAAATCTAGGATAGCTTTAACCAGGTCATCCTTTCTAAAATCGGGCCATCTGGTCTCTGTAAAGTATAATTCGGCATAGGCCAATTGATATAATAAAAAATTGCTGATCCGAAATTCACCACTGGTACGTATCATTAATTCAGGATCAGGAAAGTCTTTGGTAGTAAGGGCTTCAGACAAAGTCGTCTCTGTAATATGATCCATACTAAGACTTCCCGCTTTCACTTGACGAGCGATATTTTTAGCGGCTTCCACTAACTCCCACCTGCTACTATAACTTAAGGCCACAATGAGGGTTAGGCCCGTATTTTTAGCTGTTTGAGCAGTGGCATTGTCCAAGGCCGCTCTTGCGTGGGCAGGCAGCAAGCCTAAATTGCCAATAAAACGAAGCTTGATATTGTTTTTATGTAAATCGGGAACTTCTTTGGCAATCGTATCCACAAATAAAGTCATTAGGCCTGTGACTTCCTCCTCTGGTCTTTCCCAGTTCTCGGTACTAAATGCATAAAGGGTAAGGTATTGAATGCCTATTTCAGTGGCTGCTTCTACTACTTTTCTAACACTTATAACTCCTTGATAATGACCAAATAAGCGGTCCTGGCCTTGTTCTTGCGCCCATCTGCCATTCCCATCCATAATAATGGCAATATGTTTAGGCAGTTTGCTTAGATCCAGGTTTTCCATATTGCAAAATTATGAAAATAACTAGGTTATTTGCGTTTAAAGAAGCTAAATAAAGACTTTTTAGGGCCTTTATTACTTGATTGGCCCTGTTTTGAAAATAGATTATCTCTTTTGGCTTTAGGCCTCGGTTCTGGACCATATATTCTTAAGAAATTATAAGACAAACCCAATTTAGCAGAAAAGAATTGATCCTTACCCGAAGTACTGGCTTGGTAATTAGTGCCATCTTTAAGATAACTATCTTGATCTCCAAAATGATCCATCTGATCTGAATTCGTAAATCGATAAGTAAATTCTCCAAATAAATTAAAGGAACCCACAACATTATATTTGAAACCTATATTTAAGGGCATAGTAATAATACTAGGTGCTTGCGTAAACTCGCCTGCTAAGTTTTGATAATTACTAGTATCTTTTAAGGGAGATAAATAACCCACACCAAAACCTAGATATGGACTGAAACGATAATTTTTATTGCCATTTATAAATTTTAAAAAATAGAACTCTGTCATCAAACTAATATCCTGATAAGTTGTTCTGAAAAATAACTTTCTTTCATACACATAGTAATTGATAGAATTAGGCGTTAATGAATCAAAGGCAGCTAATGGAACTATTTCATAATTCAATCTTAGGCCTATATAATCATTTAATTGTTTTTTATAAAAGCCGCCAAAATTTGTACTTAGAAATTGTAAGTTCGGCGCTAAGTCTCCATTGTAAGAAGCTTGGCCAGCAAATACACCAAACTCACCTTTATTTTCTATTAATTGTAAATACTGCGCCTGTATACTTGTGGTAAAAAATAAAAGAAAAAATAAATAAATAAATTGCTTACGCATGGGCTAATTTCGTTTATCCAAGCCCCAAGTGAGCTTTGTTCGTAAGGTCGTCAAATAGCTGTTCTCATTGAGTCTTATGAAATTAACACAGAATGATTCTTTCTTTATAGCCAGTTGAATATTCTTGGGTACAATTTCTTTTCTAGCATCTAAAGCACAAATGAGTTCTTCCGTTCTGCCTTCGATTTCAAATGAAATCACAGAACTATCTGGCACTATAATAGAGCGCACATTTAAATTATGTGGAGCCACCGGCGTGATTACAAAACTTGCAGAATCGGGAAATAAAATGGGACCATTGCAACTCATATTATATCCAGTAGAACCCGTAGGTGTAGAAACAATTAATCCATCTGCCCAATAAGAATTTAAAAATTCACCATTTAAATAAGTATGAATTTTGATCATAGGAGAAGTATCTCTTTTATGAATCGCAAATTCGTTTAAGGCATAAGGTGCATTTCCAAAGATAATAGGGTCTGCATCTAAATGTAGCAATGTTCTTTTCTCAATCACATAAGTACGGTTTACTAAAGCCTCTACCATTACAGTTAATTCGTCTTTTGAAATAGTGGCTAAAAAACCAAGCCTTCCATAATTAATACCTAGAATAGGAATTTGACTATTACCCACAATCGTCACCGCATCAAGTACTGTGCCATCGCCGCCTAAACTTATTAAACAATCGATACTATCATGTATTGCTGAAAAAGAATTAAAGGGAATTAATGGCTCTTTACCAGCGCTTGCTTGTAAATTAAATTTCTCTAGCAATTCGGCATAGACATATATCGTAACAGCATACTTATCTAAAGCCAGCAGTAACGCTTGCAATGATTGTTGCTGATCGATGTCTACCCCTCTACTATAAATAGCTACTTTCATCCAAAAAAGTTTAAAAATTAAAACCTGTACGCAAATATAACCCTTTGTCCCCAAGCTGATTCAAGCTGTAATCAATTTTTAGTACAAAATCGTAAATGCCCACTATGTCTAAACCTATCCCCGCTGTTCTAAGCAGGGTATTGTTTAGTCGATTGCCATTCACTGGTTTTTCACTATACACATAGCCAAGCTGCGTAAAGGCCTTTAACCAAAATTGATATTTAATAATAGGTAATCGCTTAGGGATAAATTTATTATTTACAGTGTAAGATCCTAAAGCATGATGAATAGAAGCTTTAAAAATACTTGCCGCATTTCCATCCACCACATAATAATCCAATCCATTCATTTGCAAATTACTATAGCCGAGTAATTTATTATCGGTATAATTTTGATTGGGTAAAAATTTAACCAGGTTATTGGATTCTACAAAAATAAAATTCGACTTTGAAAAAGGATGTGCCCATACTTTTCTAAATTGTATAGAACTTAGATTACTATTTTTGGAGAAGCGTTGATACAAAATAAAATCGGTAGACTGGCCCTTGGTAGGGTAATAATTATAATCAAAACGGATACGGGAGAAAGATAAAGCAGCATCTACATAAGAAAAAGTTTTTTGACGACTAGGCAAATAATTAGCTTGGTAAAGAAAAGCTGAATCACTTATTTCGTTTTTACCCATACCCAATTGAAAACTATGTCTTTCAAATAAATTAGGGCGGTATAATAAACTTGCATTAGCTCTACGCACTTCTTGAATTATATTTTTAGTTTTAAAAAAAACTTGTTTGTCTAATTTGGTTGCAATATTTATTTCCTTTTGTGTAGCATTTTGCCAACCGAAGGCTAAACCATAACGTAATTTTTTATCAATAAAGGGTATTTGATATCTTAAGGTAGACTGTTGTGTATAGCCTGTAATAAAGGCTGCAGTCAACCTATCATTATTACCCGTCAGATTGGACTGCCTTAGATTTAGGCCATAGTTAACCCTGTCTAGGCTTCGATTTTGTTCATTCCACCACTGATTAAAATTTCGATCCACCCACCTGAAATAAGGAATGGGAAATAAATACCATCTTTCACGGACCCAAATTTTAATGACCACTTGCAAGCTATCTAGATATTCTGATTGCACCGTCACTTGCTCAAACAAGGCAGTATTAAATAATTGTTGTTGTGAGATGGTGTCTGCAATGGCTAAAGAATCTTTGGATATAATATCTCCCTCATGGTAAGGCAACTCTCTTAAAATAATATAAGGCTTAGTTTTCCTATTCCCCTCTATTTGTATGGAGCTAATTTTTATTTGTGCTGAAACTAGGTTTGAAAAAAATAAAAAAGAAGCAGTAAAAAATAATAGATATTTTATTTTATTACACATCTAAATAATTCATTAAATGTTGGTAATGACTTTCAATATCATTGTGAAGTGGCGACTTGCCAAAATAATGTAGCACTTGATAATCGTATCGCTCAAAAGTGGAGATAATGGCAGAGGCCTCTTCTTGATTAATTTTTAGGGTAATAATCATGGCGCCATTACTAGGCTCAAAAAAACTATTTAATTGCAAAATTTGAGCGTTATTGGTTTCTACCAAACGACTCATTTCTGCTAAAGAATATTGATAGGGAGAAATAGAAAGCACTATAATGGCTCCATTTTGTTCTGCTCCTATAAAACGCGCTATATTTTCGTTTAAAATTTTCTGTGTAATTATCCCCACGCATTCTTGCTGCTCATTTAATACAGGTAATAAGGAAAGTTCATATTTAGAAAACAATTCTAATGCTTTTGTAAAATGTGCTGCACCATTTACGCTAGTACGAAGCAAGCCTTCTGCAATCGTGGCCATGGTTTGATCTAAAGCTATATCTAGTACCGATTCCTTCGTCACTAAGCCAATAAAATATTCATCTTTTAAAAGAGGTAAATGTTGTACTTCGTAATCTTCCATGCATTGCAACACAAATGAAGCAGTGTCTTCCAATCGAAGCATAGGAAAACCTTTTATAGCCATTTCATTTGCAATCATAAGATGATTATTTAGGTAAAGAACCAAGGAATTTTTCTAAGATGGTATTAAATTCAGCAGGCACTTCCATCATGGGTGCATGTCCACATTTATCAATAAAATGTAATTGACTATTCGGAATTAATTTTTTAAACTCTTCTGCTACAAAGGGAGGTGTAACAATATCATTCTTTCCCCAAATTAATAAAGTAGGTTGCTGAATTTGATTCAACTCTTCTCCTAGGTTATGACGAATAGCACTCTTTGCTAAGGCAATAATTTTAATGACTTTAATTCTGTTTTTTGTGATTTCAAAAACTTCATCCACTAGTTCAGGCGTAGCAACAGCTGGGTCATAAAAAGTTTGTGCGGTTTTGTTTTTGATATATTCGTAGTCGCCTCTTTTAGGATAACTATCGCCCATCGCATTTTCAAACAAACCACTACTACCTGTTAATGTAAGTGATTTCACTCTTTCAGGATGTTTTAAAATATAGACCAAGGCAACATGGCCACCTAAAGAATTACCCAATAAATGAATATTGGTATAATTTTTATGTTCAATAAAGGAGGCAATATGTTTTTCTAAACCAGAAACGGTAGTATGTAAAATATCTAAATCAAATAAAGGAAGTATGGGCACCACTACTTTATGGGTATGTCTGAATTTTTCAATCAGGTCTGAAAAATTACTTAAGGCACCGAAAAGTCCATGGCAGAGCATTAAGGTTTCCCCTTCCCCTACTTCTAGGTAATTAAACTTCCCGTCTTTAATAATTTCGTATTCCATATTGGGTCCTACTTTTCCAACTTGTAGATTGGTTAAAGGTAGTTAATTCGTTTTAAAAAAGCTTAAAGAGGATCAAGGCTAAATATGTGCTTGTAGGATAAATAACAATTTCTTAACCTATTCAGCATCAATGTATTCTGCCAATTTACCCCCTTATTTAAAGGGGTTAGAAAAAGTAGTAAAAGTGCTTTTAATAGAAGGAATCAAAATGGCGGCTTTTTCCATGCAATAAGGCCACCATTTTTGCAGGTAGTCATAGGTGTAAGTATCTTTCATTTCAGTAGCTTCTACCACTGCTAATATTTGTAAAAAATAAATCACTGCACTAAGCATAGTGAAATATATAAACCCATATAAAATAATACCTAATAATTTATTGACCCAACCTAATAATAACCATTCAGCAGTTTGTTGCAAAACCCCTGAAATAAATTTTAATATAATAAGTACTAAAACTAAAATAACTAAAAATGAAATGAAGGGTAACCAGTGAGAAGCAATTTGAGTATGTTCTTTTAAAAAACTAGCTACCCAGCCTGCCAATTGAAAAGCGAGCACTAATCCAATCATTAATGAAAAAAAAGAAATGACTGCTTTAATGAATCCGTTTCTGTAGCCTTGTAAGATGGCTATGATTAAAATAGTACCCGTGAGAATGTCTAACCACATAGTATTAGGCGCTTAATAAAGTTTTGGCAATAGCTGAAATAACTTTACCATCTGCCTGACCTGCTAATTGTTTAGTAGCCATGCCCATTACCTTACCTAAGTCACCAGGACCAGCTGCACCCACTTGCGCAATAATGGCTTGCACAGCGGCTTTCACGTCATCTTCGCTCATTTGCGCTGGTAAAAACTTTTCTATCACTGCAATTTCTTCCGATTCTTTAGAAGCTAAGTCTGCTCTATTTTGTTGTTCGTATATGGCTAAAGAATCCTTGCGTTGTTTCACTAATTTCTGCAATAACTTTAATTCTGTTTCTGCAGTTATAGCACCATTCGCACCGGGTTCTGTTTTTGCTTTTATAATTTCTGCTTTAATGGCTCTTAATCCTCTTAACAAAGCTTCATCTTTGTTTTTCATTGCGTCTTTCATTAAAGACATCACATCATTTTCTAAAGACATAATATATTTTATTTAGTATTGTTAATTTAGTTGATTTTCTATTCGTGATTTTATTTTCGTTTATTTATTGTTTTCTGAAAGTTGACTAGCCCTGAATTTAGTATAAAAAGTTTTTGCAAATTCTTTAAATTCATTTGATAAGGCCTCATCCTGGGTGGCTCTTAAATAAGCATCGCTCATGCCCATTAAATTCTGGTAAAAAAAGTCGGCCATTTCATCCACCATCATGTCCTTTGTCCAAAGGTCTATGCGAAGTGCCGTTTTATCGGTGGGATCCCAAAAAGTAAGCATCATAGCGCGTGCTTCCTGTGCTTCCGTAGCCGTGCTATCGGATGCAGACCACTTAATATTTTGAGGAATTTTTTGATCGTCTAAACCAATGTTAACCTGAATACTTGACTGATGCATATTAAAAATTTTGAAACACAAAAATACAAATTAATTAAATAAGAACCTTACGAACTCTTAATGGCCAGCGGTATTTTAATAAGCCCGGCCTTCTTCTTTTCATCATATAAAGCGCTTAACCACTGCTTACCCATTCTTGTCCTTCCTTGAAGGTATACTTCATCCTTATAATATAATTTGAAATGATTAGAGAGTCCTCCTTTTTCTTCAAAACTAAACTGCTCGCCCGCTTGCTGCCAAGCTTCAGGAACTATACTGTTTTGGTTTTCGTCATTATTAAATAGCAAGGGAATAGTATACTCAATGGCCATTTCAATTAAACCCGTTTTATCAAAATGAATCGTACCAAACAAAATAGTATAAGCAGCTGCTATCCATGCGGGTTCAAAATCATACATGGACTTTATAAAAATAGAATCTTTAAACTTATATCCTGTTAATAAAGTCTGGGCCTGCATAAGCTCTTTATCATTATCGAAAATGAAAACCAGTGCCATATTGGTTTGTTGCCATTTTTTAAAAATAGAAAATTCTTTCAGCATATCTACAAAGCCGTTCAAAGGTTGAAAGGCTAAAAAATAATTAGCTCCTTCAGTTAAATTATTTTTAGCATCTGCTAAAGCCACCCATTCATAAATAGGTAAACGAGTAATTGGTAAATAAGCTTCTTGAATTTTAGTCGCGTAACCTTTATATTTATTTTTTAAAAAAATAGTTGTCCATTCATTAATAGCATAAGTAGCTATAGATTTTTTTACATAGTTTGTAAAGTGCTTTGATAATGACCATCTATTGATCATGGAAAGTCCTTTTGTAAAACTTGGATGCGTTAAGGGAATAAAATAATGCGGGAAGGGATCACTTCCTTTTAGATCTGCACCAAAATGTATGATGCTAGCATTGGTCACTTCCTTGATTAATTTTTCTGCAGCAATTTCTTTGATAATGGTCACCGCCTCATTATTTTGCTCCAAGAGAACTAAGGGCTCGGGCAGATGATCTCCTACAATATAAAAATGAATATGCGCTGAACTTAAGCCTAGTTCAATGATATCCAATACCTTCTGACATAGCAGGGCCTTTGGAATGGCAAATCTCGAACTAGTTAATATAAATAAGCGCATACACAAAAATACTGCATACTTAACAATTTATCCACCAATCATTTAGGAAGCTTAGTTCCTATTCATAGTCCCCTAACTTTGTTCTATGGCAAAACACTTGCATCAACTTGACTTATTTGGAATGGAAATAGACCAACCAGTGCATATTAAAGCGCCGGTTGAAAAAAAGAAATCGGTTCTACCTAAGCAAAAACAAATAACAAGCGTAGAAGCCATTTCGAAAATACACAAAGAGGTATTAGAGGAAGAAACGCTGCCTACTGTTTCTAGAACACCGATGTCATTTACGCATTCAAATGCTGTAAGCAAAAGAGGAAGAAAATCATTTGCTTCTATGGACGCCGATATACATACTTTAAATATTCCAGCCTCAGAAGAATTGATAAAAAAATTATACTACCCTATTGGTGAAGTAGCTACATGGTTTAATGTCAATACTTCTTTAATCAGGTATTGGGAAAAAGAGTTCAAACAATTACAACCTAGAAAAACAAGAAAGGGAGATAGATTATTTAGAGCACAGGATATTGAATTTTTACGTCAGCTCTATTTTTTACTACGTGAGAAAAAATATTCTATTGAAGGGGCTAAAACGTATTTAAAGAATAATAAAGAAAAGGCAGAAAAAGATATTGCTGTTTTAAATAGTTTAAAAAATATAAAGCAGTTCTTGGTATCGCTTAAGGAAAGTCTATAAAGTAAAGCTCTACTTCCATCTCTACCGCTTTCTAATCTGCATCTAAATACTTTGGGTATACTGTGATTTTACTTTTATACAGTGGTCGCGAATTGAATACTATTATCATTCGCATATTGAATAGCACTTACATTTATTTTTTCTTTCAAGGCTATAAATTCATTGAATTCCAAATCCATACTTACCAAGCACTCAATATGTAATACATGAAACTGTTTACCCGCTTCTGAAACATAGGCTTGTACACTGCTCAGATTTTTAAGCTGGCTTATTTCATTTTGAATATACTTACTATAAGCCGCTAATTGCGAAGCGGTGGTGGTCACATTTAATTGTAAGTCTACTTCAATTTTACGCTGTGTTCTTAAACTAATATTATCTACAATATTGTCTACCATTTGTTTATTAGGCACCGATATATAGGTTTTATCCTGTGTGCGAATGCGGGTACTGCGCAGTCCAATTTTTTCAATGGTACCTGTAAAATTATTCACTTTCACTAAGTCACCAATGGTAAAAGGCTTGTCAAAGAAAATAATAAAAGAGGCTATTATATTTTCTAGGCTTTCTCTCATAGACAAGGCCACAGCGGCTCCTACGATACTTAAGCTAGTCACTAAATTACCAACATTTTCATTAAATACATAATGAAGTATAAATAAAAAGCCAATAATGTATAATATGACTTTAAAGAAGTCTCTAAAAAATAAAACCAATTGGTCATCGGTTTGATCCTTGGTGAGTTTGGCCTTTTCTTCCAATATAATGGCTACAAATTCTAGGGTTCGTAAACAAACACGAATAAATAAAATAATAAAAAACAATTTAACTACCGCCTCCACGAATACTTGAAGGGTTAATTTGTATAAATGAATATTCCAGTCAATGGGAAAATTTAATTCATATAATGCTACAACAGCAACCATATAAATTAAAAACTGTTCAATAGGAACAATTAAGCGGCGTATATGAGTTTTTCTTAATTCAGAATGATTTTTTTTATCAATCCAAGTATAAATTAAACTTGCAAAAAAACGGGAGATGAATCTTTTAACAATCAGGGCCACTATAAATACAGCCGCAATAACAATATAACTACGTAAAGAATTATTTAAAATTTGTTGGTCTAAATTCATAATGAATATTTTTAAGCTTCCTTCCAATGAAGTAATTGCGTATCCTGTCCATCAAATACAGCATAGCTATTCGACCTCAACCAATCGCCTAAATTAATATAACGACTTGTTTCATTAATGGGAATATCTAAAGCATAATGCCTATGGCCAAAAACAAAATAATCGGCATTGATTTCTTTAGCTTTTTGTTTTGAATAAATAATTAGCCACTCTTTGTCTTCTCCCATAAATACCTCGTCTGCACTGCCCGTCTTCGCTCTACTCTTGCTGCTAAAATAATTGGCGAGTTGAATACCTATATCGGGATGCAACCAACCAAACAGCCATTTACATAAAGGATTGGTGAATATTTTTTTCATAAACTTATAGCCCTGGTCTCCAGGTCCTAGTCCATCTCCGTGTCCAATAAAAAATTTCTTAGCACCGAAAGTAAATACGGCTGGTTCAAAATATATTTTTGCATTTAACTCAGTACTTAAATAATCTTTCATCCATAAATCATGATTGCCTGTAAAAATATGTAGCTCAATACCGGCATCAGATAATTCGGCTAAACAGCCTAGTAGTCTCACAAAACCTTTAGGGACCACTGTTTTGTATTCAAACCAAAAATCAAAAATATCCCCTACTATAAATATAGCTGAAGCATCTTTTTTAGCATTTTGCAAAAAACTTACTAAACGCTTTTCACGTAAAAGACTTTGGGCATGATTAGGGGCTCCTAAATGGAAATCAGAAAGAAAGTAAATTTTTTTACCAGGCACCCATTGCATGTAGTCGCTCATTTAATTAATAATACTGTGTCTATATAATAGTGTATCTACTAAAGTTACTAATCTAATAACTTATCTACTAAAAAACAATACACTTCTTTGGGGCCGTGTACACCTACCACCAAGGTTTTTTCAATATCGGCTGTACGGCTTGGACCTGTTGCATAACTAATCATGGAAGGAAGGGCATCCGATTCTGCTTTAAAAGCAGCCAGGCTATCACTAATATCAAATACCAATTGATGGGTATAAGCAATACAGATATGTATGGGCGCATACACACTTGAAGTTCTTCCGCTAAGTTGTTGGCTACTTAAGACAATGGTCCCGGTTCTAGCTATTAAATGATCGCATAAAGTAATGGCCGCATCACAACCAGCTAAATCATCGGTGTTGACAGGATCAAAACTAAATTCTTTCATATCATCTAACCAGCCCGATTCTCTAGAATATATTTTCTCCCATTTTTGAGAATGTATGAGTTGTGTTAGTTGTTTTACTAACTCTGCTTCATCGCTGCAGTAAACAAATTTGCCTAATAGCTCTGTAAATTTTTCTGCAAAGCCAATGGCTAATTCTTGTTCTGTGGGAATAAAAATAGGTGTATTCGCAATCTGATCCGGGAAGGGAATAGCAACAGGCTTTTCTAATGCCTGCTTAATTTTTTGTAAAATTTTTGCTTTCGCTCCTTGTGATTCCATTGAATAAAATTCAGTTCTTATGAAGTTGTTTCAGCGCTTGCTTCGTTATTAGTAGAAGGTTCAACAGGCGCTGTAGCATCTGTTACAGTAGTAGTTTGTTCAGCAGTCGCTTCTGTTTTAGATTCTGCTGACTTAACTTCTTCTACATCAAAAGTGACTACCTTCTCTTCTTCATAAGGACGCATACCAATTAAGGCTTCCACATCACTCTTATGTAAAACTTCTTTATCTAATAATTCTTTCGCTAGTTTTTCGACTTCTCCTTTTCTTAAGGTAAGTAAATCTAAAGTGCGGTGATAAGCAGCGTCAATCATCTTACGCACTTCTTCATCAATAATTTTTCCAGTCTCTTCACTAAATGGTTTTTGGAAAGTATTTTCTTGTGATGGGTCGTAGAAACTTACATTTCCAATTTTATCATTCATTCCATAAGTAGTGACCATGGAATAAGCCATCTTAGTAATTTGTTGTAAGTCATTAGAAGCGCCTGTAGAAATTTTACCAAAGAAAATTTGTTCAGCAGCGCGACCTCCCAAGGTCATACACATTTGATCGGTTAATTGTTCAATGGTATATAAGTATTGTTCCTTAGGCGTGTACTGCGCGTAACCCAATGCAGCCGTACCTCTTGGCACGATTGTCACTTTTAATAAAGGATAGGCATGCTCTAAGAACCAACCACAAATCGCATGTCCTGCTTCATGGTAAGCAATCACTTCTTTTTCTTCTTTAGAAATGATTTTATTTTTCTTTTCAAGTCCTCCAATGACTCTATCAATCGCATCTTGGAAATCTTTCATCTCTACCCCTGTCTTTCCTTTACGCGCTGCAATTAAAGCAGCTTCGTTACAAACATTGGCAATATCGGCACCTGCAAAACCTGGAGTTTGTTCTGCTAATTTATGTACATCTAAATTTTCAGAAACTTTAATAGGACCTAAATGCACTTTAAATATTTCTTCACGCCCTTTTACATCGGGACGGTCAATAGAAATTTGACGATCAAAACGACCTGGTCTTAATAATGCGCTATCCAATACATCAGGACGGTTGGTAGCAGCGAGGATAATAATTCCAGTGTCTCCACCGAATCCATCCATCTCTACTAATAATTGGTTCAATGTATTTTCACGCTCGTCATTACTCATCATGGCATTCTTACCACGCGCACGACCAATGGCGTCAATCTCATCTATGAAAATAATACAAGGCGCTTTTTCACGCGCTTGCTTAAATAAATCACGCACTCTACTTGCACCCACACCCACAAACATCTCCACAAAATCGGAACCACTTAAACTAAAGAAAGGCACTTGGGCTTCTCCTGCCATCGCTTTCGCGAGTAAAGTTTTACCTGTACCTGGAGGGCCAATCAATAAAGCACCTTTTGGAATCTTACCTCCAAGTGCTGTATATTTTTTAGGATGTTTTAAGAAGTCCACAATTTCCATGACTTCTTCTTTTGCTTCTTCTAAACCTGCTACATCGGCAAAAGTAATATTCACTTTCGTGCCACCTTTTTCAAATAAAGTCGCCTTTGATTTTCCTACATTAAATATGCCGCCTGGGCCACCGCCACTTCCTCCGCCGCCGCCCATCTTGCGCATAAGTAGTACCCACACCACCACAATCAATACTAAAGAGAAAACGGTATTGGCTATTGGGCCAAACCATTCCCCTTCTTTCACTGCGTTCTGAGGTACTTCTTGAATATTTTTTTGTTCGTAAAAACGCTGTAATCTTTCGTTGAAACTATTCCAATCGGTTACATTGAATTCAAATAAAGGCACGTTTTTAATTTTTGCCTTATCCATTTTACGCTTTAATTTCTGAACGTAAAAGTCTTTATCAATGCTATCGGGTTTAATATAAACACGCACCAATTCTTTATTTTGAACAAGATCAATTTTTTCAACATCACCCCCTGTTAACATCACTTGCTTGAATTCAAGCTCAGAAGTGGTCATAATATCTGGAGCAGTTTGGAAGAAACGAGCAGACAATAGTGAGATGGCGATTAAACCATAAATCCAATATATGTTGAACTTTGGCATTTTGGGACCGTCTCCCAATGGGCTTTTCTTCTTGTTATTATCAGGTATCATGAGTGACTATTAATGCTTGTTGTATATAATTTGCGTTACTAGTATGTAACAATATTTTTTTAAATAAGTTTTAAAGATCATGCAGTTTAGTGTCCGCATCGCTCCACATATCTTCAATTTGGTAAAAATGTCTTGCTTCCGGATGCATTACATGCACAACCACATTGATATAATCAATGAGTAACCATTGTGCAGCGTTTTTGCCTTCACTTTTATAGGGCATTTCACCGCATTTGGTTTTCACTTCAAATTCTATATAATCGGCAATGGCCTTTAATTGTGTAGTGTTATTGGCTTCGCAGATGATAAAAAAATCGCTAGTAGACTCAGGTATTTTTTTCAAGTCTAAACTTATGATGTTGGTACCCTTTTTATCTTGGATAGCCTGAATAATAGTTTTGAAAATTTTTGAGCTGCGGGTAAGTTGTAATACCGTAGATTTTTTACGGTTTTTGAGAGCAGAAAGAGGTTCCAATGATTCTTATATTTATTTGTTAAATGCTTATTAATTCAAACATTTTAAGGTACTAAAATGATTCTAAACTAACTTTACAAAAATAGCAATTCTTTGTTACCTGCCACACCAAATATCCTATTAGGGGAGCCGCTCATCGAACTTACTACTATCCCTAGTACCAATATCTATGCCATGGACCAAGTCCACCAGGGTTTGGCTATATCTGGCAGTTGCTATACCGCTGATTTTCAAACCAATGGGAAGGGGCAACATGGCCGTGTTTGGGAAAGTGAAAAAGGGCAAAACCTCCTTTCAAGCTATGTTTTGGAGCTAAAACAGTTAAAAACAGGTAAAATTTGGACCCCAGCCGATCAAATTGGGTTTTCAGCAGCCATTGCTCTAGGCGCCAGGGCCTTTTTTGCCTCATTTGCGGGTGTAGAAACCAAAATTAAAAAGCCCAATGATATCTATCATCGTGACAGAAAGGCAGGGGGTATACTGATAGAAAACCTAGTGAGGGGGAAGGACTGGACCTGGACTGTAATTGGAATAGGCATGAATATTAACCAAGCTTCTTTTTCATCTGCAACAGTGAATAGGGTATCCTCAAATCCTATTTCTTTGCAAGAGATAACCAATAAAAATTGGGATGTAAAACAAATGCAAAAGCATTTAAGTGAAGCATTAACTACCTCTATTCAAAATTGGTTAACAGAGGGAGATGAAAAGACCATTGAAGCATTGAACGCTTTATGTATTGAAATAAATGATATAAAATAGTCGTAAAAAATAGTCATAAAAATTAAGAGCTACTTAAAAAATAATAATGTAAACATGAGTATAAAATTAACAGAACATTCTAAAGGGGGTGGTTGTGGTTGTAAAATTTCTCCCGCCATACTTTCTGAAATATTAGCGGCACATAATGTAGGCGCCAAGACCAATGTAAAAAATTTATTAGTAGGCAATGATAGTAGAGACGATGCAGCAGTGTATCAAATAGATGAAAAAACGGCGATGATTAGTACTACCGATTTTTTTATGCCCATTGTAGATGATGCATTTGCTTTTGGACAAATTGCAGCAGCCAATGCCATTAGCGATGTATATGCGATGGGAGGCAAACCCATTTTTGCATTGGCCGTATTGGGTTGGCCCTTAGCTACACTGCCTGCTAGTGAAGCTGCTAAAGTAATGGAGGGCGCAAGAAAAACTTGTACCGATGCAGGTATTGTGATTGCAGGAGGACATAGTATTGATAGTCAGGATCCTATTTTTGGATTAGTAGTAAATGGACTCGTGGCTATAGAAAATTTAAAAAGAAATGATACGGCTAAAGAAGGAGATGTATTAATATTAACCAAACCATTGGGTGTGGGCATTATGGCTACTGCACAAAAAAGAAAAGTCTTGACGGAGGAAGATTTAAATTTTTTAGTAAAGCAACTTACTACAATTAATAAAGCAGGGGAAGCTTTAGGAAAAATAAAAGGAGTGCATGCCATGACCGATGTAACAGGTTTTGGATTACTTGGACATTTAACAGAGATGATGGAAGGAAGTAATTTATCGGCCTCTATTCAATATAATAAGTTGCCCATTATACCCGCTGTAAGAAATTATATTGCTCAAAAAACAATACCTGGTGCAACTGCCCGCAATTGGAGCTCCTGCAGTGCTGGCGTGGTTTTGGGCCCTGGTGTTGATGAAACAGAAGCCAAATTATTACTACCAGATCCACAAACCAATGGAGGTTTACTCATTGCAGTGGCACCTTCTTCTTTAAATGAAGTGCAAACTATTTTACAAGAAATGGGGATTGAATATTTTAATCCCATTGGAGAATGTACAGCTGCGAAAGAGAAAAGAATTTATATCAATTAGAAAATAAAGTATAGTTATTCTAAAGACTAGAAAATAAATCTAGTAAAATAAATAAAAGAAAATTATAAAGAGATAAACTTTTGAATATTCATTATTCAAAAATAAGATGCCCTTTATTTTTGATTTGATCGGGTGTTAGTTCAGCCACTAATTGCACGCCTTTAATACCGCGCACGGTTTGTAAGATATCATTTACTTTTTCATCTTCAATCCACTCCCCTCTTATCCACCAAATAAAATCCATGTGTTTTAATTCGGGTAATAAATATTCTCCATCGAATTGGTTATGGTAAACAAAATGGTGAATAGAAGTATTAGGCTCATTGCCTTCATACATTGAAAAATAATAAGTTCTATTTTTTCTCTTTAATGCAATTTCATGATTGGGATTGAATCTAAATTCAAAACCCATGTATTGATTCAATAAAATACAGAATTGATAATTTTTAATTGGCGCTGTAATACCCAAAATACGAGAACCCTCGAAATCGCTTTCATTAATCGCGTCTTGGTCTAAAATTAATTTACTACTCACAAATAAATTTATTTAAAAAATAATATCTGCTTTTAATTCTTCGGCCCCTCTTTTATATACTAGCACCGTTGCATCTCCTTTTTTAAATTTAGATAGCGCTTGCATATAACTCATTACATCTACTAATTTATAATCGCCTACCTGTAATAATACATCACCTCCTTTTAAGCCAATTTTTTCTCCTAATTTACCTTGGCTAGCACCTTCAATTCTAACCCCCGTGCCTGTAAAAGCGTAGTCGGGCATAACCCCTAAACTTACAGTAAACTTAGTGCTACGGCCCATGGCAGCCTCACGGGTTTTAAGAAAATCTAATTTCCCTATTGCATCGGTGGTTTTAATAATAGACTCTACATATCTTATTATTTGACTCTCTCCTACATAATTAATCTTATCCCAATCGTCTGTAGCTTTATGGTAATCGCTATGGCTACCTGTAAACATAAATAATACAGGCATGTCTTTTCTATAAAAACTAGCATGATCGCTTGGACCAGAACCTGCACTATCATAATGTGTCATTAATGAAGTAGAAACAGAACTTAAAATATTAGCCCACTTAGTGGATGTGCCATAACCTCCTACTGTTAATTTTCTAGAACTATCATAACGGCCCACCATATCCATATTAATCATATAATTATAATTACCAGTATAGGTAGGATGCTCTAACCAATACTTGCTTCCAAATAAACCCAACTCTTCTCCAGAAAAATGTAAAATTAAATAGTTATTATTTTTAGGCGATTTTTTTTGTAAGGCTTTGGCTAATTCAATTAAAGCAGCTGTTCCACTTGCATTATCATCGGCGCCGTTTCTAACATTACTATTTATATCAAGGGCATTGCGGTCTTCGTTATAGCCTAAATGGTCTAAGTGGGCGCCTAATATAACAGTGTTGGCAGCTTTGTTATCAATAAAGGCAGCTACATTATGTGCAGTTCTTGAAGCATGCTCAAACTCAATACTAGCTTCAATTTCATAAGTACTCAATTCATCATTAAAATATTTTGAGAAACCATTTTTGGTAATATATACAACAGGAATGGGTAAGGCCTTAGCTGTATCAAATTTATAATATTGAATATTATCCACCAGTGTGCCGCTATTGTATAAAAATATAGCAGTGCCTCCTTTTTGTTTTGTTTCTTTTGCAGTAGTAAGTAACCATTCGTTGATATCAAAATGGGGATTACTTGTATTTTCTTCTAAAGCGTCATTCACATCTTTAAACCAAATTTGCTTAGCCTCATTTAATGAAAGAGATGCCATTGATTTTATATTGCCAGCACCACTATTTGAAATAGGAAAAAAAGAGCTGTCTAGTAATAGTGTTTGTTTATTCACCTTAATAAAAGAAGCAGCCGATAATTTTTTTCCTTCATCAATAGGAAAGCTTTGCATAAAACCATTAGAACCCTTGGCTTGTATACCAGCCTTTTGATATTGTGCTATAATATAGTCTACTGCTTTTTGTTCTCCAGGTGTTCCAGCACGACGACCTTCTAATTCATCACTTGCTAAAAATTTAATATGAGTTTCTAAGTTTTGAATTAGGACTTTATCGGCTCTTTTAAGCTTTTGAGCATTCAATAAAAAAGGGAATAAGAACACTAAGAAAAAGGCAATACGACGCATACATATCTGATTGAGCCCCAAAGTTAAATAAAGCTATTAGCAAAACACAGCAATCTCTGAAATTTGATATGATTTTTATCATCTTTCTCCTTCTGCTCAATTTCTAATTTCGTAAGTATAGCCCAATCATAAAACCTAGCTTTGCGACCACATGAATGCCGGTATACATATTGCATTAGTGGGTAACCCCAATAGCGGAAAAAGTTCTCTTTTTAACGCACTTACAGGCATGCACCAAAAAGTAGGCAATTTCCCCGGCGTTACCGTAGACAAGAAAACAGGCCAAATGCAATTAGCAGGTAACCCAACCACCCTTATTGATTTACCAGGCACTTATAGTTTTTATCCCAAAAGAGAAGATGAGTGGGTGGCCTATAAAGTACTCATGGGTGTAGATGAAGAAGTCAAAACAGATTTAATATTACTGATTGCAGATGCAAGTAATCTAAAAAGAAATTTACTTTTTTGTACGCAAATTATTGATTTAAAAATTCCTTTGGTATTGGCACTTACCATGAATGACCTAGCGACAAAAAAAGGAATTAAAATAGATATTGCAGGACTGCAAGAAGATTTAGGTATTCCTGTGGTAGCCATTGACGCTAGAAAAAATAGAGGACTTACAGAATTAAAAACGGCTTTAACCAATATTATTCAAACTACGCGTTCAAAAAATCAAGCAAGTTTTATTGATAATAAAAAATTAGCACCCGCTGCTATTGAAGCTTTTAAAAAATTATACCCCACGCATAGCGATTATGCTGCGCTCCATTATTTAATGCATCATGAAACATTTCCATTAGATAAAGAAATGCAGCAGGAAATTGAGCAAATTGAAATTGACAACGATTTTAATCATACCAAAACCCAGGCCCAAGAAATATTAGAACGTTATAGTCATATAAGTGAGATAATGAAAACAAGGGTAAGCACCCCAGACCCAACTGCCAAGAAAAAAAGAACAGATCGATTAGACAATATATTGTTACACCGTGTTTGGGGTTATATCATTTTATTGAGTGTGTTATTTTTATTGTTTCAATCTGTGTTCTGGATGGCCTCTTTCCCAATGGATGGCATTGAATGGATTTTTACCAATATCACGACTTATTTAAACACTGTTTTACCTGAAGCTTGGTGGCAGGACTTATTGGTGAATGGATTTGTAGCCGGCATTGGCGGTATCGTGATTTTTGTGCCACAGATTATGATTTTATTTGGACTCATCACTTTACTAGAAGACACGGGCTATATGGCTAGGATCAGTTTTTTAAGTGATAAACTCATGCGTAAAGTGGGATTGAATGGCAAGAGTGTGATGCCCATGATTAGTGGTTTTGCCTGTGCTGTACCCGCTATCATGAGTGCCAGAAATATTGAAAATAAAAAAGAGCGCTTACTCACGATATTGGTCACGCCTTTTATGAGTTGTAGCGCAAGACTACCGGTGTATACTATTTTAATATCACTGGTGATAGATGATAGAATGTACTTTGGTTTTTTAAGTTTACAAGGACTAGTGATGATGGGTTTATATTTAATGGGTATTGTAATGGCCCTATTGGCTAGTATGGTTTTAAAATGGTTTATTAATATAAAAGAGAAAAGTTATTTTATATTAGAACTACCTGTTTACCGCGCTCCACGCTGGGGCAATGTGGGCATGACGATGATACAGAAGGCAAAAATATTTGTGGTGGATGCGGGTAAAGTGATCATCATGATTAGTTTGTTGTTGTGGTTCTTGAGTTCATATGGACCAGGTGAAAAAATGGATCAGCTCAATACACAATATACATTAGCTGTGAAAAGCAATCCAACGCAAGCAGCACAATTAGAAAAACAATACAACACCGATAAGCTTGCTAATTCTTATGCTGGCTTATTGGGTAAAAAAATTGAACCAATTATAAAGCCGCTTGGTTATGATTGGAAGATTGGTATTGCACTCATTACTTCCTTTGCAGCAAGAGAAGTATTTGTAGGCACGATGGCTACTTTATATAGTGTGGAGGAAGATAATAATAGTAGTTTAAGAGAAAAATTACGCGCATCTGTGTGGCCTGATGGCAAACCCGTTTATAGTTTAGCCGCAGCGCTTTCCCTGATGGTATTTTATGTGCTAGCCATGCAATGCATGAGTACACTCGCCATTGTGAAAAGAGAAACCCAATCTTGGAAATGGCCAACCATTCAATTTTTTATGATGACAGGCCTTGCTTATTTAATGAGTTGGGCGGTGTATGTAATTGCAAAATAATAAAGCGAGTCTTTCCCTTATATACTTTTCACTTATCTGCTTTTCACTTCTTCAAAGGCTTCATCGTAGTCGGCACGAATAGTGCCCATGATACGATCCCAAAATAAAAAGTACAAACCATAATTACCTTTGAAATATTTGTGGTGTTGATTATGATTGACAGAAGTGTTAATCCACTTTCCAATAAAACTTTTACTAAAGCCTTTGGGGTATAGTTCCCAGCCCAAGTGGCCGTAAATATTATACATAATAGAAAGTAAAAAGAAAATAATAATATGCGTTGTGTGCACTGGAAGCGTAAATAAGAAAACGACAAAAATACCTATTTCTACAATGGACTCTAAAGGATGAAAAGCATAAGCCGCCCAGGGTGAAGGGTTGGTAGACTTATGATGCACCAAATGCATAGTATTAAATAAAGTTTTATGATGCATGATACGGTGGGTCCAATAAAAATAAGTATCGTGCATGATAAACATGATAGGATAGGCTAAAAAATAATAGGCCCAGCCATAATCACTAATATTATCGTATAAAGTAGTGTGGGACTTCATAGCAGGGTTTGCTATAAAGAATAGAGGAATGAATCCAAAAATTAAAATAGTAATAGTACTGTAAAATATTTCACGCAGGTAGTCGGTGTTCTTTGGAAAAAGAGATTGTATTTTTTTATGTAGTATTTTATTTTTAAGTACTACATAAAATAAAAAGAAAACAGCGCCGGCAATTAAATAATACCTGCTGCCAATTCTTTCTAAAAAGAAAAAATATTTTTCGAATTCAATACGCATAACTAATTGTGAAAAATAATAGACTGCAAATTAGGTAAAGAGTTCAATAATTACCAACCGCTAATGGCTAAAATTTCTTTGGTATGGTCCTTGGTATCAGGCTTTTCAATAATATGTCTAACCATTCCCGCTTCATCAATCAAAAATGTTGTACGGGTAGTGCCCATATAGGTACGGCCCATGAATTTCTTCTGGCCCCATAAATTGTATTTGTCTACTATTTTCTTGTCCTCATCGGCAATCAAAGAAAACGGCAAATCGTATTTAGCTATAAACTTCTCATGCGACTTCACCGAGTCCACGCTGATGCCTAAAATTTGTAAGCCTTTCTTTTGCAAGGCTTTATAATTATCACGCAAGTTGCATGCCTGGGCAGTACATCCTGGAGTGTCGTCTTTTGGATAGAAATAAAGGACAAGCTTTTGCCCCTTAAAATCGGCTATAGAAACTGTATTGCCATGCTGATCAACGCCTTTAAAGGCCGGCGCTTTAGAACCTTCTTTAATAACTGCCATATACTTGAATTGGCGGTGAAGATAGCATTTAAAAAGGACAAAAATGTTTAGGCTTAAAATGGGGCAAATTCAGGCAAATTTTTGTAGGTTTGCGCAATTTATATTTTTGTAAGCTATGCCAAAAGACAATACCCTCAAAACGATCTTAATTGTAGGTTCTGGCCCCATTATTATTGGTCAAGCCTGCGAGTTTGATTACTCTGGTTCACAAGCAGCCCGCTCTTTAAGAGAAGAAGGCATTAAGGTGATCCTTATTAATAGTAATCCAGCAACCATCATGACCGATCCAATGATGGCCGATAAAGTTTATTTATTGCCATTGACTATTGAAAGCATTGAACAAATCTTACAAGAAAATCAAATTGATGCCGTGCTTCCTACTATGGGCGGACAAACTGCCTTGAACTTATGTAAAGAAGCAGATGAAATTGGTTTATGGAAACAATACAATTGTAGAATGATTGGCGTGGATGTGGCTGCCATTGATTTAGCAGAAGATAGAGAGCAGTTCAGACAATTGATGGTAAAAATTGGAATAGCCGTTGCACCTAGTAGAGTGGCGAATAGTTTTTTGGAAGGAAAAGAGTTTGCACAAGTAATTGGTTTCCCTTTAGTAATACGTCCTTCATTCACCTTAGGCGGAACCGGTGGAGGATTTGTGCATGACGCTTCTGAATTAGATGCAGCATTAGAGAAAGGTTTGAAGGCCTCTCCTATTCACGAAGTATTAGTTGAAAAAGCCGTATTAGGTTGGAAAGAATATGAATTAGAATTATTAAGAGACCAAGCAGATAATGTAGTTATTATTTGTACTGTAGAGAACTTGGATCCCATGGGAGTGCATACAGGAGATTCTATCACCGTAGCGCCAGCCATGACTTTGAGCGATACATCTTTTCAAGACATGCGCAACAAAGCAATGTTAATGATGCGTAGTTTAGGAAATTTTGCAGGAGGATGTAATGTACAGTTTGCACAAAATCCTGTAACAGAAGAATTAATTGCGGTGGAAATTAATCCAAGGGTATCACGTTCCTCTGCACTTGCTTCTAAAGCCACTGGTTACCCTATTGCAAAAATTGCAGCGAAACTAGCTATTGGTTATAGATTAGATGAATTAAAAAATCAAATCACGCAAACTACTTCGGCCTACTTTGAACCAGCACTAGATTACGTGATTGTAAAAGTACCAAGATGGAATTTTGATAAGTTCAAAGGTGCCAACGATACTTTAGGACTTCAAATGAAAAGTGTGGGTGAAGTAATGGCCATTGGAAGAAGCTTTACAGAAGCCATTCAAAAAGCTTGTCAAAGTTTAGAGAATGAAGCCATTGGTTTAGGTTATTATGGAAAGAGTTTAATGAAGAATGAAGAGTTAATGGAATACATAAAAGTTCCAAAATGGGATCGCATATTTAGAATTAAAGATGCATTAATGCAAGGCTCTACGGTGCGCTCTATTGCAGCCGCCACGGGCATTGACAACTGGTTTTTATACCAAATAAGAATTATCTGCAATGTTGAAAAAGAATTAATGAAGCATTCTCTTGAAACGATTACCATAGAATTAATGAAAGAAGCCAAGCAACATGGTTTTAGCGATATGCAAATTGCAAAATTATTAACGGGCAATACGAACGACGATGCAGTCTATGAAAAAAGAAAGGCTTGGGGTATCACAAGAGTGTACAAAATGGTAGATACTTGTAGCGCGGAGTTTGAAGCGAAGACCCCGTATTTTTATTCCACCTTTGAAAATTAATTCAACCCCCGAATTCCATACAACTAACTAAAGAAAACTAAACACTATGAACGTAAAAGATATCGTAGCCTTAAATGAAAAAGAAACCAGAGCAGGATTTGGTGAAGGTATACATGAGCTAGCAAAAGAAAATAGTGAAGTAGTAGTTTTAACTGCAGACTTAGCAGGTTCTTTTAAATTAGGACCCTTTATTAAAGAATTTCCTGATCGTTTTATTGAAGTAGGTATTGCAGAAGCCAATATGATAAGTATGGCAGCGGGTTTAACCATTGGTGGTAAAATTCCTTACACCACTACTTTCGCGAATTTTAGTACAGGAAGAGTGTATGATCAAATTAGACAAAGTGTTGCTTACTCCGATAAGAATGTAAAAATTTGTGCATCGCATGCAGGTTTAACTTTAGGAGAAGATGGTGCCACGCATCAAATTTTAGAAGATATAGGACTGATGAAAATGTTACCAGGCATGACCGTGGTAGTACCTTGTGATTTTAACCAAACCAAGGCTGCGACTAAGGCGATTGCTAATTATCATGGTCCGGTGTACTTACGTTTTGGAAGACCAAAATGGCCAAATTTTACCAAAGAAGATGGTTCTGATTTTGTGATTGGTAAGGCACAAAAATTAAGCGATGGTAAAGACATTACTTTATTTGCTTGCGGTCATTTAGTATGGAAAGCAATTGAAGCAGGTAAAATTTTAGAAGCGACAGGCGTAAGTGTTGAAGTAATTAATATACATACTATTAAGCCTTTAGATGTTGCAGCTATTGTAGAAAGTATTTCAAAAACAGGATGCGCAGTCACTTGCGAAGAGCATAATATTATTGGTGGTATGGGCGATTGCATTGCACAAGTGGCAGCAACACATTGTCCTATTCCTATTGAATATGTAGGAACGAAAGATACATTTGGTGAGAGCGGAACACCGAATCAATTATTAGCGAAGTACGGATTAGATACACCGAATATTGTAGAAGCAGCGAAGAAGGTGCTTGCTCGTAAAAAGTAATTCCTCAAACTTGAGGTTTCAATTTGATACTTCAAGTTTAATAGGTTCTCTATGGCGCTAATCTTTGTTTGGTCCATTGATGGTTTTCAAAACTATAACGAATACGGTCGTGCAGGCGCGAACTGCGTCCTTGCCAAAATTCAACCTGCGTTGGATGCACTATATAACCACCCCAATGTGGAGGCAGGGGCACATTACCCTCTTTATATTTTTCTGTCTGCTCAGTAAAGTTTTTTTCAAGAAATTTTCTATTCGGAATGACTTGACTTTGTGGTGAAGCCCAAGCCCCTACTTGACTTCCCAAGGGGCGTGAATGAAAATATTCAGCAGATTCTTCTGCACTTATTTTTTTAATAGTGCCTGTGATACGCACTTGACGCTCTAATTCTTTCCAGAAAAAATTCATGGCCACATTAGGGTTAGCTGTAATTTCTTTGCCTTTATTACTATCATAATTGGTAAAGAAAATAAAACCTTCAGGTGTATAGCCTTTGAGAAGTACTACGCGCGACGCAGGAGCGCGGTTAGCATCCACCGTAGAAAGTACAAAGGCATTTACTTCATCGATATTACTAGTAGTGGCGTCTTCCCACCAATGCGTGAACTGATCCATTGGATTGGCAGAGGTAGCTGCTTCATCCAAGGAAGCCATTTGATAATCTCGGCGTATAGAAGCTATATCTTTTTGCATATAGGAAATGTTTGAATAAGTATTCTTAATACTGTTATTTAGTGGCGTATAAAATATTAATAACCGATAATAATAATAGCATACCCACTAATTGATGCAATTGCGCTAACCATTCAAAGCCACCCCAAACACCAGGTACAATATGCGCGCTTGCTAACACTGTAAAAATACCTAAAAGAACTTGTATAAACACTAATATCGCAGGTGCAATTCTAGCTCGTACCCAAAATGGATTGCCTTGTAATTTTAATAAACGCAGGGTCCACACTATAAGTAATACTAATAATATATAAGCCAGGCCTCTATGTATAAAATGAACCCAAATAGTATTATTTATAGCATTGATAAAAAAACTATCCTTGCCCCAAATACTGGCTGGTAGCCACTCTCCATTAATGGTGGGCCAGGTACTTGCTACATTAGCTGCTTTATGGCCTGCCATTAAAGCCCCGTATATTAATTGAAAAAATAAAATAAGTAAAATTAGCCAAGCAAAATTTCGGATGGTACTTATTTTATTAGATGCATCTTGGTTACCAATATTTCTACGAATAGGTTGCACTGTTAGCGATAATGCAAACCAATAAGTATAGGTAAGTAATCCCATCGCAAAAATAAAGTGAAGGGCTAAGCGCGTTGGTTTAACGTACACTGCATCTCCTTCTAAACCACTAGCCACCATAATCCAACCAATGGCGCCTTGCATGGCACCTAATAAAAATAAAACCAGTAATGGCTTTATCATTTTAGGTTGAAAATATTTTTTCACTAAAAAATAAATAAAACCAATAGCAAATACGAATCCAATACTACGGGCCCATAAACGGTGAAACCATTCCCAAAAAAAGATAAACTTAAAATTATCAATAGTAAATTCAAAATTGAGTATTTGAAACTGAGCCGTTGTTTTATACTTTGCAAATAAGGTCTGCCAAGCGGCATCAGACATGGGTGGCAAACTACCAGTGACTACATCCCACTCAGTAATGGAAAGTCCAGAACCGGTTAAACGCGTAATGCCGCCTAAGGCAATTTGAATCACCGTCATGATAACCCCTACTAATAGCCAATTAGCTACTTTTTTTGATTTATGATCGTTCAAATCCATGCCTTTGTTTTAGGGTACAAAGGTACAAAGGAATCAAACAAAGAAGCGGGTTTGGTTTTGCTTAATTATAGATTGATTTTGGTATCTCCCTAATATGTTTCAATTTTACATGCATACTTTAAAGCAAAACTGAACAATTATTAAAATAAAGATTAGACTTGATATACCCCTGATATACCCCTAAGAAACACTATACATAAACTACAAGATTACAAACTACAAAATAATAATTGCCTAAACTAATCAACCAATATCAAGACTTATTATTAGAAGCCGGCTGCGATGAGGCCGGAAGGGGTTGTTATGCGGGGCCTGTATTTGCAGCGGCGGTTATTTTACCCAAGGATTTTTATCACCCCATGCTGAACGATAGCAAACAGCTTACTGAAAAGCAAAGAGAAGAATTAGTGCCTATTATTAAAGAGGCCGCCATTGCATGGGCCGTGGCGCATCAATCGGCAAAAGAGATTGACGCTTCTAATATTTTAAAGGCTGCTATTAAATGCATGCACTTGTCATTAGATGCATTAAAACCAAAAGCAAAATTTATTGCAGTGGATGGCAATAGGTTTTATGCCTATAAAAAAATTCCGCATCAAACTATCATAAAGGGCGATGGGCTATATGCCAATATAGCCGCGGCCAGTATCCTAGCTAAAACGGCGCGTGATAGTTGGATGCAAAAATTACATAAGAAGTACCCGCAGTATGGTTGGGATAAAAATAAAGGATACGGGACTGCCGCGCACCGCGCGGCCATCGCCCAATATGGTTTATGTTTCGAACATCGAAAAAGTTTTAAGATACTGCCACCACAACTAAGTTTGTTATAGTATATACTTACTATTAATTTATTTCAATAGCAAAACTAATACTCCCAAACACCCAGGCCTTGGCGCAGTAATACAAATTCATCCGTAGTACAATCAATCACTGTAGAAGGAACAATACCACCAATACCTCCATCTACTACCATATCTATTTGATTGCTCCAGTGTTCATAGATAATTTCAGGATCGGTATAGTCTTCTACATTTTCTCCTGGGAATGATGCCGATAAAATAGGATGCCCTAAAGTTTCAATAATAGAGAGCGCAATTTTATTATTAGGGATACGCAAACCAATTGTTTTTTTCTTTGACTGTAAAATCTTAGGTACTTGTTTACTAGCGGGTAAAATATAAGTATAGGGACCAGGCAAAGTTTTTTTCAAAATTCTATATAAAGCATTGTCTATACTTTTAGCATAAGTACTCAAATCACTTAAATCTGCGCAAATAAAACTAAGCTGCGCTTTTTCAGGATCTACTTTTTTGATGGCGCAAATTTTCTCCACTGCTTCATGATGCAAAATGGAACAACCAAGCCCATAAATAGTATCCGTGGGATAAGCAATAATGCCTCCATCATTTAAACATTCTTTTACCATAGTAAGTTGTCTAGCTTGCGGATTCTCGGGATGTATTCTAATTAGCATAAAGTGTATAATACAAATTTACCCATTTTTATTCCAATCAATTTTATATTAATTTGTATAAAACAAGGCCATGTTTAGTATACTCTATCTTGAAGAAAAAATAATAACAAGACATTCCTTTCAACTAGCTGTTGAAAAACAAGAAGAATGTAAAGTTATTTTTAGTACTGGCGATATTCAAGCATTTTGTAGTTTTTTAAAAGAAGATAAGCGCATGCCCGATTTATGTATTATTGCCGATAGCTATAATTATATAGAACTTCTCACTGTTATCAAGGCTATAAAGGCAAAAGGAAAGCACCCTTTTATATTATTAAAATCGGATGCTAAGTTTATTAAGTCTATTTGCTTTTTAATGAAAAACGGACTGCATGGACTATTTTTTACCGACGAGCCCTTAATAGATTTAAAACATTGTGTCAGAAACAAAACCCGCTTTCATTTATCGGCCGATAAATCGAAAATGATTACCAGTAATCTTATAAAAGAAATTACCATTCGAGAATTAAATTATAATAGAAGGCCATTAACCAAAAATGAAATACGCTTTATTCAAGAGTGCAGCAAGGATTTAAGCTACGAACAAGTAGCCCAGGCCCTTCAAAAAAGCGTGAATACCATTTATGGGTATAGAGATAGAGTGTTTAGGAAACTCCAAGTGAAGCAGCGCACTGCCATGGTGATGACGGCTCTTAAAAGAAACTATATCGATTTATAAAAAGATATAATCAATTCTTGTATATTTGAATACCCCAAAAGCAATCATTAATAAATATTAAAGATTGTTATGAAACATTTATTTCTATGCCTTGCTATCATTGCCACTGTATCTTGTTCTAAAACAGAATCTAGTCCAGTTATACCTCCTCCAGAAGAAGAAGCAATAAAATTTACCACTAGCCCAGATAATGCTGTTGGAACAGTTACCACCAGTAATGATACTCTTGGAGTTTTGATCAATATAAGTTCTAAACTGCCTACCGCTGGTGTCAATTTTTCAATTGAAGTAAAAAATACTGATAATAATAATTCAGTGATGAAATTAGACTCTAGCTCAAGCACCAATTCATTCCGTGTAAAGGCCAATAGCTTATTTATAAAAGGTAATTATACTTTAGATATAAAAATTACATCTAAGAACAAGTCAACAAATACATCATCTCAAGCAATTAAAATTATAAAAACATTAAAGTCCTCCTACGATATTTTCTCTGCCTCACAATGGTTGCCAATGCCTAATGGATTCGCTTCTTTCGCCCAGTTTGACTATAACAGGGACGGAGCAATAGATGTATTAGAGTTCCAAGGATATGACTTAAGAATTCCATACACATGGCCTGGCCCTAATTTTTATAAAAATAACGGCACCAGTTTAGTGATGGATAATTCAGTAAGTATAAATAATAAACACATTTTTGCAGAAGAAATTATTAATGGGGATTTTGATAATGATGGATATATAGATGCATTTTTATTGACAGGTATGGATGGAGCAGGATGTGGCAATTGCAAAGAAGAACTAATTCCAATGTATTTATTAAAAAATAATAAAGGCACAGGCTTTTCAGTAGATTCATTAAATTTTAAAGGAGTTTGGGAAGCTGGAGCATCAGCTGATATAGATGGTGATAGCGACTTAGACATTATTGCCTTCTCTTTACATCACGAATATGCAGAAGGTCTTATCAATAGAACTTTCATCAATGATGGCAAAGGTAATTTTTCTTACAAAGCAAATGATATAGACACAATAAGATGGGTGGATCATGCTCAGCTTATAGATATGAATAAAGATGGATTTCCAGATCTAGTCATTAACAATGTTCCTACTGGAAATTATTACTCAAATAGATTAAGCATACTTTGGAATAATAAAAGTGGCGGATTTTCCTATGCTAATTCAATTGATATAAATGTTCCAAATGATTTGTATTTCATACAATTATTAGCACACGATTTAGATGGAGATGGTTATAAGGAATTAGTCCTTCCTATGTTAGATATTAATGGAAAAGCACAGGTGCTAATTTATAGAACTACTGATAATAAAAGTTATACAAACTCAACCAATACAATCATACCCAATAACCAAATATCCTTAACTCCACAAGTTATTGGACCTTTCTCCATTTCAGATGTAGACGGAAATGGTTCCATTGATTTATTTGTGATAGATAAAAATAAAAATCAAAGATGGGAATGGACTGGGTCTAGTTTTCTAAAAAAATAGATTACTATTTAATCTCCCAAGTTTCTTTACCACGAATTAACTTATCTAAATCTCCAGCGCCTTTCGCTAAAGCCTCTTCAATTTGCAAACTCATCATTTGCTCATAGCAAGGGCGATCATTGGTATAGAATACACCAAAAGGTCTTGGGAAAACAGCACCCACTTCAGAAGGATTATCAAATAAACGTGTTAATATTTGCGCTTTATAAAAATCTTTTTCGTCATGGATCCACATATCATCTGCACTATATTTTGAACCAATCTCTACTACTTCTGGACGCATTCCATCGAAACGAATTCCTTTCTCTCCATTCGCACCAAAAGTCAATGGCTTTCCTTGTTCAACATATAAACCATGTACTAGCTTAGTCGATTTTTCAGTAAATACTTCAAAAGCACCATCGTTGAAAATGTTACAGTTTTGATATATCTCTAAGAAAGAAGTTCCTTGATGTTGTTCAGCACGCGCAATCATTGTTTGCATATGCTTGGGATCACGATCCATAGTACGTCCTACAAAAGTTGCATCAGCACCTAAAGCCAATGCAGCAGGATTAAATGGATGATCAATACTTCCTTGAGGAGAACTCTTGGTAATTTTATTTACTTCAGAAGTGGGAGAATATTGACCTTTTGTTAAACCATAAATTTGGTTATTGAACACTAAAAAATTAACGTTTAAATTTCTTCTCAACATATGAATAGTGTGGTTACCACCAATACTCATTGAATCTCCATCACCTGCAACTATCCATACACTTAATTCAGGACGACTTGCTTTTAAACCACTTGCAATAGCTGTGGCACGACCATGGATAGAGTGCATACCATAGGTGTTCATATAATAAGGAAAACGGCTACTACAACCAATACCGCTAATGATTACAATATTTTCTTTAGCAACGCCAATAGTGGGCATTACTTTTTGTACAGAGGCTAAGATGGAATAATCTCCACAACCTGGGCACCAACGCACTTCTTGGTCAGTGGCAAAATCTTTGGCTGTTAAGGCAGCTACCGTGCTTTCAATGGTTTCAGTCGACATATCTATTCTATTATTATTTAGTATGCAAAACTACATAAAGAAGGCCAATTTTTCTAGTTAAAATGGCAATTTTGAGGCTCAAAAACCTATTTTTTGGGAAAATTCTTCCACAGACCCTTATTTCACCTGCCTACCCTTCCAGGTATAGGTTCTTATCTGACCAAAAAGACCGGCCACTAAGGTATATACAATATGCAAGGGTTGGTATAATAAGAAATAACGAAGCCCTTTTTCTAAAAAATAAAACTTGGCAACGGGATCTAAAAAATAGAGTTCAAAAAAAGTTTTAAATGCAATGGCAATAAAAAAAGATTGATAATGCCCCATTAATAGAAGCACTAAAAAACTAAAATTATAAACATATACTAAAAGTAAAACCCAGAATATAGAACTGTCGTCATAAAAACGCGCCTTACTAGACCAACGAATTCTTTGCATTAAAAAATCTTTCCAATTTTGCATAGTCTTTGTAAATACAATGGCATTCGGATGAAATAAATAGCCAATTCTATTAGATAAAGTTTTTTTCATTTTATGCATTAAGAACATGTCGTCACCACTCGCAATATGATCTACTCCTTGGTATCCACCTACTGCAAAAAAGGCCGACTTCTCAAAAGCTAAATTTGCACCATTGCTCATAGAATGTTTACCAGCGCCTACTGCAGCCGCTGTAATGCCTTGTAGGGCTAAGAAATCTAAAACCTGAAACTCATTCAATATCCCTTTTTCTTTTATAAACATAACGGGCGCTGCCACAAATACAGGATTATTCGCTTGTATATATTGATGATATAATAAAAGCCAATACTTAGGTATAATACAATCGGCATCGGTGGTAATAATCCAATCCCCCTCTGCGTGGGTTACTGCTTTTTCAATGGCCTTCTTTTTGAAAGAACTAATTTCATCAGCTTTATAAAAGTCTGCCAATTTTAATAATTTAACATGCGCATGTTCGGCATGTATGGCTTCTACAATGGAAGCTGTATCATCTTCAGAAAAATCATCAATTACTATTATTTCAAAAAATTCAGCAGGATATGCTTGTGCCAATATAGAGTCTACACATTTTTTTATATTGGCCGCTTCGTTTCTAGCAGGAATCACAATTGAAAAACGGGTATAGGCAGTGACTGGTTTATCGGGCCTAAAATCAAAAAAAGAAAGTTTATCGAACCAATATCGATAGGCAATTAATAAGCCGGCATACAAAAGGGTTAAAATAGCAAGTATCCAATCTAAAAAGTTATGCATGGCACAAAGTTAATTGCTTTTCCCTCGCAGAAATAGGATTTTTTAATTGTTTGAATTAAATTGTAGATTCAAATGATTGCTTTAAAATAGACCTGTATATGAAGGAAAGAAATTTAAAAGTATTAAAAATTCACCCCAAGGATACCGTATTAGTAGCCCTCACCCAATTAAAGAAGGGGGAATCCATCATTTTTGAAAACGATACCTATATTTTAAAAGAGGATATTGAAGAAAAGCATAAGTTTTTCATAAAGGACTTAGCCAAAGGAATGCTTATTACTATGTATGGTATTACTGTAGGGAAAATTGAAGTAGACAAAGTGAGTATTGGTGAAAAAATGACGACCACAAATACAAAGCATGAAGCAGATGCCTATGCTTTTAGAAATGCAAATTATAAGTGGCAGGCTCCCGATATTAATAATTTTAAAAATAAAACCTTTAACGGCTACCATAGAACTGATGGAAAAGTGGGCACTGCCAATTACTGGTTATTTATTCCTACTGTATTTTGTGAAAATAGAAACTTGGATGTTATTAAAGAAGCCTTGCATCATGCACTAGGCTATACTATTACCGACAAGTACAAAGAATTTGCAGAAGAAGTGGTGAAGAATATACATAGTAGCAATAGTTTAGTCATTGATGAACATATTACTATTGCACCTTCTATTGAAAAAAGAGTATTTAAAAATATAGATGGTATTAAATTTTTAAACCACCAAGGAGGTTGTGGTGGCACCAGACAAGACGCTTCTACTTTGAGTAATTTATTAGCTGCCTATGCAGATCATCCTAATGTAGCAGGCATTACCTTATTAAGTTTAGGTTGTCAGCATTTGCAAATAGATGATTTTAAAAATGATTTGAAAAAGAGAAACCCCCATTTCGATAAACCCTTAATTATTTTTGAACAACAATCATCACAAAGTGAAGAGCAATTAATTAAGTCGGCTATTCAATCCACTATTGAAAAATTAAAAGAGGCTAATAAAATAGAAAGAAAACCAGCACCACTTAGTAAACTCTGTATTGGCGTGAAATGCGGTGGTAGCGATGGTTTCAGTGGAATATCTGCAAATCCAGCTGTTGGACATGCAGCCGATATTTTAGTAGCCTTGGGCGGACAAATATTACTTGCAGAGTTCCCTGAATTATGCGGAGCAGAACAAGAATTAATTGATAGAGCAGTGGATGAAAAAACAGCAGCTAAGTTTATACGATTAATGGAAGAGTATAATAAAATGGCACATGCAGTAGGAAGTGGATTTCATATGAACCCTTCTCCAGGTAATATAAAAGATGGACTTATTACCGATGCTATAAAAAGTGCAGGGGCTTGTAAAAAAGGCGGAACCGCTCCTGTGGTCGATGTTTTAGATTATACCGAAGCTGCCACTAAAGCAGGTTTAAGTTTGGTATGCACACCGGGTAATGATGTAGAAGCCACCACAGGTAAAGCAGCAAGTGGCGCTACTTTAATTTTATTTACAACAGGCCTAGGCACGCCCACGGGCAATCCTGTATGTCCTGTCATTAAAGTATCTACCAATACAAAACTAGCCAATCGCATGTCTGATATTATAGATATTAATACCGGAGAAATTATTGATGGTATTAAAACTATTGAAGAAGTAGGAGAAGAAATCTTAGACTACTGCATTAAAGCTGCAAGTGGAGAAGTCATTCCAAAAGCAGTGCAATTACATCAAGACGATTTTATACCTTGGAAAAGAGGGGTCTCCTTATAAAAAATAGAAGAATCATTTTACAATAAAATAATTTATACCATGTTTTTACTTCATCAAAAAACGGCAGTTGTCACTGGAGGCGGAAGCGGCATTGGAAAAGAAGTTTGTATTGTATTAGCAAAACAAGGTGCTAAAGTATATGTGGTGGACCTTAGCGAGCAAAGCGCTAATGAGACAGTTGATATCATTAAAAAAAATGGCGGGGAATCGAAATCAATTATGATTGATGTAACGAATCAAAAAGCATTAATGGCAGCCTATGCTCAAATTGATGCAATCCATATTTTAGTGAACTGCGCAGGCATTTCACATATAGGTAATGCTACTAGTACTGAAGAGCAAGATTTTGAAAAAATATTTAATGTCAATGTAAAAGGCGTATACAATAGTTTACATGCTGGTATACCTATTATGCAAAAAACAGGAGGCGGTGCCATTGTTAATATAAGTTCCATAGTTGCCAAAGTGGGTGTGTCTGACCGCTTTGCTTATGGGATGAGCAAGGGCGCTGTGCATGCTATGACATTGAGTGTGGCTAAGGATTATATAAAAGATAATATAAGATGTAATAGTATCTCTCCTGGAAGAGTGCATACCCCTTTTGTAGATGGTTTTTTGAAAAAGAATTACCCAGGCAAAGAGGCAGAAATGTTTGATAAATTATCTAAAACTCAACCCATTGGCAGAATGGGCAAGCCCATTGAAATAGCGCATCAAGTTTTATATTTGTGTAGTGATGAAGCTAGTTTTATTACCGGTAGCGATTATGCCATTGATGGCGGTTACGTTACTTTAAATAGTTAAAAATGAAATTAATACGATTCGGAAAAGAAGGCAAAGAAAAACCAGGCATTAATTTAGATGGGAAAAATTATGACCTCAGTGCTTTTATTAAAGATTATGATGAAAGTTTTTTTGAGCAAAATGGTTTGCAAAAATTAGCAGGTATTGTTAATGAAGAAAAATTACCATTAATAGAAGATGGCCAAAGAATTGGATCCCCTATTGCAAGGCCTTCTAAAATTTTATGTATTGGTTTAAACTACGCCAAGCATGCAAAGGAAACTGGAGCTGCCATTCCAACAGAACCTATTCTGTTTATGAAGTCTACCAGTTCATTAACTGGACCTTTCGATAATATTATTATTCCTAAAAATTCAGAAAAAACAGATTGGGAAGTAGAGTTAGGAGTAGTGATTGGGAAAAAAGCAAGTTATGTAAGCGAAGCCGAGGCTATGGATTATGTGGCAGGTTATGTTTTACATAATGATGTAAGCGAACGCGCCTTTCAATTAGAAAGAGGTGGCACTTGGGATAAAGGAAAGGGTTGCGATAGTTTTGCACCACTGGGTCCTTGGTTAGTAACTAAAGATGAAATACCTAATCCGCATAGGTTAAGATTATGGTTAAGTTTAAATGGAAAGATGATGCAGGACAGTAATACAGATGATTTAATTTTTAATATACCGCAACTTATTTCTTATAGCAGTCAATTTATGACCCTACTACCTGGAGATGTCATTAGCACGGGAACCCCTGCTGGTGTGGGTCTTGGCTTTAGTCCCAATATTTATTTAAAACCAGGAGATGTTGTTGAATTAGGTATTGATGGTTTAGGCAGCAGTAAACAAACTGCTATTGCCTATCAAAAATAAAATAATTTCAAAAATGAAAATCATTGATACACATCAGCATTTTTGGAGTTACGATCCCAAAATTCATGATTGGATTAATGAAGACATGAAGGTAATTCGAAAAGATTTTCTCCCTGCAGATTTAGCACCTATATTAAAAGAAAATAATGTCGATGGCTGTATTGCAGTGCAAGCAGATCAAACAGATACAGAAACTCAAATTTTAATAAGAGAAGCCAATCAAAATTCTTTTATTAAAGGCGTAGTAGGTTGGGTTAATTTAAAGGATAAGGAAATTGAAGAGAAGCTAGAAGAATACTCGAATGAAACTAATCTAAAAGGGTTTAGGCATATCATACAAGCAGAGCCTAAAGGTTTTATGCTGGATGCTTCTTTTCAAAAAGGTTTATCTGCACTTGCAAAATATAATTACACTTACGACTTACTCATATATGAAACTCAATTAGCAGAGGCAAATACACTCATAAAACAATTACCAGAACTACCTATTGTAATTGATCATATAGCCAAGCCCAATATAAAAAAAGGGGATTCAGATGATTGGAAAAAAGAAATAAAAGCAATCGCACAATACCCCAATCTGTATTGTAAAATAAGTGGAATGGCCACTGAGGCCCACTGGGATACTTGGACAATGGATACGCTAAAACCTTATATAGATACTGTGGTAGAGGCTTTTGGCACTGAAAGAATTATGTTCGGAAGCGACTGGCCTGTATGCTTAGTAGCCAGTTCTTACGAAAAATGGTTAAAGGGTTTACAAAATTATTTCAATACTTTTAGTATTAGTGAACAAGAAGCTTTTTTTGCAAACAATGCAATTAATTTTTATAAACTTTAAATTATGGACTTAGCATTAGAAGGTAAAATAATTATAGTATCGGGCGGTGCGAGAGGCATTGGCGAAGGTATTACTAATCTATTAGCAGCTGAAGGCGCTATTCCTGTTATTATAGGAAGAAGTGAAGAAAATAATATAGCGTTGGTGAAAGCCCTTCAAATGCAAGGCTATCAAGCCGATCAAGTGGTAGCAGAATTAACAGAACCTGCTGCATGTGAAAATGCAATTAATAAAATTGTTGCTAAGTTTGGTAAAATAGATGGTCTTGTAAATAATGCTGGAGAGAATGATAGTATAGGTTTAGAAAATGGCAACTATGCATTATTTATGAAAAGTTTACATAAAAACTTAGTGCACTATTATTTATTAGCGCATCATGCACTACCCTATTTAAAAAAATCAAAAGGTAGTATTGTAAACATAAGTTCAAAGACAGCAGAGACTGGACAAGGTGGCACTTCTGCTTATGCAGCATCGAATGGAGGACGAAACGCACTCACCAGAGAATGGGCAGTTGAATTATTACCCTATGGCATTCGCGTAAATGCAGTGGTGGTTGCTGAATGTTATACGCCACTATATGAAAAATGGATAAAAACATTACCCAACCCTGAAGAAAAATTAAATTCCATCAAGGCAAAAATTCCTTTAGGTCAAAGATTCACTACCAAAGAAGAGATAGCCAATACCGTGGCCTTTCTATTATCTGAAAAATCGAGCCATACTACTGGCCAGCATATTTATGTGGATGGTGGCTATGTACATCTAGATAGGGCCTTGTAATTGCCTTTTCAAAACCCCTCTAAATTGCCCATTTTGGGCCAAAAAAGCCTAAAATCACTAAAAAAAGACTAAAAAATGGCAAATAATTGCCAAAATCAATAAAATTGGTTGTACTTTTATATTAGTTGCATAACTAACTATATGTCAAACAACCAATTCAAAAGAGGAGAGCTTTACAGTGTCGTAAATGGTATGGCTACTACCGCTGTCGCAAGACGATTACAAAAGAATTTTAGAAACGCTGGACTTGATATCACTATTGAGCAGTGGTCCATACTTTATCATTTATGGAAAGAAGATGGATTAAGCCAACTAGAATTAGGCAATAGAACTTTTAGAGATAAAGCAAGTACTACTCGACTCATTGATAATTTAGAAAAACAAGAACTAGTAGTGCGTGTAGCAAGTAAAGAAGATAGAAGAATCAATTTAGTGTACTTAACAGATATTGCTAAGCCCTTACAACAAATTACATATGAGTTAGCAAATCAAACAATGAATGAAGCATTGTTAGATATTTCAAAAGAAGAGATTGAAATAGTCAAAAATGTTTTTCAAAGAGTATATGATAATTTAACCAACAAGGATTTGATCTAAAAAATAATTAACAAAGACCTTATAAAATAAATTTTATGGAAGCAATTAAAACAGTTATTAAAGGCGGGGAATGGATCATCAAAGAAGTAAAAGCCGATGATATTTATATTCCTGAGCAATTTAATGAAGAGCAAAAGATGGTGCTTGATATGTGTAATCAATTTGTAGAAACAGAAGTATTACCCGTAATGGATAGAGTAGATAAATTAGAGCCAGGCTTAATGCCTAACCTACTTGAAAAAGCAGGACAGCAGGGCTTATTAGGTATTACTGTACCAGAAGCCTATGGCGGATCTGGAAAAGATTTTGTTACTTCTGTTATAGTGGCAGAATATTTAGGCGGTGGTTATTCTTTTTCTGTAGCCAACGCTGCACATGCAGGTATTGGAACCTTGCCTATTTTATATTTTGGTACAGAAGCGCAGAAACAAAAATATGTAACTAAGTTAGCCACCGGAGAATACAAAGGTTCTTATGGTTTAACTGAACCGAATAGTGGATCCGATGCTTTAAGTGCAAAAACCACAGCTACTTTAACTGCCGATGGAAAACATTATCTTATCAATGGACAAAAATGCTGGATCACCAATGGTGGTTTTGCCGATGTATACACTGTATTTGCTAAAATAGATGGCGAGCAGTTTACTGCATTCATTATTGAAAGAGGTACAGAAGGTTTTACACAAGGGCCAGAAGAACATAAGATGGGTATTAAAGGATCTTCCACTGTACAATTATATTTTCAAGATTGTAAAGTGCCCGTTGAAAATGTATTAGGTGAAATTGGTAAAGGGCATATCATTGCTTTTAATATTTTAAATATTGGAAGGTTGAAATTAGGCGCTGCTACCATTGGTGGTGCTAGAAGAGCATTAACACAAACAGTTCAGTATGCAAAAACAAGAGAGCAGTTTAAATTACCTATTGTAAAGTTTGGAGCCATTCGTCATAAGTTAGCTGAAATGGCTATTCGTTTATGGGTGGGCGAAAGTGCATTATACAGAGTGTCTAATAATATAGATGAGCAAGAGCAATTATTACTAGCTGCTGGTAAAACTTTATCAGAATCACTTTTAGGCGCTGCAGAAGAGTATGCTATTGAGTGTGCTATTTTGAAAGTGTTTGGTTCAGAAGTTTTGGATTATGTAGTAGATGAGGGTGTTCAAGTACATGGAGGAAATGGTTATAGCGATGAGTATGCTATTTCAAAAGCTTATAGAGATAGTCGTATTAATAGAATTTACGAAGGAACCAATGAAATCAATAGACTCTTAACCGTGGACATGGTTTTAAAACGTGCCATGAAAGGTAAATTAGATTTAATGGGCCCAGCTATGGAAGTACAAAAAGAATTAATGAGCGTGCCCGATTTTGGTGGAGCAGAAGATGGACCCTTTGCAAAAGAAAAACAAGCCATTGCTAATTTTAAGAAATGTATTTTAATGGTAGCGGGTGCTGCAGTGCAAAAATTAATGATGACACTGAATAAAGAGCAAGAGATTCTTATGAATATTGCGGATATGTCTATTATTACTTTTCATGCGGAGTCGGCTTTATTAAGAGTAGAAAAATTAGCAGCTATGCATGGCGAAGCTGCTGTTGCAGTGCAAGCCGATATTGCCCGTACTTATATATATGATGCAGCAGATGCTATTAACAAAGCAGGTAAAGATGCACTAAATAGTTTTGCAGAAGGAGATGAACTACGTATGATGAATATTGGATTGAAGCGTTTCACTAAAGTAGATTCATTTAATAGCAAAGAAGCCCGCAGAAGAATATGCGCTCAATTAGTAGCTGATGATGGCTACAAATTATAAAGAGTATAGAATTGCAATTATAAAAATGTTGAGTCATTAAAATTACAATTGGCAAGCATTCGAAAAAAGAGTCCCGTAGTTATCTACGGGACTCTTTTATTACAGTAAAACTATTTATAAAATATTTAAATCAATTATTCAAATGCTTAGAAAGCCTTTAATTTTAAGCCTTAACGGTTTTATATCCTAACTTCTCTGGTGTAATTGGAAGGTCTCTAACCCTTTTACCTGTTGCATTATACACTGCATTGGTAACTGCTGCTGCAAATCCTATTAAGGCAATCTCTCCTATTCCTTTCGCGCCAATCTCATTCATATTTACATCAGGCTTATTTACAAACCAGACATCTGTTTTAGGCGTTTGTGAATGTAAAGGCAGATGGTAAGCACCAAAACTTGCATTGGTAATTTGACCAGTTGCATGATCAAATTCTAGTTTCTCTGTAAGCGCCATTCCTATGCCTCCTACTACACCTCCAATCATTTGGCTTCTAGCAGTTTTGGGACTTATAATTTTACCAGCATCTCCCGTAGTTACCACTTCTAATATTTTAATTGTGCCGTCCTTTGGGTTCACCGCTAATTTTACGAAGTGTGATGAAAAAGAATTACTAGTAAATTTTAATTGCGCTGCTGTTTTACCATTAGATGCAATCGTTAAATCTATTTTTTCTTGATTGGCTAATTTTAATAAAGCGTTAATACCTATTTTAGTATTGGCATCTGATTTTGATAGAACCATTTCGTTTTTCACTTCCATTGCATCTGCTGTAATGCCCGCAAAGGCAGGCGCCCATTGAATGGCCATTTCTTTTAATTTTTGTTGCAAGGTTCTGCAAGCTAAGTCAACGGCAGAGCCTACTGTAGAAGTAGTGCCAGAGCCGCCTTGAGAAGGACCCGGAGGCAAATCAGAGTCACCTAATTTGAATTTAATTTTTTGAATAGGCATTTGCATCGCATCAGCTGCAATGATAGACATACTTGTCATCGTGCCTGGGCCCATATCACTTACAGCACATTCTAATAATAATTTACCATCATTACTTAATACAATTCTAACCGACGCCGTTCCTTTTCCTGCACCAAACACACCTACCGACATACCATAGCCAATAAGCATTCCGTTTTCTTTTAAGCTACCCGGCACTGTAGGACGGTTTTTCCATCCAATTTTTTCCATACCATAAGCATAACAATCTTTAATATTAATATCAGAGAAGGGTAATTTATTTTCTGGATTAATCGCTGTAAAGTTTTTAATTCTTAACTGAATCGGATCCATTTTTAATTTATAAGAAAGCTCATCAATGGCCGACTCTAATGCAAAACAACCGGTTGCTTCCCCCGGACCACGCATCCAAATAGGTGTACTTAAGTCAAGTGGTAGTAAACTATATTTAGTATCTACATTTTCACAAGCATATAAAAATTTAGAAGCCTCTACAATACCTTCTCTAAAATCTTCATACCTAGAGGTATTACTTATGGCCTCATGTGAAATGCCTATAAAATTTCCTGCAGCATCGGCACCAATGCCAAGCTTCTGCCAAGACTGAGGACGGTAGCCCACTAAGCTAAACATTTGTGGGCGGGTAAGTACCAACTTCACGGGTCTATTTATTTTTTTAGCTGCAATGCAGGCAGCAGGCACATGTGGCCAGCTTCTTAATCCACTTCCAAAACCACCTCCCACATTTTCAGCAATGACTCTTACATTTTTATCAACTAAGCCAAATGTTCTAGCCATCGTAGATTGAGTACTTTTTGGCCCCTGCGTTTTATCATACAAAGTAAGCTTATCCTCTCCATCCCAATAAGCAACAGTCGCAAATAGCTCCATGGCATTATGTACTTCAATAGGAATATTATATTCTCCTTCAACAAAAAAAGCTTGTTCTTTAAATTTTTTCTCTGTACCTCTTTTATAATTAATAGGTGCTTTTAAATTCGCAGGGTCTAGTCTTGCTTTATCAAAATTGGTTTCGAATTTTTCAACTTCATATTCTGCTTTTACAAAACGAATGGCTGCATTGGCATTTTCAAAACTATCTGCTACTATTAAAGCAATAGGCTGGCCAAAGAAGCGTACTTTATTATCATATAAAACTTTAAAGCCTCTCCACTCTGAAACATTTTTTGGTCGCTCCGCTGCAATAGGATTATACCCAGGCACGGCAGGGCAATTAGCATAATATATAATGTCTAATATACCTGGCATAGCGATGGCCTTAGTAATATCTAAATTTTTAATAGTTCCTTTAGCAATGGTGCTTGTTACAAAAACTGCATAGGCCATATTAGGCAACTTATGTTCTGCTGTATATTTTGCTTTACCATTTACCTTCTCGGCGCCATCTACGCGCTCATCTTCGAGTACTATTGTATTATTGATTGATTTCATAATGTTGAATTAAAGAGATTAAATTTTAACACCCGATTTAGCTACTTCTTCAATAGCATCAACAATGTTTTGATAAGCACCGCATCTGCAGATATTAGTATCCATATAAGTTTGAATACTTTTTCTAGTTTTTGCATTGCCTTCTCTAACACAGGTAACTGCCGACATAATTTGTCCGCTGGTGCAATAACCACATTGAAAAGCATCGTTCTTTAAAAAGGCTGCCTGCATGGGGTGTAATTTTTCTCCCTCACTTAAACCTTCAATGGTGGTAATTTTATTGTTCTGATTATTCAAGGCTAATTGAATACAAGACTTTACTCTTTTGCCATTGACATGAATCATACAAGCACCGCACTGTCCCATCTCACATCCTTTCTTAGTACCAGTATAGGTTAAGTCTTCTCTTAATAAATTAAGTATAGTTGTTCTTGCATCAATTTCAAGATTCATTAATTTACCATTAATAGTAATGGCTAATTTTTCTTTAGCAATAGGTAAAGGAATGACGCGGTCTACTGCAAAAGCTTTCACTAAACTAGTAGGCGTAAAATAAAGTGCTGCAATGGATGCAGTTTTTTTCAAAAAGCCCCTTCTGCCATCATGCGAAGTACAGGGTTTCATAAGCGTAGGTTTGATGTAATTTACTAACGAAATTTTATACAATCTTCACATTGCGCGAAAAACTTTCTTCCAAAGAAATTAAAGTTTCTGTACGCTCAATGCCTTTGATTTTTTGCAGTTCATCATGTAGTACAAAACGAAGTTGTTGAATGTCTTTGCAAACAATTTCAACAAACATGCTATAATTACCCGTGGTATAATTAACACGCACTACTTGAGGAATATTTTTCAAGGCCAGGGCCACTGTATCATACAAAGAGCTCTTTTCCAAGTAAATACCAATAAAGGCTATAATGTCATAGCCCAGCACTTTTAAGTCAACAGCTAAGCGCTTGCCTTGCACAATACCCAATTCCTCTAGTTTTTTAATACGCACATGAATAGTACCGCCCGATACAAAAAACTGCTTGCCTAAATCGGCATAGGAAATTTCAGCATCCTGCATCATGGCTTGAATAATTTGCAGATCCAGCTTATCTATGCTTTTGTCAATGTTTAATTTAGGGTTGATTTTAGGCTCCATATTTATATAGTTTTAAATAATATGGCAATTTATTAATAATTTTCTATATTTTAAACAATATAGTTAAAATATTTGCAACATAAAGGCCAATACTTTAGTTTTGATTTATCAAATGAGGGAAATCAATAGAAAAACCTCAAATGATAAGTTCTTAAATACTGTGGGGTGACGAAACTTAGGCATACGTACCTTCTCGTCTCGAAGGCGTGGATAACGGGATAAACGAAACCACATTTTTGTGTTTTAGCTAACTGCCACATGGAGGTTCGATCCCTCCCCCTACAGCCACTATTAGTCCCTATTACATTGTTAATAAATGTGATAGGGATTTTTTATTTGTGTTAGGGGAACCTATTAGGGAAACCTTTTAAAGATTTGCTCTTTTTTTATAGTGTCCGATTCTGTCATATACGCATAAGAGAAATAAGAAAATTACCCTTATTTGAGTAACCTATGAAAATAAAAAAGGCTACCAAATTGATAGCCATTATTACTTAATTTAATTTTTCAGCAATTAACTCATCCATATATTTATTGAAGTTCGAAATATACTGGGTATAAAATTGACCCGTAGCTGGCCCAGAAAACCCAGTATGAATTTTTCTTACTTCCCCTTTTCGATCAATAAAAATGGTAGAAGGATACCCTGCTATTTTATCAATCTGTGGTAATGATTTTTCAGCTTTAAATGGGTCGCTGGGTTCCACTCCCGTATCTAAAATTGGATACTGAATACCAAATTGTTTTTTGTATTTCTTTAATGCAAAATTTGCCTCTAAATGATTATCATATCTTTCATAGGCCAAGGCAATTACCTCTACACCTCTAGAACGATTCTTTTTATAATAATCAGTAATAAATCTTGTTTCATCCATACAATTTGGACACCAAGAACCGAATAATTGTATAACTACTACTTTGTTTTTGAATTCATCATCTGTAAGAGAAACTATTTTACCATCAAGATCCTTAAACTTAAAATCAAGCTTTGTATTTCCAGGTCTCATTTTAGAATAATCATATTCATTTGGTAGCTTTGCAGTTGGGTTAGCTTTCGCTTCCCATTTTGAACTTCCTCCAAAGCCTGCAATTAATTTACCCTCTATAATAGTAGTACTATTAATAAATCGTCCTTCAAAATAAATTACTCTTTCACCATCAAATGCAGAAAGTTTTAAGGTATCCCCTGAAACAAGGCCTTCTAAAAATCTATAATCACCAGTGGGTGTTAAAAAAGAACCAGTTACTTTACCCTCGACATTTTGTTTAAAAGTACCCACAGATTGCATAATCTTATTGGTTTGATTATTAGTTAGCAGTACATCCCAAGTTCCAGAGGCATCATATTTAGAAGGCTTGTAATCAATAAATCTTGGTTGGTTCCAATTAGCAATAAAGGATGCCTTTATTTGCTTTCCATTAAGTGTCTTTATATAATATCCTTCTAATTGATCAGGATTATAAGTTGCCACTTCAAAACTAGCATTAAAATAAGGAAGCGTAATTAATAAAGAATCGGAAGATAGTTTCTTAAAATCATCCACAATAATTAATTCTTCTGCATTGATTAAAGTAATTATTGTTTTATCTTTTACCAAAGCAATATTAAAACTAAAAGGAACCGAATTCCCATCTAATCTGTATATAACTCCTTTCCAGTTTCCTGGTTTCAAATAAGGGGTATTTTGAGCAAAGGATAAAAAGGAAATTAATAGAAATCCTAAAAATAAAAAAATCGCCTTTTTCATATTTATAAATTTAGTAATGTAAATTTAATTCTTATTTTATGATTTTCGACATTCCTCTCTGTTTTGCCATTGTTTTTCATAAACTATGTTTTTACCCTACAGGCACTAAAAAGCATCTATTGACGACTTATTAGCACTACCATTAAATCCATCACATTCGTTTGCGTTGGTCCTGTTTTAATGAATCCAGGAACCTGTTCAAAAAAATGATACGAATCGCATTGTTTGATGTAATCTTCCATATTCAATTGAAGATCTGATGCGGTCTGTGCAGTTAAGGAATCAACAACTGCTCCGGCAGCATCAGTTGGACCATCAGTTCCATCAGTACCCGCAGATAAGAAAGTAATGCCTGGTTCCTCTTTCAATAATTTTGCAATTAAGAGTGCCAGATGTTGATTCCTCCCGCCCAATCCCTCACCCTCTACTTTTATAGTTGTTTCTCCTGCAAAAAGTAAGCAGATCTTTTCATGAATGTTTTCTTTCTTAGCGGTTTTTATACTATCCATTATATATTTAGCAACATCCATTACATTTCCTTCGAGCTTATCTGTGATTATTTTTGTTTCATATCCAAATAGCTCTGCCTTTTGTTTTGCTATTTTCAGCGCCAACTTATTTGTACCAATAATTAAATTACTCGTCAGTTCTAATGCCTCATCCGACTCTTTGAGTGTTTCTTGTCTTTTATTATTAACTCCATCCTCTAGTAACTGATAAATTTGAATTGGCATTTCGTTTTTAATATTGTACTTATTGATAATGGAGATTGCATCAGCATAGGTGCTTGGGTCATGCGCAGTTGGGCCAGATGCAATAACGTCTAAAGGGTCGCCTATTACATCGGAAAGTATTAAACTCAGAACCCTTGAAGGATATGCAGTCTTTGCTAAAAGCCCCCCTTTTACTTTGGATACATGTTTTCGGATACAATTCATCTCAAAAATAGTTGCTCCTGATTTTAGTAATATATTATTGAGGTCTTTTAAATCATCGAGAGAACACCCATCAGGAATATCTGTTAAAAGCGCAGACCCTCCGCCAGAGATTAAACAAATCAGCAAATCATTTTTTTCTGCTTTTTTTGCAATCGACATAATCAGTTCTGTTCCTTTGATTCCATTTTCATCTGGCACAGGATGTCCAGCTTCCGTTATCCCAATAAATTGAAGCGGGACTGAATGTTCATACTTTGTTATTATATGGCCTTCTGTTATCCTAGAACCAAGAATGGATTCTATCGTTTGGGCCATGGCAGCACTAGCTTTACCCACTCCAACAATATAAATATTAGCTATAGTTGAAAGGTCAAACTTAAAATTTTCAATTTGTAAATTATATTGTTCAATTGAAACAAACTGTTTAATTAAGTTCTCAGGTTTTACACTTTCCACCCCAGCTAAAAATATTTCCGTTGCCGTCTGCCTCGAATCCATTTAAAATATATTTTTTATTTAATCTTTAATTAGAATTTTTTTACTTTAATACCGTATTCATCTAAAACACTTTGTCTTTCTAGTTACAAGTTGTCCCAAAAGAAATTTACTTTGTGTAGCCTCAAAGAATTTAATATTTTTCTTTGCTCTTTTTGTTTATAGACAAGCTTAGAACAATTAAGCCGACGGCTAAGGCCAATGTTAAAAGATACCAATATCCCTGATCTGTATTTGAACTATTTAAACTAGCATTTGCTAAAATATCAGTTGTATTTATTTTTGTATAAACTGGGACTACCCATTTCATTACGTAAACTTGCAAACAGGTCAACACACAAACAATAAAAAGCATAATGAAACTATGCTTGAAGGTAAAGCGAAAAAGATCTGATTCTTTACCAACAAGACCTACTGCAGCAGCACCCACTGCAATTGACTGAGGCGAAATCATTTTACCAGTTACACCACCAGTGGCATTGGCACTTACAGTGACTAAGGGATCGAATCCTAAGGTGTCAGCCGTCTGTGCTTGTAGTTTCCCAAATAATGCGTTTGCGGATGTGTCAGAACCTGTAAGAAAAACTCCTAACCAGCCTAATATAGGCGAGAAAAATGGAAATAATACACCAGTACTAGCCAAGGCACCTGCCATTGTAATTGACATGCCTGCGTAATTGGCAATAAAAGCATACCCTACTACAGCAGCAATTGTAATAATCGGAAACATTAATTGTTTTAATGTTGCACCAAATATTTTTATACTTTCTCTAATAGAAATACCAATCAAAGGAATAGAAATTAGCGCTGCAAATATGACTGCAGTACCTGGTGTCGACAAATAATTAAAATCAAACGCTTTTATGGGCAAAGGGTTTCCATCAGGTTGTAGAATTGCATTTTCTAATCCCGGGATTTTAAATTTAATGAACCCAATTGAGTTTAGTATATCTTTCACTGGTTGAAAACCCCATGCTATAATAAATAGTGTCATGATGATGAAAGGCGACCAGGCTCTAAGAATTTGTAAAGAAGTATATTTTATTTCAACCGAAGTTTGCAAGGCGGGTTCTTCTTTAAATCTCCAAATGGATTTAGGTTTCCAATATTTTAATAAGAATAGCAAACTTAAAATTGAGGCAATACCTGCTAGTATATCAGGCAGCATTGGTCCCATATAATTAGAAGTAAACCATTGAACAAAAGCAAACGAAATTCCTGAAACTAAAATAGCAGGCATTACTTCTAATGATTTTTTAAACCCTGACATTAGAGTGACAAGATAAAAAGGAATTAAAAGAGATAATAAGGGCAAAGTACGACCCACCATTTGGGAAATTGCCAACTCTGGAATATCTGACATACGGGAAGCCATAATTATAGGTGTACCAACAGATCCAAAAGCCACGGGAGCGGTATTCGCAATTAAACATAAACCTGCTGCATACAAAGGGTTAAAACCAAGGCCGACTAACATCGCGCCAGAAATCGCGACAGGTGCTCCAAAACCAGCAGCGCCCTCTAAAAAAGCTCCAAATGAAAATGCAATCAAAAGTGCCTGCAATCTTCGATCAGGTGTAATGGAAGCCATAAACGATTTTATCACTTCAAATTGGCCACTCTTAACGGTTACATTAAATAAAAAAACGGCTGAAATAATAATCCAAGAAATAGGGAATAAACCGTAAAGTGAACCATGTAAGGTGGATAGCATTGCAAGCTTAAGCGGCATGCCATAAATGAGTAAGGCAATAAATATGGCAATTGCTAAAGCCAGTAAACTAGTTACATAGCCTTTCATTTTTTTTATCAACGCCCAGAAAATAAAAATGACGGGGATTGCAGCAACTAAAGCGGATAAAGGAATATTTTTAAGCGGATCAATTGTTTGAATCCAGGGCATAATTTGTAATTGTTAATTATTGCAAGTCTATTTTGATTTAATATTCAAATTTGCTTTATCCATTTTGCTTTGTAAATAAGGAATACCAAACATATGGGTCCATCCAAATATGCGCAAACCATTAGTTATTTTCCAGATAGCTTCTCTTCTGAAACTTTCTTTATCATCAGGAAGATGACTCACTTTTTCTAATGCATCAGATAAATCTTTTTGATTTTTATACTCATTAAAATTTAAGGGCAATTTATCTGTTACTAAATTTTGTGCACGTTTGATCGCTTCTTTTAAGTAACTAGGGTCTTTAGTAAATTCATAGCCTAGAGACAAGCCATGTAATGTTGCCAATAAAGATTCCATTTGATGATTTACAGAAGGATTGTCTCTCTGCCATTTGATATGTGTAATTAATGCTCTTTTAATTTTATCATCCCCAGTCATTTGATAATACTTATACAAACCATGTGAAACATAAATCTGAGAATAGCCATATCTGTCAATCACTAAATTTCCACCTTGGTCAGATGATTTTTGCAGCTCTAGCATTATTTTTACTCGATCATTCAATTCAGTGAAATATTTTTCTTTTTTATTTACATCATATATCTCGGATAAATTCCAAACAGATAAATACAATCTTCTACCACGTAAATCATGGTCTCCCCAAATTCTTCTTAAATGCAAATCGCCTGTTTGTTCCGCCACATCAAGTCCACGATGGTTACCCGTTAATAAATAAGAAGCAATCCAGCCCTGTACCCATACGTGCGCAGATAATAAGGAAGTATAATGTTGACTAGCATGCCTTCTACCCATTCCTAGATATGGACTTGCGCCAATACTTCCTTTTTCTTTGTTATCAAAAAAGTCGACTGAATTATTAGTTTCTCCTAGGTATTTTTTAGGTGCTGGCCAATGGGTATTATCCACGTCCATAGCATGCGCAGAATTTGATTGAGCAGTAAGGTAATAATCTCTATTACCCGTTCTCATAAATTCCATCCACCACATAAAATCATTCGCTGGTTCGTTATTGGTCCAGGTGTTCCATTTATTCTTAATATAATAAGTTTGGAAATCCCCGTAGTTTAACATTCCATACCAAGGTTCCCACTTTTGGTTGAATTTCATCCATTCAAACTTGTAATCTAAAGAACGTTCTAATTCAGGATTTTTTTCTGAACGAACTGAAAAATCTCCGTATACATTACTTTTTGAATACCAGTCAGCATTTGCATGCGTAACAGGTGGATCTAAAAAATAATTCAATTGTTTTAAAATTTCAGCATGTGGGGTTTTCGCATCATAAAAATCATATACAAATTCTGTGGTCTTAGCCAACCCTTGTGCAAAATTTCCTAGCATTTCACTATCAGGCATGCCTGTTGCTCTTGCAAAAGCCATTGGAGTAACACTTGGAGACCAGATATAAGTGTATAGAAAATTACTGTCGCCTTGAATTTCAATTTCCTTAGGGTACTCCTCAAAAAAGTTACGAATACCAACGCCTATTCCCCATTTAGTATCTGAAAGGGTGATCCAACCAGAGGCCTTGTCTTTTTTAAATATTTCTTTCTGATTCAATTTTAAACTACCCTCAAACCCTTTTGTTTGAACCGTCGGTGTAGTAGTATTTAAAGCTGGTAAGCTATTTAAATTAGGGCCTGTTTGAACAAGTGAAATAGATTCATTTTTAAGATTATTTAATTCAACTGTTTTTTCAACACCTGGTGCAGTCCAACTACCATCAAAATTTCCGGTTTTAAATTGTTTATCTCCGTTTAAAAAATATTTAATCTGAAAACCAGCTGAACTAATTTGGTCATTAGGTATCATCCAACCTGGATCATTCTTTAATGCATTTTCATCTACAATACTTTTATTTTGTGTCGCTACGGAGGCATACTCTCCTGCTACTTTTTTATGCATATCTGGATCTCCTGTATACACGATACTATGTAATACTTTAATATAAGATTTACCAGCATAAGCATGAATACGCATCACAAAAGGTGAACTATTATTGTCTTTTTTATTGTATAAGTAGTCCCCTTCAATTCTAATGATGGCATGTAATGGACCTGAACCTTTTTCTTGAACAGTATGCGTGATTTTAACCCTAGAAGTATCAATACCAGATTGATCTAATATATTTAAAAAACTACCTTTTGTTTTGCTAGACTCCGCAATTAAGTCTTTATCATCAAAGCCATTACGATCTACATCCAATTCAACCTTATCTAGAAAACCACCACCAAGTCTATTAATGGTAAATTGTAATGGTCCTGTGTTCACGCGCACTCTACCATAGGGCCTTTGATTGTTTTCTACAATAATTCTATCTCCCATAAATTCTTTACGAACTACGTCTGAACCAAATTCAACACTATACTTATTTTGAGTATCGGAAAAGAAAAATACCCAAATCCACTTAACACTTGTCGAAGCTGGCTCCCAAGTATTCACAATCGTAATTTGAGAGGGAATCTCTTCTCCCATAGCATTCAAAACTCTTATATGATCACTTGATTGTAGTTTGTCTTTTGGAAATGGAATACCTAGTAATTGTGGTGCCCCTGGAACATTTTTTTCAATCACTAATGGAATTTTCTCAGAAGCTACAATACTATTAATAAAAATAAATTGAAAAAGAATGAGAAGTAGTACGTTATTTTTTTTCATTATAGAGTTTTAAAATGAACCTATTAAGGGATATTATTTAATTTTACTATTATTAATTAAAGGCTTGGCCCATATTCCTATAGAAAGTATAAAGCCAAAAGTGATATATAAAAAGAGCATGCCATATTTAAGTGTAAAATAATCTCCAAGCACACCAACTATTAAAGGAATAATTGCTCCTCCACAAATGCCTGTCATTAAAATACCTGCAAAAGATCCGTGGTTTGCAGAAACAGAGTTAAGGGCTAGTGAAATGATAATTGGATACATTACTGCTATAAAGAAACCTACTGCCGGGAATGCATATAAAGTAATACTAGCCCCTCCAAATATTGCGATAGATAAAGATAAAATAGCCAATGCGGTAAATAGAATCAAAATACGTCTTGTATCAAATAATTTAACTAAAATTAAACCAACAAATGTTCCTGCAGTCATCATACCCCAGAACCAGGAAACTACCTGAGCGCCTACCGTTTGAGGGTCATAGGCATGGTATGTAAATAAAAATTGCGAGATCCAATTAACTACGCCCTGTTCAGAACCAACGTAACAGAATATGCCTAGAAAATAGAGTAATACTGTTTTGTTTTTTAGTAGTTCAATATGCACTTTAAATGCCCCCGCTTTTTCATCTTCTTTTAATTCAATTTTTGGAAATTTAAACGCTGCAATGACTAAGAGCATGATTAAAGAAATAAAAGCAAATACCCAATAAAAGGAAACCCATGTCAAATTCGCAGGAACCACTTTCTTTAATAAATAAAATAAGGTATTGTCACTTGTACTCATGTTTTGAGATAAATAAGTATATACAAGTGGGCTCAGAAAAGAAGCCAGTCCAAAAAATAATTGACCCATTAATGAATAAAAAGAAAACTCGGCTTCACCACCTGCGCTTCGTAATAGTGGGTTAATGACCACTTGAAGCATTGCCATGCCAGACCCGATTAAAAATAAAGAAATAATGGCCATATTGTATTTTGGGAATAACCCAAAAAGCAATGCACCTATGAATGCAATGCCAAAAGCAAAGAGCATCACAAATTTTCCTCCATATTTTTCAGTCATAACACCAGCTGGTATTGACATAAAACCATAAGCAATGAAAAATGCAAAAGGAAGAAAGGAGACTAAGGTTAAGCTTAAGCTAAAAGAATTGATAATTTCAGGAATGAGTGGACCGATGATATTTGTCAAAAAAGAAATGACAAAAAATGTCAACAATACCAAACTTACTATAAGGTAGTTCTTTTTCACATTCAGTATTTAAATTCCTAGTCTTAACTACATTAAGACTAGGAATTAGATAATTATAAACTTATTTCTTGGATAACATTGGGAACAATCTTCTAATATCAGCCTCAGTGGGCTGTCCACCATATTCTGTTATTTCAAATGATTCTGCATATTTAAAGCTAGCTGCTTTTTCAGGAGAGTACCATTTAGCTAAACCAGCTTTTTGAGCTGGACTTACGGTTCTTTCCATCCAACGACTTTTTAACCAAGCTTTTCTTGCTGCTGGATCTTTTGGAACTTGAGGATCTATTTCGCCGCCATTTGCAATCCATGGTAACCACTCATACATTTGAGAAGTATGTTCATTTAAACCATCTACTTTTTGATCTAATGCTTCATCGATACCAATTACAATATCATGACTAAATGGATTAGGCTTTTTAAAATTATCCTGCATATATAAAAAAAGAGGATTCTTTTTTAATGCGGGCACATCAGCAGCAACATTAGGAACAGCCACCATATAAGACGCATCTTCTACCAACTTACCTGCATTTCTATGGTCAGGATGATAATCATTAGGACGTAAACCTAAAACCACATCGGCATTCCATTTTCTGATTTCACGAATAACTTGTAGTCTAACATTCAAGTCCGGCAATAATTCACCATCATGATTATTTAATACAACATATTCATCGATACCATATTTTTTTGCAGCACGCTGTGCTTCTTCTCTTCTTCTTTGTCCTAATACGCCACCCCCTTCTGCATAATGACCAGCGTCACCATTTGTTAGTGCAACAAATTTTACAGCAACTCCCATTTTAGCTAAAAGTACAGCTGTTCCGCTCATTTTAGAATCAGCGTCATCAGGGTGTGCAAATACAGCTACAACTCTAATTCTTTTATCTTGAGTTGTTTGTGCATTTGTAGTCAAATTGAAAACAAAAACGAATAATCCCGTAGCAATTAAAAATTTTTTCATTGTACATTTTTTATTTTATGAATTATAATACTGAATTTTGAACCCATTTTCCGTTTGTTGTAAAACCTAAATAAACAATAGTATATTCCTGATTTTCATATCATATTACTTTATTTAACCAAATGTAATGAAAATATTATTTATTTTACTACTAATAGTACCAATAAATTGGGGTCTGTAAACTCAATCACCCTCTTATTTTCCCTCTTACTTTCCCTCTTATTTTCCCTCTTGATTAAACTATAATTATCACTAATATACGATTTTATAATGAAATCTAAAAGCCCTAGATATTGAGTGGCTAATCTTTATCTTTGCCACATGGGCCAGAAAAAACTGATCAAATTTGCAGCCATTAAGCAGTACGAGAATGTACTGGAATACCCACAGGGTATGCCGGGCAAATGGAAGGCCTTTTTTGAAAAATTAAGCTTGGGCGACTACCCCATTTCATTGGATATACTTGAAATTAGCACAAATAATAGTTCAACAAACAATAGCCCTATCAAGCCCCTGGTATTGGAGCTAGCCTGTGGGCGTGGAGAATATGCGGTAGGCTTGGCGCGCCTATTTCCTGCACAAAATTTTCTAGGCCTAGATATAAAAGGCAATAGAATTTGGAAAGGTGCCAGTATTGCGAATAAAGAAGGCATTAAAAATGTTGCCTTTGTTAGAACGCAGATAGAACAAAGCATTCAATATTTTGCCAAAGAAGAAGTAGCTGAGATATGGATTACTTTTCCCGATCCTCAATTAAGATTATCTAAAGCCAAAAAAAGATTAACCCATCCGCAGTTTCTAAGACTCTATCAGCAATTTATAAAGCCCGGAGGTATAATACATTTAAAAACTGATAGCCCTAATTTATACTTATTTACCAAAACAGTGATTGAGCTCTATGGGCTTACACTATTAACTGCAACTGATGATGTATATGGAACAGCCTTTATGCAATCAGCTAAATGGGACGAAAGATGTGCTATTAAAACTTATTATGAAGGCTTGAACATTGCAAGTAGTAATCGTATTCATTATATTCAATTTAAAATTGATAAAGTATTACCCATTGCAAAAGATGAAACCCTTAAAGAAATGATTGCAGCATTTGAAGTAACAGAAACACATGATGCGAAAAGAGAAAGAGGCGTTAAAGTAAACGAAAGTTAGAGTAAACTAAAAAGAAAATTAAAGCAAAGGAAAGTTAAAGTAAACTAAAATTTAAGCTAAGGAAAATTAAAAATGACTGAAGGAGTACAATATTATATAGACGTTGATGGTAAATATGTATTTACTGAATTGTATCACAAAGAAAGAGGCTATTGCTGTGGTAATGCATGCAGACATTGCCCTTATAATTACGAAGCCGTGCCTGAACCAGTAAAAACAAGATTACAACTTATAAAAGTATTAAGCGAAAATAAAGGCCCCAATGCAATATACCCCAAAGACTAAAGATTTTTTTCAAAATGTATTTGATGTAGTGCGTCTAATTCCTAAAGGGCGTGTTACTAGTTATGGAGCTATTGCAAAGTATTTAGGTACTAGTGGAAGCTCGCGTATGGTAGGCTGGGCCATGAATGCATCACATGGGGTAAAACCTAAAGTGCCTGCGCATAGAGTGGTGAATAGAAATGGAATGCTAAGTGGGAAAGCACATTTTGAAACCCCTACTACGATGCAAGAACTACTTGCCAAAGAAAAAATAAAAGTGAAAAACGAAACCATTATAGATTTCGAAAAACATTTCTGGGATCCTATTAAAGAATTAGGGCTTTAATAATATAAAACTGCTAATTACGCCTAGCTATATTAACCTAGCTATAATAAGGCGATATCATTAAGTATACCAAGGGCCCAGTGACTGCTACATAAAACCAAATAGGCCAAATTCTTCTAGCTATTTTTTTATGTTCTGCAAATTCGCTAGTTAAACCACGGTAGGCTGTAAATAATATAAAGGGCAAACTAGTAGCTGCTAAAATAATATGGGTAAATAATAAAACAAAGTAGAAGGCTCTTAAATTACCTACCACTGCTTGTTCTGCAATACTCACTATTCCATCGTGGTCGGCATCGCCAAACTTAGTTTCTCCTGCCAATAAATGGTGTGCTATATAAGACACTAAAAATAAAACTGAAAATACTAATGCTGTAAGCATAATATTTTTATGAACAGCATAGTTTTTTTGCTTCACCGCTACAAGAGCAGCTACCAATAAAAAAGCTACTGCCGTATTTAATAAAGCGTTTAGTAATGCGAATATATGTTTGTCAAAAGGGAGTTCAACAGTAATAGTAAACTTGCTTAAAAAACTAA
>JBILDC010000016.1:0-65076 GCA_044352855.1 Sediminibacterium sp. | reverse complement strand
TTAATGCATTACCATCAGCGCCTGCTGCGGTTCCAGCTACAGTATGTTATGATGGTTCTGTACATACAGCAAGTGCAACTCCAGGTGCGGGAGAAGCGGTAGTATGGTATACAGCGAGTACTGGGGGGACGACAACAACTCAGCCAAGTGCAACAGCGGCAGGAACTATTACTGCATATGCATTAGCAAAAAACAATATAACAAGTTGTGAGAGTGCAACAAGAACATCAGTTGCACTAATCATTAATTCATTGCCAGCAGTACCAACTGCAGTTCCAACAACAGTTTGTTATGATGGTTCTGTGCATAGTGCAAATGCAACAATAGGTGCTGGGGAAACTTTAACTTGGTATACAGCGAGTACTGGGGGGACGACAACAACACAGCCAAGTGCAACATCAGCAGGAACTATTACTGCATATGCATTAGCAAAAAATAATACAACAGGATGTGTAAGTCCAATAAGAACATCAGTAGAGTTAATTATAAAAGCCTTACCTCCAACGCCTACTATTACAAGTAATAGCCCTGTTTGTGAAGGAGCAGCTTTAACACTTAATACTTCCAATATAGCTGGGGCTATTTATTATTGGGAAGGAGTGAATGGATTTACAAGTTCAAGTGTGAATCCTACTATAAATAATGCAACATCGGCAATTGCTGGAAACTATAGTTTAAAAATTAAGTTTAATGGTTGTATCAGCCCATTGTCAACTCCATTAGTGGTTGCAGTTAATCCTATTCCTGCAGCACCTACTATTTCAAGCAATAGTCCTATTGAAGAAGATAAAACTTTAAACTTAACTGCTTCAAATATAACAGGAGCATCTTATGTTTGGTCGGGTCCTAATGGGTATACTTCTAATATTCAAAATCCTGCGATTATAGCCAGTTTTGCAAATGCTGGATCATATTATGCTGCATTAACCTTAAATGGTTGTACTAGTGCTAATTCGTCTCCAATTATAGTAGTTGTAACTCCTAAAACATCTCCTGTCTTCCAAATCCCCAACGCCTTTACACCCAATAGCGATGGGCATAACGATACTTTTAAAATTATTCAAAATGGATATGTAACTAGTATTATAAGTTTTAGAATTTTCACCAAATCGGGTAAACTTATTTTTAATGATAAAGATGGCGCCTGGGATGGAAGATTTGGAGGCGTTATGTTAGATGCAGATGTATATATATGGATTGCCGATTTTATAAATAAATTTAATGATACAGAGCATTTATCAGGAACTGTTCTTTTATTAAAATAGATAATGCAAAAAATTTGAATAAAAAGTCCTTTATATTATTATCGTTCATTTTTTTTGCAGTAAATACTTATGCGCAGCAGGGAATTCAATTATCTCAACCCTATATGAGTTCGCAGTTTTTAAGTCCTGCCACCGTGGGTAATGGTAATTATGAGCAGCGTATTCAAACTAATCTTAAATCACAATTTTTAGATGGAAATAATTTATATAGAACCTTGGTTTCAGGATGGGATAGCCGTTTTAAAAATACCGACCCTGATCAAACAAATTATTTTGGAGTAGGGGCGCAAGTTATTTCAGATCAAGCCATGGCGGGGCTAATTAATTCAAATTATATCACATTAGATTTTGCTTATCATCTTTTCTTAGATGCTAATTTAAAAAATGAACTTTCTTTAGGCTTGGGGGTAACATATGGGCAAACTTATATTGATAAAAGCCAACTTTATTTTGAGGAGGGCTTTAATATAGGTTTACCTTACAATCCATATAATTATGATTATTTAAATAGTATTAAATCCTTCCCTCAAGATTTTTATTACAATACCGGTATACTTTTTACGCGTCATACAGAAAATATATTTTTGCAAGGAGGCCTTACTGCCTCTTTTTTATCCAGGCCTAAGGTAACAGTACTTGCGGTAGATACAGCCTCTGGAATGAAGTCGTCTGCCTTTTTTAATTTTGAAAAGGTCTTAGATAATGGAAGTAGTTTTATGACCCATCTTTCTTTTTCCAATAAAAATGGATTGAATCAAGCAGTGGTAGGAGGCTTGTATAGTTTTCCTTTTAATGACAAAATGGATAAAATAAATAGAATTTATGTTGGCTGTTTTAATCGCTTGGGCGATGCGCTTATACCTAGTGTTTCTATTATGATGGATAAATATACCCTTGGTTTAAGTTATGATATATATAACAACGATTTATCTGGGGCCAAGCTAAAACAAAATGGTTTTGAAATTGCGCTCTCGGTTTCTTTAGGTAAAAAAAGAAATGAATGGATGCGTACTATTTTTGATTAAAACTAATAGAGCAGTTTAGCCACTCTGGGTCGAAGCTGGCATTGTACTTTTTATAAAAATTAATAGCGGGTTCGTTCCAATCTAATACCTGCCAGTTCATTCCTAAAAACTTTTTTTCTTTTGCTTCTTCTATTAATGCATCAAATAATAAACCACCTATTTTTTTACCACGCATTTCTTCTGTGACTAAAATATCTTCTAAATACATTCTTTGTCCTTTCCAAGTTGAATAACGCACATAGTATAAAGCCATACCCACCACTACGCCACTCACTTCTGCTACAAAGGCCCACCAGACTGGATTAGCGCCAAATCCACTTTCCTCAAAATGGGAAAGAGATACAGTGACTTCATCTGGTGCTTTTTCGTAAGTAGCTAATTCTTGGATCAATTCCATCATGCGGGCGCAATCTTTACGAACTGCTTTGCGAATTTTTATTTCCATAAGAACTTATTAATAGCGTTTTATTTTTTTAAATTAATTAGACGCTTTAGACAATGCTTGTGCTAAATCTGCTTCTAGGTCTTCTATATTTTCAATCCCTACGCTCATTCTAATTAAGCCATCGGTAATGCCATACTTAATTCTTTCTTCTTTTGGTATGGACATATGCGTCATGCTTGCAGGATGCGACACCAAGGTATCCACAGTGCCTAATGACACCGCACGCGTGCAAACTTCCACTGCGTTAATGAATTTCTTACCCGCTTCAATGCCCCCTTTTAGTTCAAAACTAATTAAGGGTGCATGCTGTTTCATTTGCTTTGTAGCAATAGCGTGTTGTGGATGTGTTGGAAGTCCTGTATAATTAACATGTGCGATAGCAGGATGTGCTGCTAAAAAATTAGCCACTTTTGCTGTATTGCTGCAATGTCTTTCCATTCTAATTTCTAAAGTCTTCATGCCTTGAATTAATAAGTAGGCATCAAAGGCATTGCTATTGCCACCCATTAACGCATGCCATTTCCAAGCTTTCTTGTTCATGAATTCCAAGTCCTTTCCTAACATTACACCATGCAATGCAGATCCATGTCCGTTTAAAAACTTTGTTGCAGAATGAAATACAAAATCTGCTCCTAAGGCAAAGGGTTGCTGTAAATATGGTGTAGCAACGGTATTATCCACCGATACTTTAATGCCATGGGCTTTTGCAATCGTGCATATCGCTTGAATGTCCACACATTGTAATGTAGGATTCGCAGGTGTTTCTAAATGAATCAATTTAGTACTTGGATTAGCTTTAATGGTATCCAATAAAACTTGTTCGTTGTGTATATCAATTAAAATAATTTTCACGCCAGCTTCCACCAATACTTTTTGCATTAATTCTTGAGAGCCTCCGTATAAAGAATAATGCGAAATCAATGTATCGCCTGCACTTAGGTTACTAAAAAATAAAGTAGTCATGGCAGCTTGTCCACTTGAATGAAGTAACGCTTTTAATTGAAGAGGTTCTCCTTTTTCATTGGTTAATCCGTGTGCTTCTAATGCTTCTAAGGTTTGTTCTGCTGCAGCAAAAGTAGGGTTGCCCCATCTTGTATATAATTTTGTTTTATCTGTTCCTGCAAAACGCTCCATGCCTTCTTCAGCTGTATCAAAAGTAAAAGTAGAAGTGGCGTATATAGGAGTGGTATGAGAAGAATTATCATTTTCTTTATTAGCTGTATGTAATGTTAAAGTGCTAATGCCTTTAAACTTTTTGTTTTTCATGGTATCTTTTATTTTTATCTTTTACATGAGTTTTCTAAATATACATTAATAAGCCCATTTTATCCAGCTCGCTCCCCAGGTAAAACCGCCACCAAAAGCAGCTAAAATTAAATTATCGCCTTTGTTTAATTGCTTCTCCCAATCCCATAAACATAGTGGAATGGTTGCGGCTGTTGTGTTTCCGTACTTTTGAATATTAATCATTACTTTTTCCATACTAAGTCCCATTCTATTGGCGGTGGCATCAATAATACGCAAGTTAGCTTGGTGCGGAACTAGCCAAGCAATATCATCTCCCGTTAATTTATGTTTTTCCATTAGCTCTGCACTTACATCGGCCATACCTTTTACCGCAAACTTAAATACAGGTTGTCCATCTTGAAATGCAAAATGTTCTTTCGCCATCACCGTTTCAATACTGGCTGGTTTTAAACTTCCACCTGCTTTAAGGTTTAAATATTTTGCACCACTACCATCGCTTTTTAAAATAGCATCTTGAAAACCTAAACCATCTGTACTTGGTTCTAATAAAACGGCACCTGCGCCATCGCCGAATATTATACAAGTGGTTCTATCGGTATAATCAATAATGGAACTCATTTTATCAACGCCCACCACAATTACTTTTTTATACCTACCTGTTTCAATAAAACATGCACCAGTACTGAGTGCAAATAAAAATCCACTACAGGCAGCACTTAAATCAAAACCAAAAGCATTTTTGGCACCCACTTTATCACTCATTAAATTAGCGGTAGAAGGAAAGGGCATATCGGGTGTTACTGTTGCGCAAATAATACAGTCAATTTCTAAAGGGTCGATATTTTTCTTTCGAATTATTTCTAGTATTGCTTCTGTTCCCATATCAGAACTTGCCTTGCCTGGCTCACGAAGAATTCTTCTTTCAGAAATACCTGTTCTAGATTTAATCCACTCATCGTTGGTATCCACCATTTTTTCAAGGTCGAAATTGGTCAATTTAGTCTCTGGGACATATCCTCCAACGGCAGTAATCGCAGCTCTCAAAGTAGGCGTCATGGAATATCATTTAGTTTAGCTTACAAATATCTGATTTTTTGGTTAAGAATTGGTTCAAATGGGCATTTTTCGTTGCTTATTTGTTAATTTTGAACGTATTATGATAGCATTTTTACAAGGCCAATTTGTTCAAGTCACCCCTGCCAAACTTATCGTTGATGTGGGGGGCGTGGGGTATGAAGTAAATATTAGTTTACATACCTACGAAGCCATTTCCAAAAAGGAAAAAGGTATGCTACATACTTATTTACATATTACTGAAAATGCACAAGTGCTTTTTGGTTTTCATGAGCAACAAGAAAAGGAATTATTTCTTCAATTAATTAGTGTTTCAGGTGTGGGAGCAAGTACGGCAAGAATGATGTTATCTGGTATGCGCCCAGATGAAATTATAAGAGCCATTGTGCAAGGGGAAGCAAGACAATTAGAACAAATTAAAGGCATAGGAAAAAAATCGGCAGAAAGGTTAGTCCTTGAATTAAGAGATAAACTTTCTAAAATGAATGTGGCGAATAATCCAAATGGAGGATTTGCATTAACCAATAAGAACACGCCTCATCAAGATGCAGTGCAAGCACTTGTTTCTTTAGGCATTCAAAAAGCGGTGGCTGAAAAAGCAGTTGACAAAACCATACAGGCAGAGGGTGCTGAAATGAGTTTAGAATCTTTGATTAAGGCAGCACTTAAAAACTGTTAATTTAAAACCTCAACTTTTTTTTCTTTGAAACTTTTCCAAACAATTTTATTGTCAGGCTTATTACTTCTTTGGGGGAGTGAATTGTTTGCGCAATCAAATGCTTTGAAAGTTCCCTTCAAAGATACTGTTGTAAATAAAAAAACAAAGGACAGTGTTCGAATTTATTATGGAAGAGATTCTTTGCATTATACAATAAAAGATAGAAGAGGCGATTTTTTATCGCAACCTAGTAACAACCCATTTGATTTATCGGATACCAGCGTGGTAAAGCGCAGAGTCGATTATGATCCCGCTACAAAAACCTATTCCATTGCCGATTTGATAGCAGGCAAGGCGCAAAGAGTCCCCTCCACTTTAACCTTCGATGAGTTTTGGAAATTAAAATCGGCCAAAGATGAGCAGGCCTACTTTATGCAAAGGGCGAATTCTTTAGGCACTTTAAATAGAAAGATGAGCAGGCCAAAAACAAAAGTCTACGATAGTTATTTCGATAGATTGTTTGGAAAAACCGGCTCAGATTTAAAAATAGATATTAAACCCGTTGGTGAAATTAATATTAGAGCGGGCTATCAGGGCCAGAAAGTAGACAATCCTACCATACCTGAGCGTGCAAGAAAAAATGGAGGTCTTGATTTTGATGCGAATACTAATTTTAGTTTGAATGCCAGTATTGGTGATAAACTAAAGTTTCCGATAAATATAAATTCTTTATCCAACTTAGGCTTTGATAATCAAATTAGATTAAACTACAAGGGTAAGAAAGATGAAATTGTAAAAAGTATTGAAGCGGGGAACATAAATTATATTTCAAGAAGTATTTTAATTCCCAGTACACAAAATTTATTTGGGGTAAAAACACAATTACAGTTTGGAAAATTATTTTTAACAGCAGCTGTGGCGAATCAGAGGTCGCAAAGACAATCGATGAATTTGCAAGGTGGCGCTACCACACAACGTTTTCAAAAAAGGTTAGATGATTATGAAGAGAACAGACACTTTTTATTAGCGCAACATTTTAGAAAGAACTACAATAAGGCCATGAGTACCTTGCCCATTATCAATTCACAAATACAAATTAAAAGAATTGAAGTTTGGGTAACGAATAGAAATGGACAAACCACCAATGCAAGAGATGTATTGGGCTTAGCAGATTTAGGTGAGCGTTTTCCTGGCAAAAAAGAGTGGGAAGAAGTTTCAAGACGAGATACTTTTCCTGACAATGGAGCCAACCAATTATATTCTAAAATAATTAATAACCCGCTGGCTAGAAATCCTGCAGGGGTTTCTTCGGTGTTAACAGCTGCGGGTCTTAGATCGGCTGAAGATTATGAACGCACATTTGCAAGAAAGTTAACAGAGAATGAATATTTCTTTAATCCACAAATTGGGTTTTTATCTTTAAACATTCCACTGCAAGCCGATGAGGTTTTGGGGGTGGCTTACCAATATACCTATAATGGTAAACTGTATCAGGTGGGAGAATTTTCGGAAGGTATAGCACTTGATCCCAATAAAGGTGTACAACAAATTTTATATTTAAAATTATTAAAGGCTACTACACAAAGAACCGATTTGCCTATTTGGAACTTGATGATGAAAAACGTGTACTCCCTAGATTTATTTGGTTCTATTCAACAACAAGATTTTCAGTTAAACCTAATGTATGAGTCGCCAGGCAATGGTTTAAAAAGATATTTACCTAATTCAGATGCGCCTGTAAGAGGTTTATCCTTAATTAAAATTTTAGGTTTAGACAGATTAAACAATAGAAACGACCCGCAACCCGATGGGCAGTTTGACTATGTAGAGGGCTATACAGTTTTATCTAAAATGGGTCGCATTGTTCTTCCTTATATAGAACCTTTTGGAGAAGACTTAGAAAAGTTAGCGTTTTCAACTACTGAAATGTCGGCTATCAAAGAAAAATATTTGTACAAAGAATTATACACTAAAATAAAAGCGGAAGCCCAAACCTATAATAACTTAAATAGGTTTGTAATGGAAGGTCAGGTAAAAGGAAGTGCTGGTGGAGCGGAGATTAGTTTAAACGCATTCAATGTACCTCCCGGTTCGGTAAGCGTGAGGGCAGGTGGACAAATTTTAAAAGAAGGCATTGATTATTTAGTGGATTATGGTTCGGGCACCGTTAGAGTTATTAACCCGGGTATTTTAGGTTCTAATATTCCGGTGAATGTATCTTATGAAAATAATTTAGGATTCGGTTTTCAAGAACGAGGATTTAGAGCGTTTCGTTTAGATTACATGCAAAGTAAAAATTTCAACTTTGGTGTATCAAGTACTAGATTAAGTGAGCGTCCGTTTTTTACTAAAACTAATTTCGGATCAGATCCTATTAAAAACTCTATGTATGGTTTTGATTTTAATTATAGAGCAGATCTGCCTGGTTTAACAAGAGCCTTGGACCGACTGCCTTTTTATCAAACAAAAGCAAAGTCTTCTATTACAGCCTATGGAGAAGCAGCTTATTTACAACCGGGTCATGCGCAACAAATAGGCAAAGGCGGATCTGGTGTGGTGTACTTAGATGATTTTGAATCGACCAGAACCAATATTGATTTACGTTTTCCATTTACCGCCTGGGCACTGGCTTCAACACCCATGGATCGTTTTAAAGAGGGGTCTTTGACAGACAATATTGAGTACAATAAAAACAGAGCAAAAATAGCTTGGTATAATATTGAACCTACTTTGCAAGATAAAAACAGTTCTAATAATCCCATTAGTAGCAATCTTAAATTATTAAGTGATCCGAGAGTACGTCAGGTATTTACCAATGAATTATTTCCCAATAGGACTACCAATATTACCGATGTGCAGTTGCCTACTTTTGATTTAACTTATTATCCAAAAGAAAGAGGCCCCTATAACTATAATTATGATGGTAGTGAATTAGATGCTGCCCTACCTGGAAAGTTTAATAAAGAAGCGGCTTCTAAAAAATGGGGAGGTATTATGCGTGCCTTAGACCAAACCGATTTCGAAACTACTATTATTGAATATGTAGAATTTTGGGTACAAGACCCTTTTATAAAATCGCCGGCTACCAGTGGTAAATTAATTTTGAATTTAGGAAATGTAAGTGAAGATATTTTACGCGATGGACGACGCTTTTATGAAAATGGAATGCCTACACCTACAATACCAGCAAGTATAGATAGTTCTTCTTGGGGAAGAGTACCCACCAATCCTATTCAAGTAACCAATGCATTTAGTAATAATCCAGAAGATAGAAAATACCAAGATGTGGGCTTTGATGGTTTAACCGATAGCTTGGAGATTAAACAAAGAGCTGATGTGATTGCAAAATATAATTTAAGTACGGCCACTGAAATAGGTAAGCAATTTTTTGCCGATCCTAGTGCCGATAACTATGTATGGTATAGGGATCCAAAATATGATGGTAATAAAGTAGATATCTTAGGCAGGTATAAATATTTTAATAACCCACAAGGGAATTCTTCTTTAGCAGGTACGAGTGAATTTAGTAGTGCAGCTACCTTGCTTCCTGATAATGAAGATTTAAACAGAGACAATACTTTAAATGAAACCGAAGCTTATTTTGAATATGAAATTCCATTAGATAAAGGGCGACTAGCTGCTGCCAAATATGTGACGGATGCAAGAACGGTAAATGTGACACTTGCCGATGGAACACCTAGTTCAGAGAACTGGTATTTATTTAGAGTGCCTATAAAATCATTTTCAAATAGAGTGGGTGGTATTAGAGATTTTAAATCGATACGTTTTTTAAGAATGTATTTAACAGGTTTTGAAGATTCAATTACACTTCGTTTTGCTAAATTAGATTTAGTACGTAATCAGTGGAGACAGTACACCAATGTAGTTGATTATAACGAGCAATATACCCCTTTAACCGATTTAACAGGACTCAATACACTAGCAGTAAGTGTGGAAGAGAATAGTTCTAGGGTACCGGTGAACTATATTATTCCTCCAGGCATTGAGCGTGTTCAATTATTAAGTAACAATGGAGTGAACTTACTTCAAAATGAACAAGCCTTGTCGATGCAGTTTAAAGGCTTGAAACCAGCAGGCACGGCCGGTACTAGTCCAAGAGGGGTTTTTAAAACAATGAATATTGATGTGAGACGCTATGGAAGACTATCTATGTTTTTACATGCAGAAAACATACTGAATAGTGCTAGTAAAATAAATGACGGTGACTTAACAGCGGTTATTCGTATTGGACAAGATTTTCAAAATAACTTTTATGAAATACGCATACCGCTTCGTGTTACCAAGGGTGAATTAAATGGAAAAGTAGTAGCCGATTCGGTATGGCCAGCAGACAACGAATTAAATTTAAGTTTAAATGATTTGATTGCGCTAAAAATAGAAAGAGATAATAATTCTGCATTCGGCGCAGGCTCCTTATATGGAAAAGATTTTGGCAGACAAAGGTACACTGTAAAAGGCTCCCCTAATTTAGGAGAGGTAAGAGGTATTTTAATTGCCATAGAAAATACAAAATCGACAAGTGCAGTAGATGCAGAAGTATGGGTTAATGAATTAAGATTATCAGAGTTAGATGAAAGAGGCGCCTGGGCTGCATTGGGTAGAATGGATTTAATATTAGCCGATTTAGGATCGGTATCGGTTTCTGTGAATAAGCGAACTGCAGGCTTTGGAACTATAGAGCAAAAAATGAATGAGCGTTCTAAAACAGGATTGACTCAATTTGATATTGCTACTAATATCGATGCTGGAAAATTATTACCCAAGCAAATTAAAATTGCACTACCTGTATTTGCAGGTATTAATAGAACGACAGAAAATCCAATGTTTGACCCCTTTGATCAAGATGTACTTTATACAGATAAAGTAAAAAATACAAAGGATGTATTTAAAAGAGATTCTATTATAGCGGCATCGGTTGATCAGACTACGATAAAGACCATTAATTTTACCAATGTGCGTGTGCTGCCGGGCAAAAGGTCGAATATGTTAAGCATTAGTAATTTAGATTTTAGTTATTCTTATTCTCAATTGGAACAAACAAGTCCGTTGGTTGAATTAAATCAATTAACTAAACAAAGAGGAGCCATTGGCTATACCTTTAACAATAGAGTAAGGAGTATTGAACCTTTCAAAAAAATATTAAAAAATGCATCACCTTGGTTTGCATGGATACGCGATGTAAATTTAACACCAGCTCCAAGTTTAATTAGTTTTAGAACCGCATTGGATAGACAATTTGGTGAATTCACGCCAAGAATTGTAGGCTCGGACGGCTCTATTGATAAAACAGAAACCACTTTCGATAAATATTTCACCATGAATCGCATATTTAATATGCGTTGGCCGCTTACAAGGTCACTTAATTTAGATGCAACGGTGAATGTGAATTCAAGAATTGACGAACCCGATGGAAAAATAGATACACAGGAGAAAAAAGATTCCTTAACAAGAATGCTGCTTCGTGCTGGAAGAAATACTTTGTATAATCAAAGAGTATCTATGCGTTATGATATTCCTACCTCTAAATTTCCTTTGACCGACTGGATATTGTCAAGTTATAATGTATCTACTAATTATAATTGGATAGGGGCAAGCAGGCTTGCTGAAGATTTAGGTAATACCATTGAAAACAATTTCTCCCAACAAATTAATGCGCAGTTTAATTTCCTAAGTTTTTATAGAAAGTCTAAATATTTAAGCGCATTATTATCGGATCAAAGATCATCTGGTGCTAGGCCTGAAACCAATCCGCTCTCTTCTAAATTATTAATGACTAAGGAAGAGGCATTGGCAGGGATGAAGGGTAAGCAACGCGATTCTGCTTTGAAAAAATGGAAAGAGGCTAGGAGATTAGAACGCGTTGCACAAAGAGTATTAAAAGCCAATGAACCCGTCAATGTGCCAGAGGGTTTAAAACCGATTGCTAAGTTTTTGACTATGCTGCAAACAGCCAATTTTGATTATGCCGAAAGCTTTAATAGTAGACTACCAGGTTATTTAAGTGGAGTAGAATATTTAAATAATGATTTTAGTGGATTGGCGCCTGGACTTGATTATACTTTTGGTAGACAGCCCGATAGTGCTTGGTTAAATAAGCAAGAGAAGGCTAATAAGTTTACTAGAAGCCCTGCATTTAATATGATATTTAGACAAGGCTTTGAGCAAAGATTTACAGGAAGAATAATGATTGAGCCTGTTAAAACTTTAATCATTGATGTAAACTTTAATAAATCTTTTACCAAGGAGTATACAGAATTATTTAAAGATACCAATAGCTATGAAGGTATATCAAACCCTATGTATGATAATAAAGTACATGCCAATCCATTATCGGCGGGCGGGTTTAATATTAGTTATATCGCCTTGAATACTTTTTTTGATGTGCATGATCCGAATATAATTTCCTCGCAGTTTAAAGCCTTTGAATCTTATAGAACAGATATTTCTAAGCGGGTAGCTGCTAATAATAGCTACTGGAGCGACCCTGCCCTTGGCAATAGTGCCACCACTAAAGATGGTTATGCGGCAGGCTATGGAAAATATGCACAAGATGTTTTAATTCCAGCATTCATTGCAGCCTATACAGGACAGGATCCTAAAAAAGTAAGTTTATTGAATCAAAATAATTCAAGTATAAGGTCAAATCCATTTAGTGGAATGTTGCCAAAACCCAACTGGGCCATTATTTTCAATGGTTTGTCTAAGCTTCCAGTATTATCTGAATTATTTACCAATATTTCTTTAACACATGGATACAATAGTAATTTATCCATGAATAGTTTTACAAGCTCTTTATTGTATACCGATATTTATAGAAGAGGAGCGCCATCTTTTAAAGATACCATTAGCGGTAACTATGTTCCTTATTTCTTAGTTCCCAATATTACCATTAGTGAAAGAATGGAGCCACTGCTTGGATTGAATTTAACTACTGTTACACAATGGTCGCTTCGTTTTGAATATAAGAAGAGTAGAATTTTATCACTCAGCTTAGTCGATTATCAATTAAGTGAAAACAACAGTACAGAATGGGTATTTGGAACAGCTTTTCGTAAAAAAGGAGTGAGGCTTCCATTTACCATTCCTGGTTTAAATAATAATAAACTAAGTAATGACTTAACATTCAGAATAGATCTCTCTACGCGTGATATGTTTAATAGTAATAGTAGACTAGATCAATCGAATGCCTACGGAACAGGTGGTCAAAGAGAAGTTACCATACAGCCTTCTATAGACTATGTTTTAAATTCTAAAATAAACTTAAAATTCTTCTATGATAGAAGAAAGGCCACTCCTTATATATCTTCTTCACCACCGATCACCAATACAAGGGCAGGGGTGAACATAAGAATTGCGTTATAGTAATTACTATGCTTTTTTAAAGGCCCACTTAAACATTATCTTCCAAGTTACTTTCTTACCATAGAGTAAAATACCAGTGCGATAAATACGACCACTTAACCAAGTGGTAAATATAAACCCACCCACAAGGCATAACATACTTAGGGCCAATTCCCAATAAGTGACAGCACTTGGAACGCCATAAGCAACACGGGCCATCATTACCATAGGAGAACTAAAGGGGATCATACTTGCCCAAAAAGCAATTGGTGTATTAGGGTTTTGGGTAACCATATTGGTTATGATATAAGAAAAAATAAGCGGCATGGTAATAGGGAACATTAAACTTTGTGCATCTTGAGGATCTTCGTTAACAGTACTACCCACTGCAGCAAATAAAGCTGCATAAAATAAATAACCACCTATAAAATAAAATATAAAGCAAAAAATAATTAAAGGCCAATTAGCGGTGGAAATGGTATGTTGAAATTCATAAATTTTTTGTGCTGATTCACTTGCTTGCATCATGCCACCTGCCATTGTTCCATTGTTCTGTTGTAAAGTTTCTACCTGATTTTGTATATCAGATGGTAAGAAGCCTGCAGCAGCGCTAGTCAAACCAATAATTAAAACAATCCATAATAAAAATTGAGTCAAGCCTACAGCCCCAATACCAATAATTTTACCCATCATTAATTCAAAAGGCTTCACACTACTAATAATAACTTCTGCAATACGGTTGGTCTTTTCTTCCATCACTCCACGCATGACCATGGCACCATAAATAAACATAGTCATATAGATAAGTAGGCCACTCGCATAGCCAATACCCATGGCAAGGCCTGCATTACTTTCTTTACTAGAACTGCCTTTGTCCTCGTAGGCTTTTAATTCAGCTACTTGTGAGGCTTTATGAATAGAATCTAAAATATTTTGTTGAATGCCGGCATCTTGTAACATTTGATCCTCAATGGCGCTATTAATTCTGTTACTAATACTTTCTTGTAACATTAAGCCCATCGACTTTTTAGATCTTAAAATATAATCCGATTTTTTACCTTTCTCAAATTGAGGTAAAATTAAAATATCGGTATATCCTTTTTCAACATAGTTAGAAGTGTCTACTTTTTCAGGAAAACTAAAACTAATTTGATTGGTATTTTTTAAAGAATTTTTGATATACCCATTCGGATCTATCACGGCAATTTTTCTATATTCTACCCCAGAAACAGAGAAGTAGATGGAAGCGGCTATTAAGCCCACAATTAATAAGGGTGTTAAAAAAGTAAGGATTAAAAAACGTTTATTTTTTACCCTGCTTGTATATTCTCTTTGTATGATTAACCAAGTCTTATTCATTATAATTTTTTTTAAATATTTTGAAAGGCACGAGCACCTGCATGCGTTCCTTCTACTAGTTTAATAAATATTTCATTTAAAGAAGGTAGCACTTCATTAAAACCAATTAATTCAATTTGCTGCTCAATAATATGTTGAAGTACATTGTTTACTGTATAGCCTTCATTAATTTTTATTAAGTACTTAGAAGCAGCTTCATTAATAACGGTAAAAATGGCATTGCTACTTATACTTGACCCTGCTTTAATTTCAATGGAGAAATTATTTTCTTTAAACTGTTGCTTAATTCCTGCTACAGAGCCATCTAATATTTTCTTACCCAAGTTTACCAGCACAATATGATCACAAATTTCTTCTACTTGTTCCATACGGTGGGTACTAAATATAATGGTAGAACCTTTTTTAGCGAGTGCGTAAATTTCATCCTTGATTAAATTGGCATTCAATGGATCAAGTCCGCTAAAAGGCTCGTCTAAAATAATTAATTTGGGTTCGTGTAAAACGGTAATGACAAATTGTAATTTCTGACTCATTCCTTTACTTAAATCCTCTACTTTTTTATTCCACCAACTTTCCATCTCAAATTTCTTGAACCAGTATTTAATTTTTTCAGTAGCCTCCGCTTTTGACATTCCTTTTAACTGCGCTAGGTATAATGCTTGTTCTCCAATTTTCATTTTCTTATACATACCACGCTCTTCTGGCATGTAACCAATTTTTTCAATATCCACCATGGGATTAAAGGGAGCACCGTCTAATAATATATTACCGCTGTCCGGATAAAATATGCCGGTAATCATACGCAACAAAGTGGTCTTACCTGCACCATTCGGACCAAGCAATCCAAAAATACTTCCTCTCTCAATGTCGAAACTAATATCGTCTACCGCTTTTTGAGTAGCATAATATTTTTTTAAATTTTGTAAGCTTAACAAGGCGTCCATAGTAAGAAATTTATAGTTCAAATATAAACTCATTTTCACATTCCCCATTTTAAAATAAGGAAGAGTGGAAATTTAACATTGATTTTGTGTATATAATTAGTGGGATTGGGAAAAGAGTTGTCTATCTTCGCATAAACTTAGCATATATGTTCAATAAGAAAACACTTTATATTTCTCTTGCATTTATTTTGGCAGTAGGCCTTAGTAGTTGGGGCTTTTTAGTGCACCGTACTATTCATCAAATAGCTATTTATAGTTTGCCAGAACCTTTGCAATCTTTTATGCATAAAGAAATGAATAATTTAGTTTCTAATTCTACCAGACCAGACATAAGAAGAAACACTGATAAAACAGAAGCCACTAAACATTTTATTGACTTAGAAGCCTATGGCCCGAATGCCGCCAATATGATGCCACTTGATTGGGCCAACGCAGTAAAAAAATACAATGAAGATACCTTGCTTAAATATGGTTATGTTCCATATGTAATAGTAAATCAATTAGAAAAATTAACCAATGCTTTTCGTTCTAAAAACAAAGACAGCATTTTATTTTATGCTGCCGATTTAGGACATTATATAGGAGATGCACATGTGCCTTTACATACAACACTTAATTACGATGGTCAATTGACCGGACAGAAAGGTTTACATAGTTTATGGGAGTCCTTTGTGCCTGAATTAAGAATTGATCAGTATCAATTATACAATGCACACAAGGCTACTTATATTAAAAACCCTAGCGAGGCTATTTGGATAGATATAAGAAAGGCTGCTGCATTAGTGCCTGAAATGTTAGCCATAGAAAAAGAAGTTTCTATTCAGTTTAAACCTGAAACTAAATATAAAACGCAGATGCGTTATGGCCGTGAAACAAAAGTATATACCAAAGAATTTGCTGAAGCCTATGCGAATGGTTTAGGGCCTACGGTGAATATGCAATTAATTGCTTCTGCGAATATGATTGCCGATTTTTGGTACACGGCTTGGGTAAATGCAGGCAAGCCTACTATGACAACGCGTGAGATTTCAACAAATTTGAGCTCGGAATTAAAATCATTTAAAATGAATCGTTTAATTCAAGACGATTTATTATTAAGTAAGAAAGAAAAGCCAGAGAATTAGTATTGCGCTAATGGATACTATAGTTATAATATAGAAGCTATTTGTTGGGCTAACTTTTGTCCATCCATTGCAGCACTTACAATACCCCCTGCATAACCTGCACCTTCCGCACAAGGATAAAGGTTTTTAATTTGCGGATGATACAATCTATCTGCATCCCTTGGAATACGCACGGGCGAAGAGGTTCTGCTTTCAGTGGCCACCACTACCGCATCATTGGTATAATATCCTTTCATCTTTTTTCCAAAGGCTTTAAAACCTTCTTGTAATGTACGGTGCACAAAATGGGGAAGTACTTCATTCAAAGGGGCAGAATGTAATCCTGGTAAATAACTAGCGTCAGGTAAATTTGCAGAAACTTTATTAGAACAAAAATCTATTAATCTTGCAGCAGGTGCCACTTGTAATCCACCACCTACTTTAAAGGCCGCTTCTTCCACTTCTTTTTGAAAGGCTAATAACAATAGCGGATGATTTTCTGGTAAACTGTTTTTAGTTTTCTTTAAAAAATTTGCAGCAGCAGGAACATCTACCTGCACCACCATTCCACTATTGGCATAGGGGTTATCTCTTTTGCTTGGGCTCCATCCATTCACCACAATTTCTCCAGGGGCAGTGGCTGCGGGCGCGATAATTCCACCTGGGCACATACAAAAACTAAAAACGCCTCTTTCACTTACTTGTTCTACCAAACTATAGGAGGCAGGAGGCAGGTTAGGATCACGCACTAAGCAATGATATTGTATAGCGTCAATAGCCGACTGTGGATGTTCAACCCTAACTCCTAATGCAAAGGGTTTGGCTTCAATGCTTATATTTTTTTCAAATAACAAAGTAAAAATATCTCGAGCTGAATGGCCAGTAGCTAAAATATAAGCAGCTGCTTTCATTCGATCTCCATCGGCTGTTATAATTTCTTGAATGGTATCATTTTCAATTACAAAGTCTAGTAATTTTTTTTCAAATAAAACTTTACCACCACTTGCTTCAATTTGTTCGCGCATGGCTGTAATAATATGCGGTAGTTTATTGGTACCAATATGCGGATGTGCTTCGTATAAAATATTTTCATCGGCACCAAACTGATAAAAAATCTTTAATATTTTATCAATGCTGCCTCTTTTATTACTTCTTGTATATAATTTACCATCGCTATAAGTGCCAGCGCCTCCTTCCCCAAAACAATAATTACTCTCCGGATTTACAATGCCTTCTTTATTTAAGCTTGCTAAATCACGCCTTCTTGCTCTCACATCTTTACCTCTTTCTATTATAATGGGTCTTAATCCTAGTTGAATACATTCAAGGGCTGCGAATAATCCGGCAGGGCCTGCTCCAATAATAATGACCTCTTTGGCATTAGAAGGAAGGCTTGGAAAAAGAAGGGGCTCAATAAAGCGCTTGGAAATAGGTTCCTTTATGAAAGCAACCAAGGTAAGGTTCACCCAAATTTGTTGCCTACTTCTAGCGTCAATTGATTTTTTAAGAATTTGGTAGCCTGTAATGGAGCTTTCGGCTTCGCCTGTAATTTGACTGATGGCCTTAAGAAGGCTGGGGCCATGGGCCGATTCGGAGGGGGTAAGTCGTACTTGTATTTCTTTTTGCATGGGTTAGGTTTTTATCCTAAAAAAATGCTCAATAAATTATATTAGCATAAGCGCTTGCTTAGTCTACTATAATGGTATAATAATGCTATTAGAAAGGCAAATCGTCGCCAGACTCGTTGGTAGGTATGTCAAAATAAGTAGAGGTTTCAGTAGGGGCTGTACTGCCTCCTAAAGCCACTGCTTCCATACGCCAAGCGTCTAAATTGGTGATATAGTTGTCCTTACCCTCTTTATTCCACTTAGACCCCTTTATATTAAAGAGTACTTTTACGGTGTCTCCTAGGTTGAAGCGGTCAGGCATGGTTGTGCGGTCCTGAACACATTGAAATTTAACATAATTCGTTATTGTTTTACCGTTAATATCATCGGTTTTTTCAACAACAAATTCCCTTGTTTTAAAGGTCTCTTTTCTCTGAATGATTTCGTATTTAGCAATTAATTTGCCGGTTAATTCGTAGCTCATAGTTATGATTATATAGGTAAAGGTAGTATTTAAAGGCCAAATCTAAATACTTGCCCTTTAATGCAAATAAGTATTAGTTTTTAAGAAAAAAAATACTTTAAAAAATAAGTGGATAACTCTGCATTTTTAAGAAAAAGGATATATCTTGAACGCCTGATTAGGGGTCAGGGAACAAGCGGTTTATAGGGTTTTGGGGACATGTAAAAAAAACCAAACAAAAAAGTTTTTTTTTCAACAATAAGTCGTCATATTCGCATTCCGGTTCACAATTCCTTAATCCAGGGTTGAAGATCAAAACGTACCTTTTTTTAATTATACAAAGAGCAAGAAGTAAGATGGCTAAGAGCGCAGATTTAATTTGGAGTAATTGCTTAAAAATTATTAAGGATATTGTCGAATGGCAACATTTTAAAACATGGTTTGAACCTATTCAACCAGTTGACTTAAAGGATAACGTTTTACTGATTCAAGTTCCCAGCCAATTTTTCTACGAATACATCGAGGAGCATTATGTTAACTTATTAGCTAAGACTTTAAAACGTGAACTTGGCAAAGAAGCTAGACTAGAGTATCGTATCATGGTCGATAGCGGAAACAACAAGAAAGGTTCAATGGATGTTCCGGCTAGCGGCATGAAAACATACAATAACAACGAGATGAACTTCCCGTTGGTGATTGACAACCCTGTGAAAAATCCGTTTGTGATTCCTGGGTTGAAGAAAATGCAAATTGACCCTCAATTAAACCATAATTATACATTTGAATCCTTTATTGAAGGGGATTGTAATAGAGTAGCGCGCCGTGCTGGTAAAACAGTAGCTGAAAAGCCAGGAGCCAATTCTTTTAATCCTTTGGTTATTTATGGAGGAGTGGGTTTAGGTAAAACACATTTAGCCCAAGCTATTGGAAATGATGTAAAACGCATTCATCCGAATAAGGTGGTTTTATATGTGAGCTCTGAAAAATTCATTAATCAGTTCCAGGATCATAGTCGTAATAATGCCATTAACGACTTTATTCATTTTTATCAATTAATAGATGTCTTAATTATAGATGATGTTCAGTTTTTTAACAGAGCTGAAAAATCTCAAGATGCCTTTTTTGCCATCTTCAACCATTTACACCAAAGCGGTAAGCAATTAGTTTTAACTTCTGATAAAGCCCCTAAGGACTTAGAAGGTTTGCAAGAGCGTTTACTAAGTCGTTTCCGTTGGGGATTAAGTGCCGATATTCAAGTACCAGATTACGATACCCGTATTGAAATTTTGGAAAAGAAAATGAAGGCCGATGGTTTAGACATGCCTAAAGAAGTGGTGAAGTATGTGGCCTACAATATTAACACGAATGTGAGAGAATTAGAAGGTGCTTTGATATCCTTACTAGCACAGTCTTCTTTGAATAAAAAAGAAATTGATGTTGAATTAGCGAAGAAGGTATTACGCAACTTTGTTAAAACAAGTAGTAAAGAAATTACCATCGACGCTATACAAAAAATGGTTTGTGAATTCTTCGAAGTGCCTTATGATAAATTGTTACAAAAAACACGTAAGCGTGAAATTGTACAAGCCCGTCAAATTACCATGTACTTAGCGAAGGCTTTCACAAAGAATTCTTTGAAAACAATTGGAGAGCATTTTGGTGGACGCGATCATACCACGGTTATACATTCTTGCCAAACAGTAAAGGACTTAATGGATACCGATTCTATGTTCAGAGAGAACGTGATGGAGCTTACTCAAAAAGTGCAGTTAGCGGCTATGTAAGAAGCCCTTTTACCACTACAAATTATTAAATAACTATATTCTGGTCCGGAACGAACTTTATTTGAGTTTATTCCGGACTTTTTTTAGGTATTTAAGGCCAAGCTGCTTATTTTTGCAGCCCTCGAAAGAGGTTTTGGAGGAGAGGTGGATGAGTGGCTGAAATCAGTAGTTTGCTAAACTGCCGTACGGGTTAAACTGTACCAAGGGTTCGAATCCCTTCCTCTCCGCTCTCATTTAGTTCTTGGATTAGATATTAAGTAGTAGAATACACCGGAAACAATATTTACTAGGCAACTAGTAATAGGAACGGGAAGTAGCGCAGTCCGGTAGCGTACCTGGTTTGGGACCAGGTGGTCGCAGGTTCGAATCCTGTCTTCCCGACCAACACAAAAAAAGCCCTCATAAACGTCTAATTTTCAGAATGTTTTATGAGGGTTTTTTCTTTAATATCAAAACATACCTCATACCATACCTTTTTCTGTTTTCTTTTCTTATTAAGGGACATTTTGGATTGATGTATTATTAATACATAACTTTAGTAAAATAACGTATAGTGTCCCCCACTTAATTAATAGCTCAAACCAAATATTATGGAAAAGAGGGGAAAACATTTTTTTGAATTTTTTAGATTCATTTTTATTGTGACTTTTTTTAGTTTTTGTTCAAAAACTTCAACCACATTAAATAACACATCAACATTACCCATTGCAGTGACTCCAACTGTGCCCATACCCTTAGCTAAAATAGTGTATAGTGGTAAAACTTCTTATGCTTTGAAAACCCCACAAACTGTTGTTGATATTGATCCAATTAGAACAAAATTGGGTATTAGAAACATTGGATTGTACAGTGGAAATAATAATTTAGGTTTTGTTTATGTAGATATGAATAATGATGGGTTGGAGGATATTTTTTATCCCTATTCTTCAGATGGTAATTTTAATTCAAAATCCAATGTTTTAATAAATAAGGGGAATGGGGTTTATGCATTAGATGAAAGTATGTTTCCTTCAAATTTTCCCGGAACAACAACAACTCGAAAAACTCTTGTAGGTGATTTTAATAATGATAGTTTGCCCGATATCTTTATGTGTAATCACGGTTATGAAGCTTTCACTCCGGGCGCAGCTGTTGGTGTAGGAACAACTTTCTATTTAGAAAATAATTCTATACTCTTAAGCAATAAAAATGGGGCTTATACTTATAAAATATTTACCGATTTAGGAAAAGCATTTTGGCACGGTGCGGCGAGCGGCGATTTGAATGGGGATGGGAATATGGATATAGTAGTTAGTGGGGGTGGAAGACCAAAAGCATTATATGGCGATGGTAAAGGAGGGTTTGCCATTAGTGATATTAATACAACCATAAGTAAAAACAACGGATATATAACTGTTGAATTAGTAGATGTTGATAAAGATGGTCAATGTGATGTTATATTAAGTGGTGACGAAGGAGCTCCTCCGCCAGCATATTATTCTAAATCAATGATTCTATGGAATAAAAAAGGAGATTTGAATAGTAGTACAGTTATATGTGAAGCAAATACAAATGGATGGAGGAGTGTTCAGAATATTGGATGTGAAGATTTAGATGGTGATGGGAACAATGAAATTATTTTATGTAGAACGGGCGATATTAGTGGAGTTTGGTATGGAGGGTATCAATTAAACGTGTATAAACAAAGTGGTGGGTTTACATCTTTTACGGATGTAACTTCTACATATTTCGGTGCGGATAATATTTTAAGAACTACAAATACGGGAAAATGGATGTATCAAATGCTAATGAAAAAAGAAACTGATGGATTAATAAGTATTTATGGGTATATCGGTAATTCAGAGAAATATCTTCAATGGAAACAAAATAGTAGTAAAACATTTGTAAAAATACGGTAGTAACTATTTAAAATAGAGTTTATTGCGAATTACAATCAACTTTTAAAAAACTTATAGTATCACTTTATATTCATAATCGCCCACTTCAACAAACTATTATTCTCTTTAGGCAGGTCTAATTTCTTTTTAATATTATACCTATGATTGCGAATTGTTTTTTCAGAAACAAATAATATTTCAGCTATTTCTTTACTCTTTTTTTGTTCAGCAATTAACTTAAGCACTTTGCTTTCAGTCGCTGTTAATTTTTTATTCATTGTCATAGCTTATACTACTTGTTTGGTAGTATAAACTTATCACATATAATATCATTTCTGGTTAAACTATTTTAAGAAATATGTATATGAATAGAAAATTTGTAAAAATTTTATGATTTTTTACTAAAACTGATTAAAGAAGTTTAATCAAATAGACAGAAAAAATAATACGCTTAAACTATTTTAATATTGGCTTCAATACTTCAAACTTACCATCGATAGTTTTTGCGTCGTATGCTAAGCCCAATATATGTGCGACTATAGGATAAATATTTACATTTTCAAAACCATCAATAGTTAACCCTTTTTTAAAGGCAGGGCCCCAAGCCATAAAGCTGGCGCGCATTTCAGGCATATGGTTATCAAAACCATGTTTACCTAAAGAGGCTTTACTTCTCGATAAATTAAAAACTTTTGGATAATGAGGAACCACAATTAAATCACCTAATCTGTTAAATTTATCATCTGCTTTTTTATAATGCCAGTAGGCTGGAGTTTCATCTAATGTATACACAGTCACACTGGTATCTTTTTTAAGTGCATTATAAGTAGGTTCTATTTTCGATTTATCCTTAGCATATAAATGAAGTTGTGTATCGCCCCAAGGCACTTTAAAATAAGCGGTATCAATACTTGAAGGTAGTGGTTTGGTATTTACATTATCTACTTTTGCCATGCCATGGTCTGAAACAAAAATATAATTAATAGGTAAGTTCAAACTTGCTAATGATTCTTGTAGTGCATTTATACTACTGTCTATAAATTGCACCGATTTTTTTACGCGTATATCATCTGGTCCATAAGTATGTGCATCGTGGTCAACATCTGGGAAATAAAAAGTAATGAAGTGAGGGCGCTTATCTTCAGGAAGGCTTAACCAGTCCTTCACAGCTTTAATACGCGTGGCAATATCAATTTTATCATTATAGATATAATGGTAGGTAGGTTTAATGCCTTGAATATCGGCTTCTGACCCTACCCAATAAAAACTAGCGCTAATCATTTTTTGCTGCTCTGCTAAAACCCAAAGTGGAGTACCGCCATACCATTTACCTTCCGCCACCATTTTCTTATTACCCATATTGTAAAAAGCCCCTGTGGCAACATCAATATAGCTGTTATCTACTAGTCCATGATGCGCAGGATATAAACCTGTTGCAATACTATAATGATTAGGAAAAGTTACAGAAGGATAAGAGGGTATCATGTATTTTCCACGTACCCCACGAGAAGAAAGTGCTTGTAATTTTTTGGCTTCGTACTTTTCAGTAAAATCGGCTCTAAAACCATCGGCTGAAATCAAAATTACATAGGGCTTATTCATTTGATCTAGGCTATTCTTTCTACCACTAATAATTTGTTGATCCGTGATGATACTATTAACTACTGGGGCACTTGTATGCGCATTATGCGCAGTATCCTGTGCGCAAACATTCAATAAAGTAAATAAACTTGTAATAAATAAAAAACGTTTTAACATAATGATTAATTTAAATGTGCTAAGCCACCAATTGCTAAAATGGTTTTTTATTTAATTTTTCTCTAATAAAAATACTAATGGGTAATGTAAGAAGGGCTACAAAAATACCTCCTGCCAAATCTAAAGGAAAATGTTGTGCTAAATATATACGAGAATAACCACAAACTATTGCATATACAATACCTATGGTTAAAGCATATTTATTAGGGAATAAATAAGTGGTTAAAATAAATAAGGTAAAAGCAGTTGCGGTATGACCTGAAGGAAAGCTATTAAATGTGTGAATTTCAACGCCGGGTACGCTGTGTATTTGAGAAGCATCTAATCCACTTGCCATAGGGCGCATTGCGGTAACAAAAATGAAATTTTTAGCAAATTGAGTAAGCAGGGTAGATATTAAAAAGTTCATTAAAATAAAAGCGGTATCCTTTTTATACATGCCTACCAGTACTATAAAATAGGGTATCCAGATCCATCCTTCGGCCAAATAGCTGCTGTATTCAAAAACTTTATCTGCCAATAGTCCTAGGTTCGCATTTAAATAAAGGAAGGCCTCGTTCTTACCCCAAAGCATACTCATTGTAAACAAGCTAAGAGCAAGGCTTAAACTCAACAATTGGGCTATTTTATAGTGCATTTTTTGCAAGGCCTTAATTTTTACAAAATTACTAAATGTTTATTCTTTGTTCTAAACAAATTATTTAAAAGGTTGTTATAACTTTAACCCTTTCAATGAGCCAAATTAAAGAATATATTACCGTAGTCGGTGCCCGCGAGCATAACCTCAAAAATTTTGATATTACTATTCCTAAAAACCAGTTAGTGGTGTTTACGGGGGTGAGCGGCAGCGGTAAGTCCTCCTTGGCTTTCGATACCCTTTACAATGAGGGTCAGCGACGCTATATGGAAAGCTTTAGCGCTTATGCTAGGCAGTTTATGGGTGAAATGGAGCGTCCCGATGTTGACCAAATTACTGGACTTTCACCGGTGATTGCCATTGAGCAGAAAACCACCAATAAAAACCCAAGGTCGACAGTGGGTACCGTTACTGAATTATATGATTTTCTAAGATTATTATATGCGCGTATTGGAAAGGCCTATAGTTATAATACGGGCAAGCCCATGGTGAAATTTTCTGAGGCAGAAATTATTCAAAATATTTTCACTCAGTTTAAAGACAAAAAAATTAATTTACTAGCACCCGTGGTGCGTGGAAGAAAAGGGCATTACCGAGAATTATTTGAAGAAATTAGAAAGAAAGGATTTGTGAAGGCGAGGGTAGATGGAGAGATTATTGAACTAAGACCCAAATACCAAGTAGACCGTTATAAAATTCATGATATTGAAATTGTAATTGACCGTATTCCCGTGACGGATGCGATGAAAACAAGATTAGGAGAAAGTGTTTCCCAATGTTTAAAAATGGGCAAGGACTTACTCTTTGTTTTAGAAGAAGGTAAAACTAAATTGGTTCAATACTCTAAACAATTAATGTGTGAGACCACGGGTTTAAGTTATGAAGAACCTTCACCCAATAGTTTTTCATTTAACTCCCCTTATGGAGCTTGTTCTAATTGTAAAGGTTTAGGCAATGTGTATGCTATTGATATGAGTTTGCTTTTGCAAGACCCTAGTTTAAGTATCAATGAAGGGGCCATTAGCCCATTGGGAGAAGCGAGAGAGGCTAGTGTATTTAATCAAGTAAAATTATTCGCTAGAAAACATAAAATTAACTTAGACAAAGCCATTCAAGATTTATCTAAAGAGCATTTGAATTTAATTTTATTTGGAGACAAAAATATTTCTTCCAGTTTGGACATGGATTTAAACGATGAAAATATTCCCAACGAATACACAGGCAGTTATGAAGGGATAGTGCCCATGATGAAAAGATGGTTTACTTCTTCTCAAAGCACTGACCAGTTAAAAGCTTGGGTGGAAGGATTTATGGAGCTTAATACCTGTCCTACTTGTGAGGGAGCGAGGTTAAGAAAAGAAAGTTTATGGTTTAAAGTGAATGATAAAAATATTGCTGCTTTAAATGATATGCATTTAGATGCCTTACAGGACTGGTTTAAAAAAATTCCTGCGAAGCTAGATAAAAAAGATACGCAGATTGCTGCTGGTATATTAAAAGAAATTGACGACCGTATTTCATTTTTAATGAATGTAGGTTTATCGTATTTGTCTTTAAGCAGGCCTTCTAAATCCCTTAGTGGGGGAGAGTCTCAAAGAATTCGTTTAGCCACCCAAATTGGCTCACAATTACAAGGCATTACTTATATATTAGACGAGCCTTCTATTGGACTGCACCAACGCGATAACCAAAGATTAATTACTGCCCTTAAACAATTACGCGATATTGGTAATACCGTTTTAGTAGTAGAGCATGATAAAGATATTATGATGGCTGCCGATTACTTAGTGGACATTGGCCCTAAAGCAGGTATTCACGGAGGGAATATAGTTGCGCAGGGTACACCAAAGGAAATTATTAAATTAAAATCTGATACTGCACTTTTTTTAGCAGGCAAGAAATTTATTGAGATTCCTGCAGAAAGAAGAAAGGGCAATGGTTTACATATTCAAATTAAAGGAGCCACGGGCAATACTTTACAAAAAGTAAACTGCAGTTTTCCTTTAGGTACATTTACTGTCGTGACGGGAGTGAGTGGAAGTGGAAAGTCTACTTTAGTTAATGAAACTTTATATCCCATACTTTCTCAGTTTTGTTATAATAGCAAAACCAAACCCATGCCATTTGTAAAAGTGGAAGGTATTGAGCAAATAGATAAAGTTATTGAGATAGACCAGTCGCCCATTGGAAGAACCCCTCGTAGCAACCCTGCCACTTACTGTGGTTTCTTTACAGATATCAGAACCTTATTTGCTTCTGTGCCCGAGGCAAAAATTAGAGGTTATTTGGCAGGCCGTTTTTCTTTTAATGTAAAAAGTGGTCGTTGTGAAGTTTGTGAGGGTGGTGGAATGCGTGTGATTGAAATGAATTTTTTACCCGATGTATATGTACACTGTGAAAAATGTGGAGGGAAGAGATACAATAGAGAAACTTTAGAAATTAGGTATAAAGGAAAGTCAATTAGCGATGTGTTGAATATGACGGTAGAAGAAGCCTGTGAATTTTTCCAAGCCGTACCTTTTATTTATAGAAAATTAAAAGTACTACTAGAAGTAGGCTTGGGCTATATTACTTTAGGACAGTCGGCCGTAACTTTAAGTGGGGGAGAAGCACAACGCGTTAAATTAGCCACTGAGCTTGGTAAAAAAGATACCGGTAAAACATTTTATATATTAGATGAACCTACTACGGGACTGCATTTTCAAGATATTCAATTATTAATTGGTGTATTAAACCGATTAGTAGACAGAGGCAATACTGTTTTAGTGATTGAACATAATATGGACGTGATTAAAGTAGCCGATCATATTATTGACCTAGGTCCAGAAGGGGGAAGCGGTGGAGGGCTTATTCAATTTACAGGCACACCTGAGGAAATGATTAAAAAATCAAAAACACATACAGCTAAGTTCTTAGCACTGGAAATGAAGGGGTAAGAATCATGGGAATATGATCAATCTCGTCTTCTAGATATACATCACCTGATTGTTCAAAGCCTTGTTCGCTATAAAATTTCTTTAAGTATAATTGAGCCCCTATTTTTATAGGCCCTTTTCCAAATAATCTTTCACATTCACTAATTGAGTATTGCATTAAGGCCTTGCCGATACCTAGGCCTCTATGCCTTGGGGATCCTACTACACGACCAATACTCTGATAACCGTCGTACATAATATCTTTGTCAAATAGTCGGGTAGTGGCTACCACTTCATCGCCTATAAATCCGATAGTATGAAATGCTTTACGATCGTTATTGTCTATGTCTAAAAAAATACATTTTTGTTCTACAATAAATACCTCACTTCTTAATTTTAATACATCATATAATTCATCCACTGTTAGCTCAGCAAATGTTTTTGTAACCCATCGTAAATTAGTGTTGTTGCTCATAAAAATAAAAAATAGGGTTTATTCAAATAGATACTCATATTGTTTTACTAGACGAAGGCTAGTTCTAATATGAATAAGTCCTACAACACCTGTAAAAAGAAGAAATACAGAAACCCCTTTTAATAAAGATAAAATAAGAGCGCTGGTTATTTCTTTGGGCATAGTGGGTTGTTGTTCTAAAAATTCGTCAATAAATTTTAATAAAACCACATCGCTACTAATAAGTATACTTATAGCGTTGATGAAAAATAAACTACATAAGAAAAAACTTACATAGGCGTTTACTTTAATCCAATCTTTCAATTTTGAACTTTGCGCTACTTCTTTTTCGATACCCGATTTTAAAAACTTAAAACTTGCAAAAGTATAAATAACTAAACATGCTAAAATAAATACCATTATGAGTGCACTAGGGTTGGCCAAAGAGGAAAATAATAAAACAATATCCATGAATGCAAAAAACAAAGCAATGGGTATAAGTATATAAGAAAGTACCGTGTAAAGTTTTAATTGAGGAGCCATGCTGAGTATAGTATTAATCAATTATTGTTCTTGTAGTATGCTAGTAATATTCTAGTATACTACCTTTTCTAGTCTTTTTTTAAATTCAATTTGATTTGCAATTCTTCAAACTGCTTATCATCAATGCTGCTAGGCGCGTCTAACATTACATCACGGCCACTATTGTTTTTAGGGAAGGCTATAAAGTCACGAATACTTTCACTGCCCCCTAATAAAGCGCATAAACGGTCAAAGCCAAAGGCAATGCCCCCATGTGGAGGCGCACCGTATTCAAAGGCACCTAATAAGAAACCAAATTTATGTTGTGCCTCTTCTGGGCTCATGCCCAATGCTGCAAACATTTTTTCTTGAAGGGCTCTTTGGAAAATACGAATAGATCCTCCACCAATTTCATTGCCATTTAATACCATATCGTATGCATTGGCTTTAATACCTGCATAAGGATGTTCTAAATATTTTGAAGCGTCTTTAATTTCTGGTGCATTGTTAATCATAATATCAATATGATCGGGCTTAGGAGAAGTAAATGGATGATGTCTTGCTACCCAACGGTTGCCTTCTTCATCATACTCAAATAAAGGGAAGTCTAGTACCCATAACAATTTAAATTCATCTTCTTTTCTAAAACCTAATTGCTTGCCTAATTCTAATCTTAATTCACTAATGGCCTTTCTTGTTCTTTCTTCGGCACCTGCCAATATTAAAATTAAGTCACCCGCTTTTGCATTTGTGGCTGCAGCAATGGCTTTTAATTTATCTTCTGTATAAAATTTATCTACACTACTTTTAAAACTACCATCGGTATTGCATTTAATAAATACCATCCCCTTCATACCAATTTGCGGACGCTTCACCCAGTCCGTTAATTCATCGGTTTGTTTACGAGAATATTCACTGCAACCAGGAACGGCAATAGCTACCACTGTTTCTGCTTCGTCAAATACTTTAAAGTCGACGCCATTGATTAATGCAGCTTTATCTTGCTTCTCCGCAAATACATGCGCAGGTTTTTTCAAATTGCAAACTTCCATACCAAAACGAATATCGGGCTTGTCATTACCATACTGCCACATCGCATCTTCCCAAGTCATTCTTTGAACGGTCTCGGTGTAATCAATATTTTTAACGTCTTTAAATATGCTCTTAATTAAACCTTCAAACATATTTAAGATATCTTCTTGCTCCACAAAACTCATCTCGCAGTCTATCTGTGTAAACTCGGGTTGTCTATCAGCTCTTAAATCCTCATCTCTAAAACATTTTACAATTTGGTAGTATCTGTCATAGCCACTTACCATTAATAATTGCTTAAATGTTTGTGGCGACTGGGGTAAGGCATAAAATTCACCTGGGTTCATTCTACTTGGTACCACAAAATCCCGTGCCCCTTCTGGCGTAGACTTAATTAAAAAAGGCGTTTCAATATCCATGAAACCTTTTTCATGTAAATAGTTTCTTGTAGCGCGGTTTACATTATATCTTATTGTCAAATTCTTTTTTACAGCGTTTCTTCTTAAATCCAAAAAACGGTATTTCATTCTGATATCATCTCCGCCATCTGTGTCGTCTTGTATAGTGAAAGGGGGCACCAATGATGCATTTAATATGGTAAACTCAGTTACTTTAATTTCAATTTCACCAGTAGGAATATTTTCATTTTTATTGGAACGCTCAATAACTGTTCCTTTTACTTGAATCACAAATTCACGGCCTAAAGGATTTGCATCTAATTGAGCTTGTAATTCTTCCCCCATTAAAAGTTGGGTAATACCATAGCGGTCTCTTAGGTCTATAAAATTAATGGCCCCGAACTTACGAATGGTTTGAACCCAGCCAGCAAGTGTCACTTCCTGACCTACAAATTGAATATTTAACTGACCACAATGGTGCGTACGATACATAGATTGCTATTATAATGAATGGTCTGCAAATATAGCCCAAATCCTATAAATTACCGATCTTTGGCCCATGAGCGAAACAAGTATATCAAAGCAGTCTAGACGAGCTATTTTATCAGGTTATTTCTTTTATACCGGCATTTGTTTTGCTAGTTGGGCGAGTAGAATCCCCGACATTAAATTGGCCCTAGGCCTAACGGATGCGCAGTTTGGGGGGATGCTTTTGTTCCTGCCACTGGGTTCGTTTATAGGGATTCCTATTTCTGGAAGCTTAACTGCCAGACACGGCAGTAATATCATGCTTAAAATAGCATCTATTCTTTATCCTTTATGCTTGGTCAATATAGGATGGGCTGCAGATACCAATGTGGTGCATTTAGGAATAGCACTTTTTGTTTTTGGCATGATTGGAAATTTATTCAACGTATCTGTGAACACACAAGCTGTTGAATTGGCAACATTATTTGAGAAAAGTATCATCTCTACCTTTCATGGATTTTGGAGTTTAGCCGGATTTGTAGGTGGATTGATAGGGAGTTATTTTATTGCAGCATCCTTAACACCCATCATGCAATTTATAGTGATCCTTGTTTTGGGCTATATTTTTCTTTTTGCAACACAAAAGCATCTATTTCATAGTGCGTCCAATAAACAGTCGCTCAAAAAAATGTGGACCAAACCATCACCCTTGATGTTTCAATTTGGATTGATTGCACTTAGTAATATGATTTGTGAAGGGATGATGTTTGATTGGAGTGGGGTGTTTTTTCAATCGGTTGTAAAAGTGACTGAAAGTCAAAGAACCATTGGCTATATAAGTTTTATGGGATGTATGACCACGGGCAGGATGTTTGCAGATGCGCTGATTAATTATTGGGGACCCAGAAAACAATTGATGTTAAGTGGATTATTGGTGACGCTAGGTTTAGTGATTGCAATTATTTATCCAACAATCATTACAAGTACAATTGGATTCATGTTGGTCGGGTTTGGCGTATCCTCGGTGATCCCAACTATATATGGAAGTGTAGGTAGATCAGCGGAACCAGGTCAAGCAAGTATTGCACTAGCTTCGGTATCTTCTATTGGTTTCTTTGGATTTTTAATTGGCCCACCGATCGTTGGATTCTTATCAGGCGCGCTTGGATTAAGATGGGCGTTTTTAACCATCTCCATTTTAGGACTAGTGACTTTTATTCAATCCTATAGGTTAAAAAAATATTTGTAAAATTTATAAGATTTAGCTAAGGATTAGGAGGTAATATATTTTGTAAATATCTATTGATAAAAATACTTTTCATTCTAACTTTTATTAGTATTTTCGTTTACCCCCAATTAATTAAATAATACTTTTATGATTTGGGGAATTTTGTTGCTATTTTTCTTTCAGAGCTCGTCAATTTTAAGGACTGAATCAATTTTTTCTAGTATTCTTATAGGCTATTTTTTAAATTTCAAAACAGGTTTTTATAATTGTATAAAATTTAATAAGAATGATTAAAAATAATATATTTCTAATTTTGGTATTTTTAATTTTAGCTAGTGGTTGTAAAAAAACTAGTGAAAGTGGGAGTTCTAGTAATTCTGTTTCATCTGTTACAATAGATACTGGCACAACAGGAATATTTGAAATTACAAATTCAGATTTAGTATCATCCACAAGCAAACTTCCGGCTGGCTTGTTAGATTGGTTAACAGCAACAAGCATTTCTAGTTCATTAGGAACTGGATGGAGGCTTCCAACAAGTCAAGAATGGAAAATATTAATTAAGTTTAAGTCGCAAATTCCTAGCTTAAAAGATGCATATTGGACATCTTCGAAAAGTGGAACTGAAGAAGCGTATGTTTTAGTAGTTGCTGATGGCAATTCAGGGCTTACTGGTATTAATAGTTTCAATAGAGCAAGAGCAATCAGAAAAAAATAATTTAAATCAATATATGAAAAAGCTATTCCTGTTTTTATTTTGCAGTTTACAATTTATTGGCGATATAAGTAGTCAAAATTTGAATGCTAAAAAAGATTCAAATGAAAGTAAACGATTAGAGTATATGTATCAAAATATACAAAATTCAAAAAAGTTTTTAAATATTTTAGATTCAAATAAAGAAGCTAAGGATGAATATCTTTTGGGTTTATCTCATTTAGAAAAAGGTAGAAAGCATCTAGGTAAAGCTCTTATAGGTATAGGAGCGTTTGCTATTCTAAGTTCAGTTTCTATAAATAATGAAAATGAACCAATTGGAATTGCTTCAGTAGGAGGGCTAGGTGTTGCACTTTATTATGATATTTCATCTATAATTCATTCAGTCAAAGCTATGAAGCATTTCAAAAAAGCTTATAAGTTAGCTGGAATGAGTCCGCCAGGTCTTAATGGTTTTAAATCGAAAAAGTTAAATCAAAATGATTAATATCCTTGTGTCGTAAAAAAGACAACAAATGCCCCTAAGAATTATTGGATTTTTATCTCAAGCCATTGGTCTTCGATGGGCTTTTCTAATAGTAAGTAGTTTAGGAATTATTACAGCCTTAAGAGCGAATCAATTAAAGAAGTATTTGTAGCAATTTGTAAAGTATAATACTTCAAACAATTTTATAAGGAAGCTACTTCATGCTTATGTCTTGGCTTATATATTAAGTAATAATAGGCTAATATTATTGAACCGGTAATAAATGGAATCATGGCTAATTGTTTCACTGTAATGGTGCCCGTTACGATATTATTATCTACATGAAAAAATTCACTACACATCCAAAAAGAGTTGGCCATTATCCAAACACTAATAGCTAGGTTATGACAAAGTTCAGAAACAATATGTCTTGTTCTCCATGCAATAATAAAGGAAATAGTTAATGTAGGAATAATCATTGTAATACCTAACCAGGTAATTCCCATACACCAGGCGATATCTTTAAAAATCCAAAAAACAATATGCAAATTTTCCATTTTGCGATAAGCAATAGGAATGTTGTATAATTTTTTTTCATCTTCGTTCATGATGCAGACAATGGTTTAAATGAATGATGTTTAAAAATATTGATTTTTTTTATTTTCGGGGAATTTTTTTTAATCGCTTATTTAGATGCTCATTAAATGCTTGAACCTTTGAACATTGGCCTCTACATGAAGCGGAGCATTATTCTCAATATGCTCAATGAGTTGATGGGTAAAATAAGGGGCTAATGAACAGCCCTTGGTGCCCATGCCATTACATATACCCATTTGAGTATGGATAGGATGCAGACCTACAAAAGGACGGCGCTCAGTATTGGCAGGCCTAATACCTACAAGGTGATCAATAATAGTGTAAGGAATTTTTAATAGTGCATTGAGGCTGTCAATTGTTTTTTGTTTAAAGGCTTCTGTGGGTGTGGTGTTTGCATAATCCCATTCAAAGCTAGAGCCCACCCAAAATAAATTTTCTTTCCAAGGCACAATGGCTAAATTATTTTTATAAATATGTTTAGCAGGGAGTCCTTTTATTTCAACAATAAGCGCTTCTCCTTTATTGGGTGCAAAGGGTAGTGTTTTAAAATAAGGGTTCATCATAGTATTTAGGCCATCGCAGAAAATAATTTTCTCAGCAGTTATATTATTCCATTCCACTCCCTTGTCTACTAATTTTAAATGGTTGTAATTAAAATTCGATTCGATATAATTTTCAGCGAATTGTTTTTTACCCACTTCTAAAAAAGCTATCAAGTCAATCCAATAACAAGATTCAATTTCTCCTGTACTAAAATGCATATTGAAAAAAGAGTACCATGTTAATGGGTTATTGTTTTTTAAATACACATTATCATGATCTATTCGATAGTCAAAGCTATCTTTCATTTGTTGTGAAGGATGAATTAAAACAACAGGTGCAGCATTAATTATTTTCGTATTTGTTTTTTCTTGAAAGCGCTCGTAAGATTCTACTGCAAAGGGAAGTAGTTCATCGATCAACCATGTTTGCACTATTCTTCTGCCAGTTACTGGGTTCATTACCCCACTTGCCACCTTGGTGGCAGAGGCAGTGCTACTATCGTTTACAATGGCGAATGAAATATTTCTTTGCTGCAAAAAATAAGCCAGCCAAGTACCCACTAAGCCTTGACCAATGATTAAGTATTTAACTTTTTTTTCCAAAAGGAATTACTTTATTGGTGGGAATGACAAATCCAATACTATCTTTTAGATTTCCTACTTGGGCCACTAATACTAAATCAAAACTATCGCTGTAATCATTGGGTACTGTAAAGGGAAACTCCACTTCAAAATTTTCATTTTTTATAGTGGTGAAATACTGCAATGGAAAAATATTTAAAAACCAACCATCTACCGATGTCTTTGTTTGATGATTAATTAGTGATAAAACAAGGGTTCCTGTTTTTTCTTTTTTTAAATTATGAATTACTTGCACTTTTAATTTCACCGACTGACCTGTCTTTAATTTTACAGGTGCTACGCAATTTATTTTAATAGCAGGCTGCTGCTGAGCCATGGTTAACTGACTACAAAAAAGCAAAGCGAATATTAGTAATGCGTATTTCATAGTACAAACTTACAATAAAAAAATCCCTTATCTTTTAGGATAAGGGATGGCGAACTATATATATAAGTTTATTTCTTTTTTAAGGCCTCAGCCATGGTAGTTCCAATGTCTGCAGGACTAGCTACTACATGTATTCCGCAGCTTGCCATAATTTTCATTTTAGCAGCAGCAGTATCATCTGCACCACCAATGATAGCACCCGCATGACCCATTCTACGACCTGGAGGCGCTGTTTGACCAGCAATAAAACCTACAACTGGTTTTCTTAAATTATCCTTAATCCAATGGGCAGCATCTGCTTCCATGCTTCCACCAATTTCTCCAATCATGATAATACCTTCTGTCTCTGGATCATTCATCAATAATTCAACTGCTTCTTTAGTAGTGGTTCCAATGATAGGGTCACCACCAATTCCAATAGCTGTTGAAACACCTAGACCTGCTTTTACTGCTTGGTCTGCTGCTTCATATGTTAATGTTCCACTTTTTGAAACAATACCAATCTTTCCTTTTTTGAAAATAAAGCCTGGCATAATACCCACCTTAGCTTCTTCTGCAGTAATGACACCTGGACAGTTAGGTCCTATTAAACGAGTTGTTTTTCCTTGTAAGTAATTTTTTACTTTAACCATGTCTTGCACTGGAATACCTTCCGTAATACAAACAACTAATCCAATACCAGCATCAGTGGCTTCCATTATCGCATCAGCTGCAAATGCAGGAGGCACAAATATGATACTCACATCTGCGCCCGTATTTTTAACAGCATCTGCTACCGTATTAAATACAGGTTTTTCTAAATGCTTTGAACCACCTTTTCCAGGAGTTACACCACCTACGACATTGGTTCCATATTCAATCATTTGAGTGGCATGGAAGGTTCCTTCAGTACCGGTAAAACCTTGTACGATGACCTTTGAATTTTTATTGACTAATACTGACATCTGGGTTATTTTGTTATTTGTGGCGCAAAAATAGGCTAATCGAGGTTTTTTTACACTTATTTTACAACAAAAATTGAAGGTTTTTTTATAAATGGCTTTCATGTGCTACTTTTGCCGTTCGCTAAGACAAATTAAAAAAAACAATTATGGCAACAACTTCAGACATCAGTCGTGGAATGATTCTAAAATTAGACGGTAACCTATATTCTGTGGTAGAATTTGGTGAAAATAAAACCGCTCGTGCAGCAGCTAAAATCTGGGCTAAATTAAAAGGGGTAGACAATAAAAGATCTATTGAAAAAACATGGAATAGTGGTGAGAACATATATCCTGTGCGTGTGGAAAAGAAAGCTTTCCAATACTTATACAAAGACGATAGTGGCTACAACTTAATGAACAATGAGACTTTTGAGCAAATTGCAATGGCCGAGGAAATGATCGACGCCCCTCAGTTTTTAATTGATGGCGCTGAAGTATTTGTATTTATGAATACTGAAACCGAACTTCCTATTGGAGCAGAGCTGCCAGAAAAGATAGATGTTAAAATTACCTATTGTGAAAATGGCGTAAAAGGGGATACTGCCACCCGTGCCCTTAAAGCTGCTACCATTGAATCGGGCGCAACTGTAATGGTGCCTTTGTTTGTAAACGAAGGAGAGAAGATTAAGATTAATACCAAAAATGGAGAATACGTAGAAAGAGTTAAATAATTTACCCGGGCCTTTAGAAAATTAGGCCCTGTAAATTATTTCTCTAATGATTTTAAAAATGTCCCGAAGTTTCGGGACATTTTTGTTTTCTAGACTTCAAACAGGCCTAAAATACTTTAAAATGCCCCCGATTGCTCGGGGCCTTTTGATTTTTCTTCGCCCTTTTTTTTAAATCTAAGGGCTCAAAAAATCACTCAAATTATTAAAAAATGCCCCCGATTGCTCGGGGGCATTTTAGGTCAAAAAAGGCCATTTTTAATAAAAAAAGCCCTTTTTTTAGCGAAAATTCATAAAAAAAGCCCATTTTTACCCAAAATTGCTAAACATGGACTTGAAACAAATTCACGATTTAATTAAGGTAGTTAACAAGAGTAATATCGGAGAGATAAGTATCGAAGATAAAGACGGTAAAGTAACTATTAAACAAAAAGAAGAGCATGTAACAGTAAGCTCGGTGCCTGCAACATATGCTGCAGCCCCAGTTGCCATGGCAGCTCCTTCTGCAGCTAGTCCTGCTGCGCCAGCGGCTCCAGTAGCTACCAATTTATTGACCATCAAAAGTCCAATGATTGGAACTTTTTATAGAAGAGCAGCTCCTGATAAGCCATTAATGGCCGAGGAAGGAACAGCAGTAGCGCCAGGTAAAGTGGTATGTATTATTGAGGCGATGAAACTTTTCAATGAGATTGAAAGTGAAGTCAAAGGAACCATTGTGAAAATTTTGGTAGATGATGCCAGCCCAGTGGAGTATGACCAACCTTTATTCTTGGTTCAACCAGAATAAACCTCACCCATTTTCAAATTTTAATTCAGAAAAATGTTCAAAAAGATTTTGATAGCCAATCGTGGCGAAATTGCTTTACGTATTATTAGAACCTGTAGAGAAATGGGCATTAAAACAGTGGCCGTTTATTCGACAGCAGATAAAGATAGTTTGCATGTAAAGTTTGCAGATGAAGCAGTTTGTATTGGAGGTCCTAAAGGACAAGAATCCTATTTAAATATTCCACATGTTATGGCAGCCTGTGAAATTACCAATGCCGATGCAGTGCATCCGGGGTATGGTTTTTTAGCAGAGAATGCAAAGTTTGCGCAAATATGTGCCGACCACGGTATTAAATTTATTGGGCCAACCCCTGATATGATTAATAGCATGGGTGATAAAATCACTGCTAAAGATACCATGATTAAAGCAGGTGTTCCTGTAGTACCAGGTGGAGAAGGTTTGTTGGAAGATGTTACTGCAGCTAAAAAATTAGCCAAAGAAATTGGATACCCAGTTATTATCAAAGCCACTGCAGGTGGTGGTGGTAAAGGTATGCGTGTGGTATGGAATGAAGGTGAAATTGAAAAAGCATACGATACGGCTAAAATGGAAGCAGGTGCAAGTTTTAAAAATGATGGTTTGTACATGGAGAAATTTGTGGAAGAACCAAGACATATAGAAATACAAGTTGCAGGAGACCAATACGGAAATGTTTGTCATTTGAGTGAGCGTGATTGTTCTATTCAAAGAAGACATCAAAAATTAGTAGAAGAATCTCCTTCTCCTTTTATGACTGCAGAATTGCGTCAACGTATGGGCGAGGCGGCTATTAAAGCAGCAAGCGCAATTAATTACGAGAGTGTAGGTACTGTAGAATTTTTAGTAGATAAGAATCGTAATTTTTATTTCATGGAAATGAATACGCGTATTCAAGTGGAACACTGCGTTACCGAAGAAGTGGTTAGCTATGATTTAATCAAAGAGCAAATTAAAATTGCTGCAGGTGAAAAAATTTCTGGAAAGAATTATGAACCACAATTACACGCTATAGAGTGTCGTATTAATGCAGAAGATCCTTACAATGACTTTAGACCTTCGCCAGGAAAAATAACAGTACTCCATACTCCAGGTGGTCATGGTGTTCGTGTCGATAGCCATGTATATGCAGGTTATGTGATTCCTCCCTATTATGATTCTATGATTGGTAAATTAATCACAGTAGCTCAAACACGTGAAGAGGCTATCAATACGATGTATCGCGCCTTAAGTGAATATGTAATTGAAGGTGTACATACTACTATTCCATTCCATTTACAATTAATGCAGAACGAAGATTTTAGAAAAGGAAATTTTACCACTAAATTCCTTGAAACGTTTACAATGAAGTAATCATATTTTAGTCCCTTTTCTTCGAAAATTAAGGGCCTAAAATATTTTCTCTAATGATTTTTAAAAAGGCCCCGAACTATTCGAGGCCTTTTGTATTCTATCACTTTGGGGTTTCACTTATTTTTCATCGCTATTCTTAAAATTAACGTAAGAACAACAGCTCTCTGTACTTGGGCAAGGTCCATAATTCATCATCTACCAATTGCTCTAATTTATCAACGTGGTAGCGGATCTTATCGAAGTATTGTGCTTTCACTTTAGCCTCGTATTCAATGGCTTTTTCTCTTGAGTTTACAATGTTGTTGGCTACTTTACGTGCTTCCACCATCGCATCTACATTATCATATACTTGTTGAATATGTGTGCTTACATCTTTTAATAAAGCCAACTGACCTTTGTATAATTTTTCAGGCAAGGCTGCTTCACGCAGTAAGCTTACATTTTTCAATAACTCATTTTGATATTTCAGCGCCGAAGGAATAATATGGTTAGTAGCTAAGTCACCCATAATACGCGCTTCAATTTGTACTTTTTTAATGTACTTCTCTAATTCAATTTCATAACGCGCTTCTAACTCACTATGAGAGTAAATATTATTTTCTTTAAATAATTTCTTTGCTTTCTCAGTTACCATCGCGTCTAATGCAATAGGTGTTGTCTTTAAATTTGGCAAGCCTCTTTTCTCTGCTTCTTTATGCCACTCTTCGCTATAACCATCTCCTTCAAATAAAATCTTTTTACTAGAGACAATGTATTTTTGAATCACTTGCATAATAGCAATTTCTTTCTTATCGCCTTTCTCAATTAATGCGTCTACTTCTGCTGCAAATTTGTTTAAAGTATCTGCCACAATAGTATTTAAAATAGTCATTGGGTGACCACAGTTTGCAGTAGATCCTACCGCGCGGAATTCAAACTTATTTCCTGTGAAGGCAAAAGGAGAAGTACGGTTACGATCGGTATTGTCTAATAATAATTCAGGAATGCTACGGTGTAAATCTAATTTTAAGATGGCTTCATCTTGCTCGTCAAACTTAGTACCTACGCGGCTTTCCACATCGTTCAATACTTTGGTTAAGTACTCGCCTATGAATACAGAAATAATAGCAGGGGGGGCTTCGTTCGCGCCTAAACGGAAATCATTAGAAGCAGAAGCAATAGAGGCTCTTAAAATATCGGCATAATCATGCACGGCTTTGATGGTGTTGACAAAGAAAGTCAAGAACATTAAATTGGTCTTAGGTGTTTTACCTGGTGCTAATAAATTCACGCCGGTATCGGTAGCTAAACTCCAGTTATTATGTTTACCACTTCCGTTAATACCAGCAAATGGTTTTTCATGAAGTAAAACCACTAAATGATGTCTTTTAGCAACACGACTCATTACATCCATTAATAAAATGTTATGGTCAACCGCAATATTTACTTCTTCAAATATAGGTGCACACTCAAATTGAGCAGGCGCTACTTCATTATGTCTTGTTCTTAAAGGAATACCTAATTTATAAGACTCATTTTCATAATCACGCATAAAGGCGTACACTCTTTCTGGAATAGATCCAAAATAATGATCTTCTAATTGTTGTCCTTTAGCAGGTGCTGCACCAAAAACGGTTCTTCCGCACTGCACTAAATCGGGTCTTGCATTTACAAGCGCTTCATCAATTACAAAATATTCTTGCTCCCAACCTAAAGTAGGAGTTACCTTATTTACATTTTTGTCAAATAAATTACAAACAGTTACTGCTGCTTTATTCAAAGCTTCAGTGGCTTTCATTAAAGGCGCTTTATAATCTAAAGATTCTCCAGTGTATGCAATGAAGATGGTAGGAATACACAATGTTTTACCATTACCAATTTCAATAATAAATGGGGGAGAAGATGGATCCCATGCGGTATAACCTCTTGCTTCAAATGTCGCTCTCAATCCACCATTTGGGAAAGAAGAAGCATCTGGTTCTTGTTGTATTAAAGCAGCGCTATCAAATTCTTCAATAGCAGTACCATCCGATTTTAATGTAAAAAATGAATCATGCTTTTCTGCAGTAGTTCCTGTTAAAGGTTGGAACCAATGGGTAAAGTGTGTAACGCCTTTGGTCTCTGCCCAAGCACGAATACCTGTTGCAATTTGACCAGCCACTGCACGATCAATTTTTTTAGAACCTTTAATACTGTTCACTAAACTTTTATAAGCTTCATCACTCAAATATTCTCTTGCAGTTTTTACATTGAAAACGCTTTCACCAAAAATGGCGGTAATTTTTTGAGAATGTACTTCTGGGTTATTAGATCGGTCATGACTTACATGGTTGACGGCATCGAATCTTAAAGACATATGTAAATTATTTTAATATTAAATAATAAGCCAAAGTTATGGGGTTTTCATATTTTTAGAATAAGATTCATCTATGAATGCATAAAATGTGTATAAAATATAAATATTAAAATATTATATTATATGTTTTAATTATGCAAACTATTGATAATCATTATCATTCATTTTATAACTACTAACAAGAAAGCATTTGAATGTTGGTAAATCCATGATAGCTTAAGTCTCTGGTTTTGTAACTTCGCCTCATCTATAAAGAATAAGAAAATACTAATGGAAATTACCGTCAAAACAGCCCAGCAATTAAGATTAACGCCTGAAGAATTTGAAAGTATAAAAACGAAACTAGGACGCACGCCTAATTTCACAGAGCTATGTGCTTTTAGTGGAATGTGGAGCGAGCATTGTAGTTATAAAAATTCTATCAAGTGGTTAAAAACTTTACCGCGTGATGGTGGTAGAATGTTGGTAGCTGCTGGTGAAGAAAATGCGGGCTTGATGGATATTGGAAATGATTACGGTGTTGTATTTAAAATTGAATCACATAATCATCCAAGTGCATTGGAACCTTTTCAAGGTGCAGCAACTGGAGTAGGTGGTATTCAAAGAGATATTTTCACCATGGGTGCGCGTCCCATTGCTTCATTGAATAGTTTACGTTTTGGAAAATTAGAAGATAAAAAAACACAACGTTTATTAGCAGGAGTGGTACATGGTATTGGGCATTATGGAAACTGTTTTGGTGTACCTACTGTGGGAGGTGAATTATATTTTGAAGAGTGTTATCATACCAACCCATTAGTGAATGCAATGAGTGTGGGTATTGTAAAAGCTGGTAAAACAGTCAGTGCGATTGCATTAGGCAAAGGGAATCCTGTATTTTTTGTAGGAAGTGCAACAGGAAAAGATGGTATTGGTGGTGCAAGTTTTGCCTCTGCAGAAATTACAGCCGATAGCGTTGAAGAATTACCAGCAGTGCAAGTAGGTGATCCTTTCCAAGAGAAAAAATTATTAGAAGCTTGTTTAGAAGTAATAGAAACCGGTGGTGTAGTAGGTATGCAAGATATGGGTGCCGCAGGTATTATTTGTTCTACTGCAGAGATGAGTGCCAAAGGACAAGTAGGTATGCGCATTGATTTAGATAAAGTACCTACCCGTCAACAAAACATGAAGGCTTGGGAATTATTATTAAGTGAGAGTCAAGAAAGAATGTTGATGGTGGTAGAGAAAGGTAAAGAAGCACAAGTATTAGCGGTGTTTGAAAAATGGGATTTGTCTTGTAGTAATATTGGAGAAGTAACCGATGATGGTTTATTAGATTTTTATATGAATGGTGTATTAGAAGCCTCACTTCCTGCCTATGAATTAGTATTAGGTGGAGGTGCTCCGCAATATACTAGAGAATATAAAGAGCCTGCTTATTTAGCAAAAGTGAATGCATTTGATATGAGTTCGGTTGCAGACACGACTAATTTAAAAGCAAGTGTTGAACAATTAGTACAAATACCAAACATTGCTTCTAAGCGTTGGATCTATACACAGTACGATAGCATGGTGGGTGCTGCAAACACTTCAACCAATGCACCAAGTGATGCATCCGTGGTGATTGCCAAAGGAACTGGCAAGGCACTAGCGATGACAGTAGATTGTAATAGTAAATATGTTTATGCAAATCCAGAAGTTGGTGCGATGATAGCAGTAGCAGAAGCTGCAAGAAATATTGTTTGTTCTGGTGGCGAGCCAATTGGTGTTACCAACTGTTTGAACTTTGGAAACCCATACGATCCTGAAGTATATTATCAGTTTGTAAAATCCGTAGAAGGGATGGGCGCTGCGTGTAGAAAATTCAATACCCCAGTAACAGGTGGTAATGTAAGTTTCTACAATCAAAATCCAGATGGTCCTGTATTTCCTACGCCTACCATTGGTATGGTGGGTATTGTAGAAGATATGAAAAACAGAATGACTTTAGATTTTAAAAACAACGGAGATACAATTGTTTTATTAGGTAAGCAAAGAAATGATATTGGCTCTTCTGAATATTTAAATAAATTAAAAGGCATTGCACATTCTCCGGCACCACATTTTGATTTAGAAGAGGAATTTACTTTACAACAATTAGTAGCCTCTTTAATTAAAGACCATTCAATTTTAAGTGCACATGATATTAGTGAGGGCGGATTAATTATTACTTTATTAGAATCGGCATTCTATAACCAAAAAGGTTTTGAAGTAAGTTCTAATGCAAGTAGTTTAAGAAAAGATGCTTATTGGATGGGTGAGGCGCAGTCTAGAGTGGTGGTTTCTTGCACAAGTACTCAGTTGGCAAGCATTGAAGCTGCTGCCAAGAAATTAAATATTGACTTTACTGTTTTAGGTAAAGTAACAGAAGGTAGTATAACTGTAGATAGTGAAAATTGGGGAAGCATTGCTAGTTGGAAAAACAGTTATGATACTGCTATTGAAAATAAATTAGCTTCAATATAAATGACTAAGCAACCTACCATAGTCATAACGGGTACTGCAGGCTTTATTGGTTCTGTGATGGTACAATATTTAAATGAAAAGGGGTTGACTAATTTATTATTGGTGGATGATTTTGGTGTGGAAGAAAAAAGAAAAAACTGGGAGCAAAAAACATATACAAAGGTTATTGAGCGTCAGGCTTTTTTAGATCAACTTATAAATGATGAACATGAAATTGATATCATCATTCACTTAGGCGCTAGAACCGATACCACTGAATTTAATTATGCCATACATGAAGAATTGAATGTAGAATATTCAAAATCGCTTTGGCAGTATGCTACTGGAAAACAAATTCCACTTATTTATGCATCTTCTGCTGCCACTTATGGTAGTGGTGAACAAGGCTATGAGGATAGCCATACTATATTAGACAAATTAGTGCCATTGAATCCTTATGGTGTATCTAAGAATGAATTTGATAAATGGGCAATAGCGCAAACCGAGCAACCTCCACTTTGGACAGGATTGAAGTTCTTTAATGTATATGGTCCTAATGAAGGGCATAAGGCTAGAATGGCCAGTGTTATTTTTCATGCCTTTAATCAAATTAAAGAAAAGGGCTTGGTTAAATTATTTAAAAGTCACCGCCCCGATTTTAAAGACGGAGAACAACTAAGAGATTTTATTTATGTAAAAGACTTAGTGAACGTAATAGGATGGATGATGCATGAGATGTTTGCTTCTAATTGGACTACAGCCAAAAATGGTTTATATAATTTAGGCACTGGAAAGGCTAGAAGTTTTTATGATTTAGCTGCCAATACTTTTATAGCACAAGGTTTAAAACCTAATATTGAATTCATTGACATGCCTTTGGATATTAGAGATAAATATCAATATTTTACAGAAGCGAATATGAATAAACTTCGCAGTGCTGGATATGATAAGCCGTTCTCATCGCTTGAGGAAGGTGTACAAGATTATGTAGCCAATTACTTAGTGCCTGCGAAAGGCTATTAATTTCCTATGAAGATATAATTAGGTAAAGTAAACTAAATAGTTTTCAAAAGCCGGACTTTGGCTGCCTGCCAGGGAGGCGTTGAAAATTATTTAGTTTAGTTACGATTATTTAGTGCTTTTTCAAAAGCCGGACTTTGGCTGCCTGCCAGGGAGGCGTTGAAAATTATTTAGTTTAGTTACGATTATTTAGTGCTTTTTCAAAAGCCGGACTTTGGCTGCCTGCCAGGGAGGCGTTGAAAATTATTTAGTTTACTAACAATTAAATAGTGTGTTTTCAAAAACGCAATGACAAAATAAACTTTAAAGGGACAGCATATTATTCAAAGCCCTTAATGCACCCTCTTGTGTTTTTTCATTTACATGAATTTGTGGTAGTTCATGTAATAGGGTTTGATAAAGTTTTTCTAAAGTATTCATTTTCATATAGGGGCACTCGGAGCAGGCGCATGAATTAGATTCCAAGGCCGGTGCAGGAAGTATTGTCTTATGTGGAACTGCTAGTTTCATTTTGTATAAAATACCTGCTTCTGTGGCCACTATAAATTTTTGAGAACTTGAAGTTTGCACATAATCTAATAATGCTTTTGTGGAGCCTACAAAACTTGCTTTTTCTAAAATAATGGGTAAACATTCTGGATGCGCAATTATTTCAGCATCTGGATTCGCTAAATGTAATGCATCAAGTTTATCATTTGAAATATTAACATGTACAATACATGCCCCTTCCCATAATATCAAATCTCTTCCGGTCACTTTCTGAACAAACATACCCAGGTTTTTATCTGGTGCAAAAATGATGCGTTTGTCTTTTGGAATTGAATTGACGACATCAACAGCATTGGAGGAGGTGCAAATAAAATCACTTAATGCTTTAACGCCAGAACTAGAATTTATATAGCTAACTACGATGGCATCTGGATATTGATTTTTGAACGCTAAAAATTCAGCTTCAGGAGCAGAATCTGCTAATGAACATCCTGCATTTAAGTCTGGTAAAAGTACTTTTGCTTTTGGATTTAAAATTTTTGCGGTTTCTGCCATAAAATGTACCCCGCAAAAAACGATAATAGAGGCAGATTCTTTTTTTGAAGCTTGTGCAAGAGCTAAACTATCTCCTACATAATCCGCAATGGATTGTATGTCTTCATCAACATAATAATGTGCAAGAATGACTGCATTTTTTTCTTTTTTCAGCTTTTCAATAGCCTCTTTTAATTCGTTTGTAGTAAGCGTTTTTTGTTCAACTACCATTTTATACAATTTTCAATGAAATATCTACAGCAGATACATGATGTGTTAAATCACCTAAGGATACAAAGTTAATACCTGTTTTTGCATATTCTTCAATATTAGATGCATTTATTCCACCCGAAGCTTCAATTATTTTATTTGTAGTATTAAGATTTAGTAAATTTTTAATTTGATCAGGTTTGAAATTATCAATTAGTATACGATCTACTTCTTTAAATTCTTTAGCTATATTGAATTCATCTATATTGCTAACTTCTACCACTATTGATAATGCTAAGTTCATTTTTGACTTATAGCTAATGCAGGATTGAATGGCATTTTTAATACCACCCGCTGCCTTTATATGGTTGTCTTTAATTAAAAATTGATCATATAAACCAAAACGGTGATTCATGCCACCACCAATTCTAACAGCCCATTTTTCGCAAATTCTAAAATTGGGTGTTGTCTTTCTGGTATCTAAAATTTGCACATTATAAGGGGCTATTAATCTTGCCAAATAATTTGTTTTGGTAGCTATAGCACTCATTCTTTGCATACAATTAAGAATTATTCTTTCTATTTTTAAGATGGAATGAATATAGCCTTCCATAGAACCAATGGAATTGTTTGATTTTATGCTATCACCGTCCTGAACATTAAATTTTATTTGTAATAAGGGATCAACTTTTTGACAAATTATAATGGTAAGTTCTATACCCGCAATAATACAGTCTTCCTTTACATGAAATACAGCAGTACCCATTTGCTTTTCATCAATTGTAGCCATTGTGGTGATATCACCACTGCCAATGTCTTCTGCTAAGGCATTTTCTATAAATTGATTTAATACTGAATCTTGAGGCATTTATTTGTTTTGGTTTCGATAAGTAAAGTAAACTAAATAGTTTTCAATGAAAATCTATTTAGTTTACTTACAAAAAAATTAGTGCGCTTTTAAAAATGCAATGGCTTTCGCATATGCATCTTCTTTAGCTGCAGCATTATAACTTGGATTACTTGGATTCGCAAAACCATGACCCGCTTGATATCTGTTCACAGATAAATTTTTACCTGCTTCTTTCATGTTCTTTTCAAAATCATTCACCATGGTGGGAGAAGGGCTTTGATCTAAGTTGCCAAAAAATCCAATGATATCACATTGAATAGATTTTAATTTTTCCATATTGGATTCTGGTCTACCATAATACATTACCGAACCTTTAGCTTGTGGCCCAGCAAGTATGGCAGTTTGTAAACTCCACATGCCACCAAAGCACCAACCCACACTATATATAGATGCTTTACTACCTGCGTACTTAATAGCCCCTTGCATAATGGCAGTCATTCTTCCCATATCCGCACCGCGCATTAATTTCATAGCACTATCTGGTGTAGCAGCTACTTTACCATCATACATATCTACCGCAATTACATTCACGTCTCCTAAGTCAGTATAATATTTATCTGCTTCCATTTTTATATTCTCATTCAATCCCCACCATTCTTGAATCACAATCAAATATTTATTGCTTTTCTTTTTAGCAGCAATAAAATATGCACTGGCCTGCTTACCATCGGCAGCATCAAAAGACATCATTTTTCCCAATAGGTTTTCTGGATTCACTACCATTGGTGAGGGGTGCATGCCAGCAAAAGCGGGTGTACCAGCCTCTAATTGATAGGCTTGTTGTGTTTCCATATTCAAGCACTCAATTACTTCTGCTTTTTCTACAGTGGGGTGTTGGGTTTTTGTCCAATTCCAGCTAATTAAACTAGCTGTCAAAAGGACGCTAAAAAGGACATAAATGGCTTTTTTCATTGATTTTTATTTATTTTAATTGAAGATGTTCACTTTTATATAACAGTTATAAACATTTTTTGTTGAGCCCTAGCTATGATTTTGTTGCCCCCCTTTTTTGGCGTAGTTTTGTACGACCTCTTAGAATTTTTCCACTTAAAGATAGGTCCAAAAAAGTAAATTAACCATTTTGAAACTGGTTTCTACGCAATAGAATATTCCTATTGGGTAAATCCTATTTTCAAAATATGACTAATAATTGTATGGCAAAGTATGTATTTGTAACGGGCGGTGTAACGAGTAGTTTAGGTAAGGGCATTATTGCTGCTTCTTTGGCAAAATTATTGCAAGCAAGAGGTTTTACTACTACGATACAAAAATTTGATCCCTATATTAATGTGGATCCAGGTACTTTGAACCCCTATGAGCATGGAGAGTGTTATGTAACTGAAGATGGAGCAGAAACCGATCTAGATTTAGGACACTATGAGCGTTTTTTAAGCACGCCTACTTCGCAAGCCAATAATGTCACTACAGGAAGAATTTATCAAACAGTTATTAATAAAGAAAGAGCCGGCGAATTTTTAGGTAAAACAGTACAGGTCGTACCGCATATTACAGACGAAATTAAGCGCCGAATGTTATTGTTAGGACAGAATGGTAAGTTTGATATTGTGATTACTGAAATTGGTGGAACAGTGGGTGATATTGAGAGCACACCTTTTATTGAAACTGTGCGTCAAATTCAATGGGAATTACCTGAAGAAGATGTGATGGTGGTGCATTTAACTCTTATTCCATATTTAAGTGCAGCGAAAGAATTAAAAACAAAGCCTACTCAGCATAGTGTGAGAATGTTAAGTGAAACAGGAGTGCATCCTGATGTGATTGTTTGTCGAACAGAACATCCATTGAATGATGATATCAAAAGAAAAATTGCTTTATTCTGTAATGTAAAAGCAGGCAATGTAATAGAGTCTTTAGATGCTAGTACTATTTATGAAGTGCCTTTGTTAATGCAAAAAGAACAATTGGACTTAATTGTACTTAAGAAATTAAATATTCAAAATTTCAAAGAGCCAGATTTAACGAAGTGGAATGTTTTTTTAGATAAGTTAAAACATCCTAAAAGCACGGTAAACATTGGACTTATTGGAAAGTATATTGAATTACAAGATGCTTATAAATCTATCTTAGAAAGTTTTATTCATGCTGGTGCGATGAATGAAGTGAAAGTAAATGTGGTGAATGTGCATAGTGAAAATATTACGGATGAGAATGTAAATGAACAATTAGCTGGACTGCACGGTTTATTAGTAGCACCAGGTTTTGGTGCTAGAGGAATTGAAGGAAAAATTGTAGCGGTAAAATATGCAAGAGAAAACAATTTACCATTCTTTGGTATTTGTTTAGGAATGCAAATGGCAGTGATTGAATTTGCACGTAATATTTTACATTTAAAAGGAGCGCACTCTGTTGAAATGGATGCGAATACAGAACATCCAGTGATTGATATGATGGAAGATCAAAAAAGAATTACCATGAAGGGTGGAACCATGCGTTTGGGTTCTTATCCTTGTACCATTGCAAAAGATACGCTTGCCTATAAAATTTATGGTACCACAAGTATCAACGAAAGACATAGACACCGCTATGAATTTAATAATACCTTCTTAAAATTATTCCAAGAAAAAGGAATGGTCACCAGTGGGGTGAACCCAGAATTAGGCCTTGTGGAAATTGTAGAATTACCTAATCATCCATTTTTTATTGGGGTTCAATATCATCCTGAATTAAAAAGTACAGTGGAGCATCCCGCGCCATTATTTGTGCATTTTATTGCAGCGGCTAAATTACAAGCTGCTAAAAAAGCGTAGTTATTTTTTGTTGGTTTTAGTTTGTGATGTTACTAACATTTGTTAGCTTTATAGTATGAATAATATACGTATCCTTACTTCCACTAGTTTATTTGATGGACATGATGCTTCCATTAATATTATGCGTCGTGTGCTTCAAGAAAAGGGCGCAGAAATTATTCATTTTGGACATAATCGTTCCGCTAGGGAAATTGTAGCCGCTGCAATTGAAGAAGATGTACAAGGTATTGCCATTACTTCTTATCAGGGTGGGCATATTGAATTTTTCACTTACGTTAGAAAATTATTAAATGAGGCAGGCTATCAACATATAAAAATTGTAGGCGGTGGTGGCGGTACTATTTTACCAAAAGAAGCAGCTTATTTAGAAAAGATAGGTATCTCTAAAATATATTTACCAGAAGATGGATTGAAATTAGGTATTGAAGGCATGATTGAACAAGTGATTCAATTATGTGATTACACATTGAAAGATTTTTCTCTAAAAAAACTTCCTAAATTATCTTTTGCTAAAAAAATTGATCCTCGACAAATAAGTAGAGCTATTACGCTTTTGCAAAATAATGACTCTAAAAACTCTTCCTCAAAAAATGCTTCCTCGAAAAACGCTTCCAAAAATAATACTGCAAAAAAGAAAAAAAATATTCCCATTATTGGGCTGACTGGAACAGGAGGGGCTGGAAAGTCTACTCTCTGTGATAGGCTTATTCAGTATTTTTTATTAGCAAACCCTAGTAAAACCATTGCAATCATTTCTGTTGACCCTAGCAAAAGAAAAACTGGAGGGGCATTATTAGGTGACCGTATTCGTATGAATGCCATTGACCACCCCAATGTTTTTATGCGTTCCTTGGCCACTAGGTCTGATAAAAATACTATTGCCCATTCAATGGATGCCATTATTGAACTATTAATAGAGGCAGGCTATGATGCTATTATTATTGAAACGGCAGGGGTGGGGCAGAATGACGCCACTATTGTAGATTATGTAAGCATTCCCATTTATGTGATGACGCCTGAATTTGGCGCGCCTACACAATTGGAAAAAATTAACATGATTGATTATGCAAAATTAATTGCCATTAATAAATTTGATAGGGCAGGAGGTTTAGATGCCGTTAGAGATGTGCGAAAACAATATCGCCGTTCGCATCATATATGGGAGGATCAAAAAAATTCGCTTCCAGTTTTTGGAACCATTGCTTCTCATTTCAGTGACCCTGGTATGCAAGCCATGTACAATGCACTAGCAGCCATTGTTTATCAAACACATACCATAAAATGGAACTTACTTCCATGGGAGCCTAACTACAATGAAAATGAGGTAACAGCGCCCATGCTTCCCAATAAAAGAAATAATTATTTAGCTGAAATTGTTTCTACTATTCAAAAAAACAATCAATGGATTGAGGAGCAAAAAAATATGGCTTCAAAATGGTACTGCTTTCAAGAAGTATTAAAAGAGCCTAGCTTAAAAGAGGATAAAAAAATTCTGAAAGCCAATCAACTCATTGAACAAGGTATTGACAAGGAGGTAAAGCAGTTAATACTTGATTGGCCTGCCAAGGCAGCTGCTTATAAAAAGCCTTTTTTGGAAATAGATCAAAAAGGAAAAAAACTAAAACAAGCATTGAGTTTTGAAACCGCTTCTGGGACAGTGATTCAGAAAGTGCAAGTGCCTAGTTTTAAAGACTGGGGTGATATCGCGCATTGGCATTTGAAAGAAAATTTACCTGGTTACTTTCCTTATACTGCTGGCGTATTTAAATTTAAACAAGGTAATGAAGATCCTACTAGAATGTTTGCCGGCGAAGGCTGTCCTGAAAGAACCAATGCAAGATTTCATTTTTTAAGTAAGGGGCAAAACTCAATTCGTCTTTCTACTGCATTTGATAGTGTTACTTTATACGGGCATGATCCTGAAAAAAGATTGGACGTCTATGGTAAAATTGGTAATGCGGGTGTGAATGTGGCAAGTATTGATGATGCTAAGAAATTATACAGTGGCATTGATTTAAATAGTTCAAGTACTTCTGTAAGTATGACCATTAATGGGCCAGCGCCTATTCTTATGGCACAGTTTTTTAATACCGCTATTGACCAAGCCTGTGAAAAATATATTACGGCTAATAAATTATGGCCAGCTGTTCATAAAAAAATGAAGCTTTTATTTAAAGGGTCTACGCCTCCCGAATATTTTAATGTGAACAAATCATTAAATTTTAAAGACTGGCATAATGGTTTAGGACTTCAATTATTAGGTGTTTCGGGAGATCAAGTTTTGGAGCCTGCAGTATACTATAAAATAAAACAGGAGGTATTAAGTAATGTAAGAGGAACTTTACAAGCCGATATTTTAAAAGAAGACCAAGCACAAAACACTTGTATTTTCTCTACCGATTTTGCATTAAAGATGATGGGCGATGTGCAAGCATACTTTGCTGAAAATAAAGTCAAACATTTTTATAGTATTTCTATTTCTGGTTATCATATTGCAGAAGCTGGTGCGAATCCTATTACACAGTTGGCCTTTACTTTAGCCAATGGATTTACCTATGTTGAATATTTTATGAATAGAGGAATAGCCATTGATGATTTTACTGCCAACCTAAGTTTTTTCTTTAGCAATGGAATGGATCCTGAATATGCAGTTATTGGAAGAGTGGCTAGAAGAATTTGGGCCAATACCATGAAGCATAAATATCATGCCAATGAGCGTTCTCAAAAATTAAAATACCATATCCAAACCAGTGGAAGAAGTTTGCACGCGCAAGAAATAGATTTTAATGATATTAGAACTACGCTGCAAGCCCTGTATGCTATATATGACCAATGCAATAGTTTACATACCAATGCATATGATGAAGCCATCACAACACCCACTGAAGAAAGTGTAAGACGTGCCTTAGCGATACAATTAATTATTAATAAAGAATTAGGTACCACCAAGGTGGAGAATTTTCAACAAGGAAGTTTCTTAATTACGGAGTTAACCGATTTAGTGGAAGAAGCAGTGATGCAAGAATTTGAAAGAATAAATAATAGAGGGGGTGTATTGGGTGCGATGGAAAGAATGTATCAGCGTACAAAAATTCAGGAAGAAAGCCTGCAATATGAAACTAAAAAACATACAGGTGAAATTCCTATTATTGGGGTAAATAGTTTTGTACAACCTAGTCAAAAAAATAATGCCGACCAACAAGCCATCTTTAGATCCTCGTCCACAGAACAAAATCTACAAATTAAAAACCTGGCTAGCTTCCAAAAAAGGAACAAGTCCTTAAGTGCTCCTTATCTAAAAAAGCTCCAAAAAGCGGCCTTGGAAAATGACAATATATTTGCCGTTTTAATGGAAGCGGTCAAATATTGCAGTTTAGGGGAGATTTCCAATACCCTTTATCAGGTAGGGGGTAAATACAGCCGAAATTTGTAAAAAAACGATACCTTTGGCCCTCGTTAATTACGATTAAATTTCGCGTATGAATACTGATAAAAATACAATCATTGGTTTTGTATTGTTGGCCGGTTTGTTTTTTATGTACTTCTGGTACACTAATAAGCAACAAACGGACTTAGCTACTTATAAAAAGCATTTTGATGATTCTGTTGCCATGGTAAAAGCCACTGCGGCTAAAGCAGCAGCTTTACAAATTCCTGCTAAATTAGATGCCGCTGCTGGCGCTGTTGTAAATAATATAGATACGGTTAAAGAAGAATTCACTTATTTGGAGAATGAAGTGGTGAAAGTGAAGTTCAGTAATAAAGGAGGTCAAGTAGCAGAAGTAACACTTAAGAAATATACGAACTATAAAAAGGACTTGGTTAAATTGGGAGACAGTAGTTCTTTAAATTATCCTATCAATATTGGAGATAATAAAACCCTTCAAGTCAATCAAATTTTATTTCCAACCAAGACTGTCACCACTGGTGAAAAGGGTGCACAGAAAATTGAGTATGCCTATACCACCCCTGCGGGTAAAACTATTCGTCATCAGTTTACATTAGAAGCGAAAAAATATAATGTTGAATGGAATATTCAATTAGAAGGAACTGATCAATTATTAACGAATAACCAATTGAATATTGTATGGGATGTAAATGCTTATCAACAAGAGCGTACATCGGTGTATGAGCGTCAAATGTCTAATATCTGTTTTTCAGAAGGAGGCGAATTTGATTATATTTCAAGTAATACCTCTAAAGTATTTGAAAAGCCAGTACAATGGGTGGGCTTGGTACAACAGTTCTTTACCACCACTTTAATGTCTAAAGAAGGCTTTGCTACAGGTAATATAAATTGGGAGCGCAAAGTAGATAGCAGTAATGGGCTTGCTAATTTAAAATCTCAATTACAAACTAAGGTAGCGGGCACGAATGCAAGTATACCATTGTCACTTTATTATGGTCCAAATGATTTTGCTATCCTGAAAACACAGGCTCCTGAAATGGAACAAATAGTAAACTTAGGAAGAGACTTATATTCTTTTGTACGTCCTATTAATAAATATATTTTAATGCCTGTATTTGATTTTATTGCAGGCTTTGTCAAAAACTTTGGTTGGGTGGTTTTATGGTTAACTGTATTTATTAGATTAGTCACTTCTCCACTTACCTATTCAAGTTATTTGAGCAGTGCCAAGATGAAAGTATTGAAGCCTGAACTAGATGAGATAAAGAAAAAATTAGGCGACGATCAACAAGGCTTTGCCATGGAGCAAATGAAATTGTTTAGAGAGGCAGGGGTAAACCCTTTAGGCGGTTGTATTCCAGCCTTATTACAAATTCCTATCTTCTTTGCTTTGTATAGTTTCTTTAACTCCAATATTTCTTTAAGAGGACAATCGTTTTTATGGAGCCAGGATTTATCTAGCTATGACTCTATTGCAACACTTCCTTTTACCATCCCTAGTTTTGGTAACCATATTAGTTTATTTACCCTTACTGCAGTGATTACTAGTTTGCTAATGTCTATATATAATATGGCCATGACACCTACACAGGATAACCCTGCTTTAAAGTACATGCCTTATATTTTCCCATTCGTATTATTATTTATATTTAACGGATTACCTTCTGCCTTAACCTGGTACTATACTGTATCTAACGTGATTACCTTATTAATGCAATTAGTGATTCAGAAATTTATCATTAACCATGATAAAATTTTAGCAGGTATTGAAGTAAAACGAAAAATACCTAAAAAGAAAAGTAATTGGCAGAGCAAGTATGAGCAATTGATGGAAACTCAGAAAAAAGTACAAGCCTTAAAGGACAAGACAAAAAAATAAACTATCAATCCCCCCAAACCCCCTGAAGTTTAAAATTACCCCCCTAATTATAAGCCTCTTCTTCTCTACGGCTGCAGCGCATGCTCAAACAAAGCTAGTAGGAGAGTGTGCCCTTCAGTTTCAAATCACTGAACAAAAAGCAAATGGAGTGGTGCTGCCCATTGGCATAAAAGAAGTTTGGGTAAAAGGCAATCAGTGTAAGACCACCTTAACCACGCCTCAGTTAGTGCAAACATTTTTATTTAATACGCAATTAAATAAAGCAACTATTACCAAGGATATTGGTCAAAGCCATTTTTTGCAAACAGTCAATTACCCGCCTGTATCAAAAAATAGTATAGTGTCTAAAGAAGAAATAGCGACTGACTCAACCATGAATATATTAGGCTACCAATGCAAAGCCTTGCAATTAAAGTGGAGTGATGGTTCTACCTATGATATTTTATATACCGATTCTTTGAACTTAACAGTGAATCAATTCGAGTTGGGGTTTAAAAATATTCCTGGCTTGGTCTTGTCTTATACTATAACAAGTGCAAAAGGGATGCGGGTTAAATATCAAGCTACTAAACTGGATTTAAGTCCCCTGTCATTAAGCCTATTTACAATTAATAGTGAATTGTATCAAGCAATAGATGAAAAGTAAAATCTAGGAAAATTTAGGAAGAGTAAGGAAGAATGAAAACTAAGCCTTACAACATTAAGGTTGAGTAGGGCTAGGTGTTTTGAATTTAGACAAAACCACTTTATGACGATAAGGAATGACGTAAGAAATATTACCCTTATTGTATTTTAAATAGTTGCTATTATTCACAGAACCATTCATGTTAAAAGAGGTAATACCTTTAAATTCTAAACTAGATTTTAAAGTATAAAATGTAGCCGTCTTATGTGTAAGATTTCCGATGTTCTTTAATGAATATTTTTCCACCATTTTCTTTGATTCGGTGCTACCATTTACAATAGTAGATGCGTAACTGCTCTCAGAGATGAATAACACAGTCGTTAAACAAATGATTATTAATATGTTTTTAATAGTACGCATGATTAAATCAAAGGTAAGTATTTTACAATTTCGGCCACAAATAATTTTTAACCAATTTTAAGGGGTATGTGAAGAACAAATTATTGATAATTAATAGGTTAATTGTATATTTATTTAAAGCATTGATAGTCAGCCTTTATTTTTTAAATCATTGAAAATCAGTGCTTTATTCCTAACCCATAAATGAAAAAGCCATGTTCGATAACCATCGTGACGAGGAGGGCGGAGATATTCATGAATTAATGCAGAGGTATCAGAACCTAAAACTAGGCCGTACCAACTCCTATATAGAAGAAGATGACTTTGAAAGAATCATTGAGCATCTTGACGAGAAGGATGAAATAGGGGAAGCTATTGAAGCGGCCAATATTGCCCTGGATCAATATCCCTCATCTGCTTTACTAATGATTAAGAAGGCCGATTTATTATTGGCTACTAGAAAATACAAAGAGGCTTTACAATTATTAGATACGGCTGCCTTATATGATCATAAGGATATGAATTTATTCATCTTAAAAACAGATGCCTACTTAGCATTAGATCAACCCGAAAAAGCCATTGTCTTATTACAAGAAGCCCTGCATTTATTTGAAGGGCCAGATCGTACTGAAGTTTTATTTGAATTAGCAGATGTATACGACGACCATGAAGCATTTGATAAAGTATTTGATTGCTTGCAATTAATTTTAGAAGAAGATCCTACCAATGAAGAGGCCTTATATAAAATTTGTTTCTGGACCGATTTTACAGGAAGAAACGAAGAAAGTATAAAACTGCATCAACGCATTATTGATGAACAACCTTATAATGCATTGGCTTGGTTTAATCTAGCAGCTGCTTATCAGGGTATTAAATTACATGAGAAAGCCATTGACGCTTATCAGTATGCCATAGTCATTGATGAAAAGTTTGATTATGCATATCGTAATATGGGCGATGCCTTTTTACGCATTCGAAAATACAGAGAAGCTATTGAGGCCTTAGAGAAAGTATTAGAGTTATCAAGGCCTGAAGATGTCATCTATGAAGCCATTGGACATTGTTACCACAGAATGAAAAATTTTGCACAAGCAAGATTTCATTATAAAAAAGCAGTGCATTTAAACCCAGATGATAGCAGGCTCTACCAAAAAATTGCAGGCACTTATATGCAAGAAGAGCATTGGGAATTAGCCATTAAACAATTAGAGCATGCCTTAAGAATACATAAGCACATTAATGAATACTATATTTTAATGGGGGAGTGTTATATGCATCTTTTACAATTTAAAGAAGCAGCTCAATTTTTCGGAACGGTGGTAAAAAATAAGCCGAAGCAAATTGCAGGTTGGGAATACTTAATTAAATGTTTAGTGGCGAATGAACAGTTGGATAGCGCCTTGGAGCAAACCGAACTTGCCTATATGTCTACCCAAGGAAAAGTAATTTTTATTTTTTATCGTAGTGCCATCTTGTTTATGATGGGTAAAACGGCAGAAGGTTTATTACAATTAGAAATGGCCCTCTCAAAATCTTCTAAATTATTAAAAAAGTTCACCAAATTCTATCCTGAAATTGTCCATGACCCTAAAGTGGCTGAATTAATTGGACAATTTAAGAAGGCGAAAAAATCTTAATCAATTTAAGTTATCTTTGCGCCAATTATAAAATGAAAATACACCCTAATGAATTATCATCTCACTCAAATACCTGAAAGAACAGCTAAACCTAGAAAAAGTGGACTTACCATGGTCATGGATAAAGGCTTGAGTTTTGGAGAAGCTGAAAATTTTCTAAGTGTAGCAGGACCGCATACGGATCTTATCAAATTAGGCTTCGGTACTTCTTTTGTAACACCGAATCTGAGAAAGAAAATTGAATTATATCAAGCAGCAGGTATTCCAGTGTATTTTGGAGGTACTTTATTTGAAGCCTTTGTGATTAGAAATCAGTTCGATGATTATATCGCCATGTGTAAGGATTATAAAATTGATATGATTGAAGTCAGTGATGGATCTATTACTATTCCGCATGCAGAAAAATGTGGTTACATAGAAAAAATTTCAAAATTTGCAACGGTATTGAGTGAAGTGGGTAGTAAGGATGCTGCACATATTATTCCTCCTTATCAGTGGATTGAACTGATGAGCGCTGAATTAAGTGCGGGTTCTACCTATGTGATTGCGGAAGCAAGAGAAGCGGGTAATGTAGGTATTTATAGAGGCAGTGGGGAAGTGCGTGAAGGATTGGTGCAAGAAATACTTACTAAAATTCCGGCAGAAAAAATTTTATGGGAAGCGCCACAAAAAGCGCAACAACTTTATTTCTTAGAATTAGTAGGCTGTAATGTGAACTTAGGAAATATTGCACCTTCTGAAGTCATTCCTTTAGAAACCATGCGCATTGGACTTCGTGGCGATACTTTTGACTTATACTTAAATAAATAATCTTGCGCCAGTTTGGATTAATTGGATATCCTTTATCCCATTCTTTTTCACAGAAATTTTTTACTGAAAAATTTTTGAAGGAAAATATTGTCAATGCGCAGTATACTAATTTCCCTATACCCTCTATTGAATCTTTTGCTGCTTTATGGGAAGAAAATCCAAATTTAGAAGGCTTGAATGTGACCATTCCTTATAAAAAAGAAGTCATCCCTTTTTTACAACATAGTAGTGCTGTAGTGCAAGAAATTCATGCTTGTAATTGCATTCGAAAATTCAATAATGAATTATACGGTTACAATACCGATGTGATTGGTTTTGAAAAATCATTACTTCCTTTTTTACAACCACATCATACCCATGCACTCATTCTTGGAACAGGGGGCGCCTCTGCAGCTGTGCAGTGGGTACTTCAAAAATTAAATATTCAGTATCAAGTGGTTTCAAGAAGGGGGAATACCTTTGAAGAGAATTCTGAAATGAAAGCTTCTTTAAGTTATGATCAATTATCTGCCTCAGTTATAGAAAGCCATACCCTTATTATTAATACAAGTCCGCTAGGAATGTTTCCTAAGGTGAATGAAGCGCCGCCCATTGCATACGATGCAATTAGTGCAAAGCATCATTTATATGATTTAGTGTATAATCCTACAGAGACTTTATTTATGAAAAACGGTTTAACAAAAGGAGCCACTGTTCAAAATGGATTAGATATGTTACATATACAAGCAGAAGAGTCTTGGGCTATATGGAATGCAAAAATGTAAAAAGTTTTGTGACGGCTTTTTGTCTATGACTAAATTTATTTTTTTCTTCCATCGTCATTTCAGCAAAACTTTTACTAGATCCTTCAGGAATAAAAATAGGATCATACCCAAAGCCCTCCCCTCCATGCATGGTTTCAGCAATAGCTCCTTTGCAAATTCCTTCAAAATAAAAAACTTCTTTATTCCATAGCAAACAAATCACTGTTCTAAATTGCGCCCTGCGATTTGTAATGCCATTTAATTTTTCTAATACTTTATCAATATTGGCTTGAAAATTTCTATTCTCATCTGCATATCTTGCACTTTTCACACCTGGCTCTCCATTCAGTGCTTCAATTTCTAATCCTGTATCCTCGCTAAAACAATTTTGTTGAGTTATATTTTCTATGGTTATTGCTTTCTCGTAGGCGTTCTCTTGCAATGTATCGTGGGGCTCAGGTATATCAATGTTAATGCCTGCTTGCTGTAAAGTAATAATGGTGAAATCGCTTCCCACCAGGGATTGAATTTCTTTTATTTTATGTTCGTTATTGGTAGCGAAAATGATAGTATGCATTTCCAATATTTATAATTGAAATATTTGTTTAAGTACGGTCCATAATTTTCCTTTTTCTTTTTTAGCATCCAAGCTGGTTCCTTGCATCGTAGATAAAGCCGCACTAAATAATAAATTAGTTTCGCCAAGTGGTGTTGTTTTATATAAAGTACTAGGTAGTTTAATTTTCAATGCCTTAGCATCTAAGTCAAAAGCAATTACTAATAAAGAAGGTAATTTAGTAAGCATTTCATGCAAGCTTGCTTTTTGATTGCCTATATTAATAAGCGCAATGTCTGCAATGGTAAGTCGGCAAGCATTTAAAATGGAAGTCAGTAAAATAAAATCGGTTTCATTTAAATACACCGATTCAGGATCATTCACCACTACCAATATTTTTTTATGATGGTCTCCTAAGTATTTAATAGGGCTAGCCATCTCGGTAGTCTCGGTGATCGTTTCCTGTTCTTTGCCTAGTAATTTATTTTCAGCAATTTGTACAGGCTTTATTTCCTTTTCAGGCAATACCAAACTATCTTTGTATAAAGAAACCAAGACGGCAGGAGGTAATATTGTTTTTTCTACTTTCATGAAGTTGGAAAATTAATTGAAAAGGCGCAGATTGAAAAATAACAGTTGTAAGTTTTCTACTTTTTTCGTTTCTTTGTAATTCGAATTCACCCTTTATAATCAACCACCATGGCGCATCCAATCATTCCTATTACTAAAAACACAAATCCTCGTTTGCCTCATTTTAAAATAGAGGAATTGCAGTTTGGTAAACATTTTACTGACCATATGCTAATGGCCGATTATGAAAATGGGGAATGGAAAAATGTGGTGATTAAGCCTTATGCTCCTTTTGAAGTAGATCCTGCCTCCGCTATGCTACATTATGGCCAAACTATATTCGAAGGTATTAAAGCGTATAAGAATACTAAAGACGAAGTAGCTATTTTCAGACCTGATCAAAATTTTATTCGATTTAATGTATCGGCTGCAAGAATGCAAATGCCTCAAGTACCTGAATGGTTATTTATGGGTGGAATGAAACAATTAATCGATTTAGAAAAAGGTTGGATTCCAAGCTTGCCTGAACACTCTTTATATATCAGACCTTTTATGATTGCCACTGATCCTTTCTTAGGTGTGCGACCATCAAACACTTATAAGTTCATGATTATTTTAGGTCCTTCTGGTGCTTATTTTTCTGCCCCTATGAAAATTATTATTGAAGAGAAATATACACGTGCAACACCAGGTGGTGTTGGTTTTGCAAAGTGTGGTGGAAATTATGGCGGTAGTTTATATCCTGTTGATTTAGCACAAAAAAGTGGATACGATCAAGTTTTATGGACTGATGCCATTGAACATAAATATGTAGAAGAAGTGGGTATGATGAATGTGATGTTTGTTATTGATGGAAAAGTAATTACCCCAAGTTTAGAAAGAGGAACCGTATTGAAAGGAGTCACTAGAGATAGTGCTATTGTATTATTAAGAGATATGGGCTATGTAGTAGAAGAAAGAAATTTATCGATAGATGAAATTGTAGAAGCACATAAAAAAGGATTGTTTCAAGAAGTTTTCGGAGTAGGGACAGCTGCAGTGGTTTCTTATATTATTAAATTAAGCCACAAAGACTATGACATGAACTTTGATATAGACCAGTTAAAAGTGGCTCCTGCTTTGAAGCAACATTTAAATGATATTAGAGTAGGGAATGTTCCAGATAAGCATAACTGGTTAATGAAACTCCCTTCTTAGCAGATAAATATTTGAAAATCAAGCTATTTTAATTGAATTATTGGCTCAATTGCTGCCAAAAGGGGGCATTTGGGGTATTTTTTTAAAATTAGCGAATAAACATTTTGGTATTTGGGCTACAGCCATTACCTTTGCCGTCCGAATTTTTTGTAAACCGAAATTGAAAAAAACAGCAGAATAAATGCCTACTATTCAACAATTAGTGAGAAAAGGCCGTGAGATCATCAGGGCTAAAAGTAAATCAAGAGCATTGGACGCATGTCCTCAGCGTCGTGGCGTTTGTACTAGAGTGTATACAACTACACCTAAAAAACCAAACTCTGCTTTGCGTAAAGTGGCTAAAGTGCGTTTGACAAATAAAATTGAAGTTATCGCTTACATTCCAGGTGAAGGTCACAACTTACAAGAGCACAGTATCGTTTTAATACGTGGTGGTCGTGTAAAGGATTTACCAGGTGTACGTTATCATATTGTACGTGGAAGCCTTGATACTGCTGGTGTTAAAGACCGTAAGCAGTCTCGTAGTAAATACGGTACAAAGAAAGAAAAAGCAAAAAAATAATCAAGTAACAACTAATTAATATTCGACATGCGTAAAGCACAACCTAAAAAAATTCCTCTAGCACCAGATCCTCGTTTCAACGATGTGCAAGTGACTCGTTTTATCAATAACGTAATGTTAGATGGTAAGAAGACTACAGCTTATAAAATATTTTATGATGCTTTAGATAAAGTAAGCAAGTTCACAGGTGAAGATGGATATGAAATGTGGAAAAGAGCAGTGGTGAATATCACGCCTGCTGTTGAAGTTCGTAGCCGTCGTATTGGTGGTGCTACTTTCCAAATTCCTGCTGAAGTTCGTGCAGACCGTAAAATTTCTTTAAGCATGAAATGGTTAGTACGTTATAGCCGTGAAAGAAACGGTAAAACAATGGCCGATAAGTTAGCGAACGAAATTATCGCAGCTACAAAAGGTGAAGGTGGTGCTTTCAAGAAGAAAGAAGATACACACCGTATGGCTGAGGCGAACAAAGCGTTCTCTCACTTTAAGATGTAATTCTAAATAGAATACTGGCTTTTTAGCCTTTAAAAATAGACTAAACCTCTCTGTATCAACAGGGAGGTTTTTTTGTTGGAAAAAAAACTCGAGAATCAGCCTTTCAATTACTAATATCGTTAACTTTGCGCCTCGGAAAATAGGACCATTTAAAATAAAAAATAACCCTTTTATGGCTGACTTGAAACTACAAAGAAACTTTGGAATTGCTGCGCACATTGATGCCGGTAAAACAACTACGACTGAACGTATCTTACGTTATACTGGTATGATCCACAAAATAGGAGAGGTGCATGATGGTGCCGCTACTACTGACTGGATGGAACAAGAAAAAGAAAGAGGTATTACTATTACTTCTGCAGCAGTAAGTTGCCAATGGCAGTTCCCAACTACATTGGGTAAAAAAGATGATAGAACAAAAGATTATTATTTCAATATTATCGATACTCCAGGTCACGTGGATTTTACCGTAGAGGTAGAGCGTTCTATGCGTGTATTGGATGGTTTGATTGCACTTTTTTCTGCAGTAGATGGTGTTGAACCACAATCAGAAACAGTTTGGCGTCAAGCGAATCGTTATAAAGTTCCTCGTATTGGATTCGTTAATAAAATGGACCGTGCGGGTGCCGACTTCTTAATGGTGGTTACACAAGTAAGAGAAATGTTAGGTGCGAAAGCAGTACCATTACAATTACCTATCGGTGCGGAAGATAACTTCACTGGTGTAGTTGACTTAATTAGAATGAAAGCTATTATTTGGGATGATGCTACAGAAGGTATGACTTATGTAGAGAATCCTATTCCTGATGATATGAAAGAAGATGTGGATTATTGGAGAGCTCAATTAATTGAAGCCGTTGCAGAATATGACGACAAATTAATGGAGAAGTTTTTTGAAAATCCTGATTCTATTTCTGAAGCAGAAGTACATGAAGCTATTCGTAAAGCAACGATCGATTTAAGTATCGTTCCAATGATGTGCGGATCTTCATTTAAAAATAAAGGCGTACAAACAGCATTAGATGCAGTTTGTCGTTACCTACCTTCTCCAGTAGATGTAGATGATACAGAAGGAACAGATCCAGATACAGGAGAAAAAGTTTACCGTAAACCAAATGCAAAAGAACCATTTGCTGCATTGGCATTTAAGATCATGACCGATCCTTTCGTAGGACGTTTAGCGTTCTTCAGATGTTATTCTGGTCATTTGGATGCAGGTTCTTATGTAAAGAATATGCGTAGTGGAAAGAACGAGCGTATTTCTCGTATCATGAAAATGTTTGCGAACAAACAAAACCCAATCGATTTTATCGAAGCAGGTGATATCGCAGCAGCAGTTGGATTTAAAGAAATTAAAACAGGAGATACTTTATGTGATGAGAACCATCCAATTGTATTAGAGAATATGTTTATTCCAGAACCCGTTATCTCTGTAGCAGTGGAGCCTAAGACGCAAGCTGACGTTGATAAAATGGGTATGGCCATTGCTAAATTAGTAGAGGAAGATCCTACTTTACGTGTAAAGACAGACGAAGATACTGGTCAAACAATTTTATCTGGAATGGGTGAATTACACTTAGAGATTATCGTTGACCGTATGCGTCGTGAATTTAAAGTAGAGATTAACCAAGGTAATCCTCAGGTGGCTTACAAAGAAGCATTTGGTAAAATGATCGAGCACCGTGAAGTCTTGAAAAAGCAATCAGGTGGTCGTGGTAAATTTGCCGATATCGAATTTGAAATTGGACCTGCAGATGTAGAGTGGTTAACAGAAAATAAAGACAAGCATTTCCAATTCGTAAATGATATTTTCGGAGGATCTATTCCAAAAGAATTTATTCCTGCCATTAATAAAGGTTTTGAAACATCCATGACACAAGGTGTTTTAGCTGGTTATCCAGTGAACAACATGAAAGTGCGTATTACTGATGGTTCTTACCACGATGTGGATTCTGATTCAATGTCATTTGAATTATGTGCTAAAGCTGCCTTCAGAACTGCAGGTAAAAAAGCGAAGCCTACATTACTAGAGCCAATTATGAAAGTGGAAGTAGTAACACCAGACCAATACATGGGAGACGTTACCGGTGACTTAAACCGTCGTCGTGGAATGTTAGAAGGTATGGATAGCCGTGGTAACTTACAAGTTATCAAAGCGAAAGTGCCTTTGAGTGAAATGTTTGGATATGTAACTCAACTTCGTTCTTTAAGCTCTGGTCGTGCAACATCTACGATGGAGTTTAGCCACTACAACCCAGCACCGAACAATATCGCTGAAGAAGTGATGGCAAAGAACAAAGGCAAGGTGAAGGATGATGAATAGGTAAATCATTGATTATCAATATAAAAAAGCCCCCAAAAGGGGCTTTTTTAGTTTTTGAGACCTTTATATTAATTTTAAGGTCTCAAAAACTACTCTAATGATATTAAAAGCCCCCAAAAGGGGCTTTTTAGTGTCAAAACCTTTTTTAAAAATAATTTAAAAAAAGGGCAATATTTCTTGAATGTTACCCCACAACCCATTACCTTTGCAACCCCAAGATAATTTGGGAAAAATAGCTATGTCTCAAAGAATTAGAATAAAATTACAATCTTACGATCACAACTTGGTAGACAAGTCTGCTGAGAAAATCGTAAAAACCGTACGCAGTACTGGTGCAGTAGTAACAGGTCCTATTCCTTTACCTACACACAAACGCAT